>JAIBAI010000033.1 GCA_019695235.1 Bacteroidia bacterium | reverse complement strand
ATTTTTCAATAATCCCAACGGGGTTACAGCTTTATAGGTACGATGCCTTCGGCATCGTTTGGTCATTTTTCAATAATCCCAACGGGATTACAGCTTTATAGGTTAGATGCCTTCGGCATCTTTTGGTTTTTTATTGCGTTTATAGAATCTTCGCGTAAGTTCAGACATAAAATTGGCGAATTCAGTTTACTGAAAACAATAATTTTGTAGGCAGCTAGAGTAATAGAGGTCATGTAAGGAATTGGGGAAATTTCATTGATAATTCCGGAACACTTTTTGTGCATTATTGTTATTCTATTTTTTAATTTAATTCTTCAATTATGTTTGAACCGAGAGATGGGGTAGTGAAGATCGGCGTTTTTTACGACGGTAACTACTTTTTGCACGTTAGTAATTATTACAACTATTTTCATCCGAAAAGAAGACGAATAAGCATTGCCGGATTGCATTCTTTCATCAGGGCACAGGCGGCAGCCGAGATGGGCATTGATTACAAACTTTGCCAGGTGGTTGATGCGCATTATTTCAGAGGCCGGATGAGTGCCTATGAAGCGAGTCAAAGAGGCAATCAGTTATACAATGACCGCTTATTTGACGATGTGTTAATGACAGAAGGCGTTGTTACTCATTACCTTCCGTTGCGTACCAGGGCAGGGCGGAAAGAGGAAAAAGGAATAGATGTGTGGCTTGCATTGGAAGCACTGGAGTTGGTTTGGATGAAAAAATACGACATAATGGTACTGATTACCTCTGATGGTGATTTTGTGCCTTTAATTCGTAAGGTGAACACCCTCGGTACACGCGTGATGGTTTTGAGCTGGGATTTTGAATATACTGACGATACAGGGCGTGAAATCATAACGCGTACCTCACAAGACCTTTTAGAAGAGGTTAGTTATCCGGTACCGATGCAAGATTTGATAGATGAGGCAAGCACAACTGATGCGATGGTAAATGGTTTGTTTGTTGCCCAGGAGAGCGCCCCTAAATCCTATAAAAACATCATTGATAAGGGCGATGTAAAGGTTTCAAAGACACTTAACATGAAAAGCGGCTATGGCTTTGTAGCCTTCCCGCCCAACAATTTGTTTTTTCATTACCTCGACGTGGTAGAGGGCGACTTCAATGACATCCATGATGGCGATACGGTTGAATTCACTGTAGAAGTGAACGAGAAAGGCAACGAAGTGGCAAAAAATGTAAGGAAAGTCTCAGAAGATGTAGAGCTTACAATGGGCCTTGGCGATTACGATGATAATTATGCCTGAACCGGGATAATTTCGTAAAACCAACATAAATAAATAGTCAGGTAGGTTGAGCCGGGGTTCGCCGGTTTTACCTGCCTGTTTTTATTAGAAGGGGTAGGCAATACCCAGATTGAAGTTGAGGTGCGAAAGCATCAACTGTTTATATACCCAGCGCTCGCCCGGTATATACGAAGGGTCGTGGATTGGATGGGCTGCATCAAGCCTGATGATGAAATAATCAAAATTCAACCGAAGCCCTATTCCAGCTCCGATGGCTATCTCCTTGTAAAACCTGTCGAATCTAAATTCGCCATTTACCATTGAAGGATTTGGCTTGCGTAGCCAAACATTACCAGCATCCACAAAAATGGCAGTCTCGAACATTTTATATACCCTAAGGCGATATTCGGCGTTCAATTCAAGTTTGATATCGCCAATGAGGTCGTAGCGTCGCCCGAGTGAATCTCTGAATGAGCCCGGACCAATTGAACGTGCCTGCCAGGCGCGCAAGTCGTTCGCACCTCCGGAAAAGAAACTACGTACAAAAGGCATCACGTCACTGTTGCCGTAAGGTATGCCAAGTCCTAAAATAAAACGATAGGCCAGAGATGCCCGTTTATTCAGGTAATCATAATACCGGAAATCGGTGTCAAAACGAATGAACTGAGAGTAGCGGGTGCCGAGCACAAGGTATTTGCCTTGCTCGTCGGTACCAGGGTTTTGATAAAGCATACGGGTGCCTGAGAAAAACAGCCCTGAGCTTTCAAGGTTCAACTGGGTAAAAAGAAAATTCTTCCGGGCTCCCACTATCTGGCCTGAATACATCCAGGTGACTTTTGAACTTGTGATAAACTGGCTGGTAAAGCTGTTTTTTAGAAAAAGGTTATTCGAAACATTCAGTAATTTTTCGAAGTTCTTCCCCAGGGTAACATTAACAAAGTTTATCTCTATCGGGTTGAATATTAATGTTTTCTGCGCAGAGGGCTTCCAGGAGTAGCCATACGAAAGGTTGAAGATAGAGCGCTCATAATCAGGCCGTTTCTGAAAATTATATGCGCTTGATATTCTTGTTTTAGGAACTGATTTCTGAATTTTCCGGAAAGGCCAAATAAGTTTTGGGAAGTTAAGCGACAACTCAGGGCCTAAAAGCAGGGTATTAAATGGAATCAGCTCCTGTATATTTTTACCTTCACTTTCGCTGCTTGCCAGACGTTGCACTTCAAGGCCTGCGTTTAAGCGAAGTTCAAGCAATTCAAGTCCTTTAAACAGATTTCTGTTTTGGTAAATCAAATCACCCGCCACACCGATGTTACCCTGCGTATTGGTTGCCTGGGTTTGAAAAGTGAATGATTGCCTTGACATAGGGCTAACCTGTATTTCACAGTTTAATAGCTCAGATGAATCGGCCTGAAGGGGTTTGAATTGAATGTTGATATATTTGAATGCACGGTAATCAGACAAACGCTTATAGGTGCGCAAGGCCAGCTGCTTGCTGTATAAGTCGCCCCTTTGAATATAGATTGCAGATTTGATTGCATTGGGCTTAAATTTCAGCAAACCGGAAGAAATGTAACTTGTATTGTTAAAGTAAAGGGTATCATTTACCTGATTGCTGTCGGGCCTTAAATTATAATTGCCATAAACGTAAATATCGTTGATTTTATACCGCTTATGTGTGGTGCTTTGCGTACTGTCAACAAAACCAGGAACTTTGTATTCCGGATTCGCTATTTCAATACTTAATTCAACCTGTTTGTTGCCAATACTACTGTCGGCAACATAACTTATATAATTCTTCACAAAGGCATAATACCCAAGGTCTTTCAGGTAGTCGGTGATGCGGTCACGTTCAGCATCCAGTTTTTGGGTTGAATATTGCTCTCCCGACTGGATATTTGAATTTTTTCGGTCGGCCATTACCAGGCTTGAAATGGTTTCATCACTGATGTCATAATGAACCTTCCCGATTTTGTATGCTTTGCCTGTTCTGATGTTGTAATGAACATCTGCTTTCTGAGGATGCTTCAAAATCAGTGTGTCTTTTACTGAGGCCTGAAAGAATCCGTTACTTTGCAGGTAGAGCTCAAGCTGTGTTGCAGAACGGTGGGCAAGGAGACTGTCATAAATAACCGGGGGTTCGCCAATATTTAACAACCATCGGGCAAGGCTGAACGGATTGTCTTTCCGGGATTTGATTCGGCGTTTCCCTTTACGCTGATTTGCTTGATTTCTAATTGCCCGATTCCGATTTACTTCGGCCCGTTTTTGTTTTCTTTTCTCGTACCGGGGAATAAATTTATCCTGATTGACCAGGTTGTAAAGTTGCAAATTTAAGCGCCAGATACCGAGTGTTTTTTTGTTGGGCTTTTGCCGGATGAAGGCTTTCAAGTCTTCTTTTGGAAGTGAATTATCAAGCACCTGGATGTGGTTTGATACGATAAGCCGCTCATTTTCTTTCAATTTACGCACCGGGCTGCATGCAGTAAAAAACAGCACCAGGCTGATTACCACAGCAAAGAAGGGGGCAATCTGCCTGTTTTGTCTAAAAAACATCCCGGGAATTGATACCTTTAATGCCTCAAATTTAAAGGCTTTTCGATGCCAGGCAAAAATAAGATTCAACATTTCAGTTCCCTGCATCAAAAAAAGTACCGTTTACTCCATCAGCAATTTATTGCTGAAGGGCATAAAATTGTACTTGAAATCATCCGGCAGGCATACCCATGCACGCATATTTTGGCAAGCAGCAGCTGGTTTGAGGCAAATAAAAAGCTGGTGCAGAATACCGGGGCAGCGCTTATTACCTGTACGGTACAAGAAATAAAAAAAATAAGCAACCTGGAGGCACCACAGGAAGTCATTGCGGTTTGCACTATCCCAGAACAGCAGCAAATAGTCCCTTTAAAAGATGAGTTAAGCCTCTATCTCGACAAAATCAGCGATCCGGGAAACCTTGGCACCCTCATACGTCTGGCCGATTGGTTTGGTATCCGGCAAGTATTTGCATGCGAGCAAACGGTTGACTGGACCAACCCCAAGGTGATTCAGGCAAGTATGGGCGCATTTACCAGGGTGCAGGTCAATAGGGTCGTAGCACCAACGTTTTTTGAGCAGGTGCCGAGGGGTACTCTGGTGATGGCGGCAGATCTTCAGGGCGAATCCATTTATCAGCCTGGAAACGCCATGCAGGGAATCCTGATAATCGGAAGTGAGGCCCATGGAATCAGTACAGAAATTAGACCTTATGTAAATACCTACATGCACATACCACGATATCCGGCAGACAGTCAGGCAGGAGAATCGCTGAATGCTGCGGTAGCTGCGGCCCTGATTATAGGAGAGCTAAGAAGAAGACTAGGGCTTGCTTGATGAAGTTAATTGATAATTTGAACAGACAATGGCCAGGAAAACAGTAATTGCACAAACCCGAGAACACCGTCGTACACGATTTGGCCGCAAAGCCGGTTTGGCACCTGGTACGCTGACTTATTTGGGCGAAAAGCGTGATTTTGCGATTAAAGCTGAATTGTTCAGGTACACTAATGAAACAATAGCCCACAAAGCAGCGATTGACTTACATGAAATCACCTTCGGGCAGGCTTCTGACGAAGTGTACTGGTATCATGTCACAGGCGTGCATCAGCCCGACAAAATTGCGATGATTGGCCAGCAACTGGGTCTCCACGTCCTTGCACTTGAAGATATAGTACATACAGAGCAAAGGCCGAAAGTTGATGATTACGACACCTATTTGTATCTGGTGGTGAAGATGATTGACTTTGATCAAACAAACCAGTGTGTTACCACCGAACAATTGAGCATAGTGCTGTGCGGAAATACTTTGGTGAGTTTTATTGAAGACAAGGGTGATGTGTTTGAAGCATTGCGTGAGCGCTTGAAAAAGGGCAACATGAAGCTGCGTAAATCAGGTGCTGATTATCTGATGTATTCAATGCTCGATATGATTGTTGACAATTATTTTGTGGTATTGGAGAAAATCGGCGACCAGTTGCAAGAACTTGAATTTCAGTTACTTGATGAGGCCGTTAAGAGCAATCAGGTTGAGTTACATCGTTTAAAAAAAGAATTAATTTTTCTCCGGAAGGCTATTTGGCCAATGCGGGAAGTGATAGGTTTATTGACAAAAAGTGACAGCCGGTTTTTAAAGGGCAATACAGATTTATACCTGCGCGATGTGTACGACCATTGTGTGCATGCCATTGACACAATTGAAACTTATCGTGACCTTACCAGTGGCTTGATGGATATTTACCTGAATTCAATCAGCAATAAAATGAACATGGTAATGAAAACGCTGACCATTATCGCAACTATTTTCATTCCACTAACTTTTATTGTTGGTATTTATGGCATGAATTTCGATTACATGCCTGAATTGCGTGTTTGGTGGGCATATCCTGCTGTGTGGGGGCTCATGATTGCCATAACAGGAGGGATGCTTTGGTATTTTAAGAAAAAAGCGTGGTTTTAGTCTTATGCTGCGTTCTTGAATGAGATTTTACGAGGTTAATTGAAAAATTATGAATTGGTTGCTTTTAATTGTTGCCGGATTATTTGAGGTCACATTTGCTTTTTGTCTGGGCAAGGCGCGAACAGCGTCAGGTATAGAGATAATACTATGGTATGTTGGTTTTCTGGCTGCCCTGGTTACAAGCATGGCGCTGTTAATAAAGGTAACCCAAACCTTGCCGCTGGGTACTGCCTATGCAGTGTGGACTGGTATTGGTGCAGCAGGCACGGCATTGCTTGGAATTTTTGTTTTTAAAGAGCCAGCCACATTTTTGCGGATTTTCTTTTTGTTCACCCTGATAGGGTCTGTGGTAGGTTTGAAAATGGTTTCCTGATATATCAAAAGGAGCATACCCGATGATAAGGTCGCATTAACTGGCAATACATACATTTGACTAATCTTTTTCCGGAGCCCGTGAGCCATAAACATACTATTGATGAACACGGCCATGAACATTCGCATGACCATGTATCAGATGCTACTTCGCACTGGCGTATGTTTGCCGCACCCCTTACTACCCTGGGCTTTCTTCTTGCAGCTATTGCTCTTGACCACTGGTTTTCTGCCCCATGGTTTAGCGGGAACTGGCGTTTGGGAGGGTATTTACTTGCTTACCTCCCAACGGGCTTCCCGGTAATTAGAGCGGCATTCAACAGTATACGTAAAGGTGAGGTTTTTTCTGAATTTTTCCTGATGACGCTTGCAACAGTTGGAGCCTTTGTTATTGGTGAGTTTGCTGAGGCTGTAACGGTGATGCTTTTCTACGCTGTCGGAGAAACGTTTCAGACGATGGCCGTTCGCAGTGCACGCACTTCCATTCAGCAGATGCTTGATCAGCGCCCCGAAGAGGTGTTGCTAATTGGAGCGCAGGGTGAAGAAAAAGTGAAAGCAGCAAGCGTGCAGGTAGGGGCTTTAATACGGCTAAAAGCTGGCGAACGCTTGGCACTTGACGGGATACTTGAATCAGGGTCCGCAGTATTTAATGCAGCAGCGCTGACTGGTGAAAGTATGCCTGTAGTAAAGAGAAAAGGAGATGTTGTGCTGGCCGGAATGATTAACTTAAACCAGCCATCAGAAGTGGTGGTCAATGCGCCATTTGCTGATAGCAAGCTGAGCAGGGTACTCGAATTGGTACAGCAGGCAACAGCCCGCAAAGCACCAACAGAATTGTTTATTCGCAAGTTTGCCAGCATCTACACTCCCATAGTGGTAGCGATGGCCTTGCTTATTTGCTTCCTGCCAATGATTTTGCTACCGCAGTATCAGTTTAGCGAATGGTTGTACCGTGCCCTGGTTTTTCTGGTAATCTCCTGCCCCTGTGCCCTGGTGATATCTATTCCACTGGGTTATTTTGGTGGGATTGGGGCAGCCAGCCGGCACGGTATTCTCGTAAAAGGTGGGAATTTCTTAGACCTTCTGGCAAAAACGAGTACCCTTGCAATAGATAAGACAGGCACTTTAACAGAAGGGGTTTTCAGGGTACAAGAGCAAAACATTCAAGAAGGTTTTGACCCGAAAACGTTATTACCGCTGGTTTACGCATTAGAAAAGCACAGCACCCACTCGATTGCTGCAGCAATTGTAAAATATATCGGGCGGTCGGATAATGGTACTGAACTTAGTAATATTGAGGAAATACCGGGATTTGGGCTTCGGGCAATGGTCGGTGCTGATGAGTTACTGGTAGGAAATCAAAAGCTGATGAAGCGTTTTGCAATTTCAGGGGTACCCCAAGCAAACGCTGAGGCATATACCTGGGTTGGCGTGGCATACGGAGGACGCTTCGCTGCAAGCTTTCTGCTGGCTGATCAGGTGAAACCTACCGCTGGTTATATGTTAGAGCGCTTGAATGCATTGGGCATCAGCTCGGTGATGCTAAGCGGCGACAAAGAGGCAGTTGTTCAGAAAGTTGCTGCTCAATTAGGCGTATTGGAAGCCTATGGAGACTTGTTGCCTGAGGAGAAAGTGCAAATAATTCAGGCTATCAAATCAACAGGTGAAACAGTTGCATTTGCGGGCGATGGGTTTAATGATGCACCTGCTTTGGCAATCAGCGACATAGGCATTGCGATGGGAGGCTTGGGTAGTGATGCTGCCATTGAAACAGCAGATATTGTAATCCAGGATGATCGTCCGGAAAAAATTGCATTGGCCATTCAAATCAGCAAAAAAACCAAGCAAATTGTATGGCAGAATATTGCAATGGCTTTTTTTGTAAAAGCGCTTGTACTTGGTTTGGGTGCAGGTGGTATCGCTACGATGTGGGAAGCAGTGTTTGCTGATGTAGGGGTTGCGCTTTTAGCCATATTTAATGCAGTACGCATCCAGTGAATGGCGTTTAAGGATTAAAGACAGGCATTTGCTGCAATGGTCGGATGGTACCCGTTTGCTGGTTTATTTCGGCTGCCATGAGCTTATTGCCATTGGTAATAACCAGATAAGGTACGCGCATTTGAACGTTGTATCTGGCTGCCTGATCAAATACATTTTGATTGAGTTGCACATGTGCCGCCTTGCATTCAACGAGCATCCAGGGTTCAGCTTTGCGGTCATAGAGCACAATGTCGGCGCGTTTTACGAGGCCATGCAGCCGAAGTGATACTTCAACGCCCAATAAACCGGGCGGATAGCCGAGGTGCCCCACCATATAGTGAAGCATGTGCTGTCGTACCCATTCTTCCGGACTTAAAAGCACAAACCTTTTTCTGAATACATCGAAAATTTCCGTTCTTTGTAGAACCGTCTGTATCTTGGCTTCAAATGAAGGCAGTTGCAGGTTTGGGAAACTATAATTTGAAGTATTCATGAAAAGCAAGGAAGAAATAGTTGCCAACTGGCTACCCCGGTATACCGGTTTGTCGTTGGAATCATTCGGCAAATATATACTGCTCACCAATTTCACCAATTATGTTGAGAAATTTGCTGAGTTTATGGGTTCTACAGTTGAAGGTGCTGACCGGCCAATGCCTACCAGCACGGCCAATGGAATCACTATAATAAAATTTGGTATGGGAAGCCCCAATGCAGCCATCATCATGGACCTGCTCTCGGCGATTCAACCCAAGGCATGTTTATTTCTTGGTAAATGTGGGGGGTTAAAGAAGAAAAATGAAGTGGGTGATTTGATTCTTCCTATTGCCGCCATTAGGGGTGAAGGTACTTCTAATGATTATTTACCTCCTGAGGTTCCGGCTCTTCCGGCATTTAGTTTGCAAAAAGCAGTTTCGACTTCTATTCGGAACTACGGTAAAGATTATTGGACTGGTACGGTTTTTACTACCAACAGAAGGGTATGGGAGCATGATACCGACTTTAAAGACACACTTCGCAAGACCCGGGCAATGGCTATTGATATGGAAACTGCCACTGTTTTCACTGTGGGGTTTGCGAATAAAATACCTACCGGAGCTCTTTTGTTGGTAAGTGATCAGCCAATGGTTGCCACCGGGGTCAAGACAGAAAAGAGTGATACCATTGTAACACAAAACTTTGTAGATGACCATATCAAGATTGGAATTGCATCACTGAATGAATTGATTCACAACGGACATACCGTTAAGCACCTTCGTTTCGATTGATACACTATTATGCCCCAAGTTACAGCCGAAGCAGTTTTAAAAGATTTGAAGAACCGGCAATTTCATCCGGTTTATTTTTTATGTGGTGAAGAGCCCTTTTATATTGACCAGATATCATCGTTTATTGAATCAAGTATTCTGGAGGAATCTGAGCGTGATTTCAACCAAAGCGTTTTGTATGGTTTGGAAGTAAGTGCCTCAGATGTTGTTGCGGTGGCCAAGCGTTTTCCGATGATGAGCGAGTACCAGGTGGTGCTGGTAAAAGAGGCGCAACTGATGAAGGGGATGGAAGCACTCGAGCCGTATATTCTAAAACCCCAGCCCAGTACGGTACTTGTTATTTGTTACAAAGGAAAGGAACCAGACAAACGCAAGACTTTTTCTAAGATACTTGAGAAGGAAGCTGTTTATGTAAAATCTGACAGATTAAAAGATGATAAGATCCCTGAATGGATTGGTCGTTTTCTTTTTAAACGGGGTTTTAAAATACAGCCCAAAGCGGCCATCATGATGGCTGAATTTGTCGGAAATGAATTAGAGAAAGTTGCCAACGAAGCCGAAAAACTCATGGTGAACTTCCAGACAGGCTATGAGTTTACTGAAAAAGATATTGAACGAATAGTAGGGGTAAGCAGGGAGTACAATGTGTTTGAGTTGCAGAAAGCTTTAGGCAAAAAAGACATCTTTACTGCTAATAAGATTGCTTTTTTTATGGCGGGCAACCCGAAAAACCATCCTATTCAGGCAATTCTAGGGTCGTTTATTGGCTACTTCTCAAAAGTGTTGCATTATCAATGGCTTAGAAGTAAGGGAAACACTGATTTTGCAAAGTCAATGGGGGTGAATCCCTACTTTATCAGAGACTATGAAATTGCCGCAAATAATTACAGTCCGGCAAAAATCATCCGGATAATTCACCATTTACGTGACAATGATATGCGCAGCAAAGGCGTAAATAATGAAAGTGCCAGTGGCGGTGATCTTTTGAAAGAACTTGTTTTTAAAATTTTACATTGATGCAATATTGGCTTGTTAAATCTGAACCAGGAGCTTATTCATGGGAGCGATTTAAAAAAGAGGGTAAAACGGTTTGGGATGGTGTACGAAATTACCAGGCTAGAAATAACCTGAAAGAAATGAAAAAGGGCAATTTGGTCCTTTTTTATCATAGTAATGAAGGGATGGCGGTTCAGGGTATTGCAAAGGTTAGCCGCGAGTTCTTTCAAGACCCTGGCACGGATGATGCACGTTGGGTATCGGTAGAGCTTTCATATTATCAGGAGCTGAAACATCCGGTAAGTCTGCAGCAGATGAAAGCAGACAGCATACTTGAGAACATCGGCTTGATAAGGCAATCAAGGCTCAGTGTGATGCCTTTGAAAGTTGAAGAGTTCGACAGGATAATTTCTTTGGGAATGGGCTGAGTTTTCAGTGGAAACAAGCTAAATAAGGCTTAGTTTTGCATATTCATGAAAGCAGGTGTTGGCAAGTCGAAAGTGAGCTTTCGCAAGGCATTGCTGCCTTTGCATGGCTATCCGGTAGTTGGGGTGTTAGCTGATGGGTTTGAGACAGAACTCTATGCCCGGGCTTTTGTGTTCTCACAAAGTAGCAAAGTAATAGCGCTTGTTGTACTAGAGTGCAGTTACATCAGTCATCATTTAAAAGAGGCATTGATAGAGCGATGTAAGAAAAATCTTACATCATTGCACCTGTCAATTGAAAACCTGCTGCTTTGTGCACAACATACCCATAGTGCGCCAGGCGGACATTCGCACTACGCATTTCACAACCTCACCTGTAAGGGTTTTCGTCCGGAAGTGTTTCAGGCTTACCTGAATGCCTGTTTTGATGCATTAAAAGAGGCAGCAGGTGATTTAGCAGAAAGCCAGCTTAGTCTTAATGCAGATTTGTTTCAGGAAGAAGCAGATGTTGCGTTTAATCGCTCACTTGATGCATACAATCGAAATCCGGAGGTAGTGCAAAGGGATGAAATGCAAACCCATCTGGCCCTGAACCGCATGATGAAGCAGCTTCGGATTGGTGCCAAGGAACCTGGTGATAAAGGCCTGATCAACTGGTTTGGGGTGCAGGCGAATTCAATAAGTAGCACGAATCACAAGATAAATGCAGATAACAAAGGGTATGCTGCTTCGTTGTTAGAAAATGATCAGCGGACAGGCCCAAACTTTATTGCTGCTTTTTGCCAGGAAGCTGCCGCCGATGTTTCGCCAAATTATTACGGGAAAGCCAAATGGTGGCCACGTGGACGTTACGAGGATGATTTTAAAAGTGCCTATTCGAACGGGTTTTTACAGTTTGAAAAGGCGCGACAAATGGCGGAGGGTAAGGAATTTCAGATTCCGGTGAGTGGTGAACTTGATGCAGTTATGATGTACGTTGATATGTCGGATGTATTGTGTGATGCCGAATTCTGTGTTGGTGATGAAGCATGTAGAACCGGCCAGGCTGTAGTTGGTTTGTCATTTCTTGAAGGTACTTCACCTGACATTGATGGAACTGATGCATTTACAAGCGGGGTGCTGCGTTCACTAATACGGGTGCGGGAGTTAATAAATACCATGCCTCTAACAGGCATTCGGGGAGAACGCCAGCGACTGAATGCATTAAAGCAGATACATCATCCCAAAGTACTTGCAGTTGAAATGCAGCAAAAACGATTGCTGGGTTACAAGCGGCTTAATAAACTGCCTATTGCAACCGGGCAGGCAGAGATAAAAGACGAGATAAAACGGCAATATGAAGCCGGTGCACTGACAGAGCACAGCTGGCTTCCGGTGATTGTACCCCTACAAATGATGCGCATAGGTGCACTGGTAATTATTGGCTTTCCGGGCGATTTAAGTACTACAGCAGGAATGCGTTTGCGGCATACCGTTTTGAAAGCATTAGAGAAGTACGATATTCTGGATGTTATCATCACTACCTACGCCAATGAAATGGCAGGATATGCTGTAACACCGGAAGAATATATGGAACAATCTTTCGAGGGGGGCTATACCCTTTATGGCCGGATGACTTTGCCAGCCTACCAGACACTTTACAGAAAACTGGCTGGGGAATTGTTTAAGCCTCCTCAGGAGCGGAGTTTAAAAAGCAAGATTTCGCCACCGGTGTTTTCAAAAGAGGAGCTTGATAAACGCAGTTTCAGGTAGCATTGCCATGATGCCAGATGCCAACAACCAACACATCATCTACCTGCTCTCTGTTTTGTTTCCAGTTTTCGAAATATAAATTCAACAAATCTTCCTGCACCTTCACAGGTTTATCCCGAATTGAAATCAGGTAATCTCTGAAGCGTTTTGAAAGCAACTTGCGACCGTGTTCGCCGCCAAACTGATCGGCAAAGCCATCAGTAAAGAGATAGATGGCATCGCCCGGTTGAAAAATAAATAAGTGATTGGTGAAACTACTTTCTGACAGTCGGAGAAACCCACCGATAGGAACTTTGTCGGGTTTAATCATACACATATATTCACCATATAATTCAGCACGCAAGCCAGGCCCCTGTGGGTACAGGGTATTAGTTGGTTGCTGGTGCATTATCCAGAGTGGGCGGTTGGCTCCTGCGTATTCAAATTGCTTATTGGTGAAATCAAGGGAGCAAATAATCATGTCCATTCCATCGTGGTTTTCACTCTCATCCTGTTTGAGCGCCCTCTCGATACCAATGTCGAGATGGCGCAATATTTCGGCAGGTTGAGTGATGCCCTTTTCATTGATTATCTGGTTGAAAAGATTGGTTCCGATCATGCTCATGAAGGCCCCTGGCACACCATGCCCGGTACAGTCGGCAACTGCAAAGATGTGCTTTGTATCTTTTTTGGCATAAGCGTAAAAATCGCCACTAACGATATCTTTTGGTTTGTACAGAATTAACGTATCTGTCAGGTTCTTGTATATAACATCGTAATAAGGGAGGGTTGCTAGCTGGATTCTCTGTGCATAGCGAATACTATCGGTAATAGCCTGGTTTTTTTGTTCGATGATGGTACTGCTTTCCTGTAATTCATCACGCTGGGTTTCAATTTCTTCTTTCTGCCTTACAATCTCCTGGGTTCTTGAGAGTACCATCAGCTCAAGGTGTTTCTTTTCAAGGCGCAGGTTGCGTTCACGAAACTTAACGATTGAATATATCACCAGCAGACAGAGCAAGCCGCTACCAGTGTAAAACCACCAAGTCATCCAGAACGGCGGGGTTATTTTAAAACTAAAGGTTGTTGGATAGCGATTCCATAAACCATCGTTATTGCATGAGCGTACCATAAACACGTAAGAACCCGGGTTTAGGTTGTTGTAGTTAACGAAGTTTTGTGTAACCTTTTGCCATTCTTTATCGGTACCCTCGAGCTTATACTGGTACATTACTTTGTCGGGGTCGCTGTAACAAATTCCCATAAAATAAAAGCTCAGGTAATTTCTTCGGTAGTTCAATTCGAGTCCTGTTCTGGAAAGCGTATCCTGAAAAACCTTTACTGTAGTGATATAGGTAACAGATTCTTTTGTGTTCTGAATGACCTTATTTGTGTTGATTTTTAATGCCCCATTGATAGTGCCTGCCCAGATATAGCCTGTAGGGTCAAGAAATACGGCATTTGGTTTTGCCTCAATACGTGCATGTTTATCGGTTTTGTCGAAGTTGATATTGGTTTTCGCCAGAGGGTCAAAACGACAAATTCCCTTGTGGGTTCCGAGCCAAATTTTCCCATTCAGATCAGTTTCGACAAATGAGATATAATTACTTGGTAAGCCCTGTTCGGTAGAATAATTAGCATATTGTTTGCCATCGAAGCAATAAAGCCCACCCCCTTCAGTTGCAATCCACATTTTGTTTGCCTTGTCTAAGGCAAGTGATGAAATGGCAGGATTGATCCGGATGTCAGGAGGGTTTATTGAGGTAAAGTGACCATTGTCAAATATAGAAAGCCCTTTGTCGGCAGTACCAATCCAAAGCCGTCTCAGGTGGTCTTCCTGGATGTCGGTAATACTGTTGCCGGGAAGTCCATCTATTTTCGTATAAGTTTTTATACTGTTCTGGGCCGGATGGTATACTGCCAGGCCTTGCAGCATGGAGAACCAGATGCGACCTGTTTTGTCTTTATACAAAGCATAAATGAAGTTTTCGTTGAAGGAAATGTCGCTTGAAGCAGGAATACGACCTGTAAAACGGGTTAGTTCAAGTGTTGAGGTATTTAGTAGAAACACCCCGCGCCCCCAGGTTGCTATCCAGATAGTGCCTTTTTGGTCTTCAATAATTGAGGTTACTTCCGTTTCTTTTCCGGCAAAACCAAGGTCAATTTTTTCAGGTATGGCTCCCGCTTGTTTAATTAGCATGATATGGTTATTCGCACCAAACCACATACGGCCTTTTGAATCACCAAACACTGCTCCCACCTGTGTGTTAGGCCCGCCTCTTGATTTGAAAAAGACCTCAAAACGGTCACCCCGGTAGCAAGACAAACCATTCTGGTTGGTTCCTGCCCAGATATTACCTTCGTCATCCACCATCGCACAGCGGATTTTATTTTCCCCAAGACCTTTGTCCTCTGTAAGTATAGTAGCCTGATTATCAGCAACAACCGACAGTCCTCCGCCCCATGTTCCGGCAAGAATAGCACCTTTTTTGTCTAAAGTAAGACTTGTTACAAAATTACTCTTCAGGTAGCCGGATAGCGTGTCATGACGTACAAAGTATTCTTTTTCAGTGTTATATGAGTAAAGGCCTTCTTTCACAGTTCCCAGCCAGAGCGTATTGTGTTTGTCGAACAACACAGCAGAGAATTGCACCACATCAAGCCCTTTAGGTTTAAAAAAAGAAAATATTCCAGATTTTGAATCCAGTTGTTTTAAGCCAAGATCAGTGATAAACAGGTAGTTGCCGTTTTTATCCTGTGCAAGCCCTAATACATCACGAGAGAGTCCTTCTTTGTGGGCATAGTGTTTGAATTTTTTTTGTCGAAGGTTTGCCAACAAATCTTTGGCTGCTAACATAAAAACCCCGGTATGTTCTGTGCCAATCCAAAGGTTTTTATCTCTATCCTGAAAGATACACAGAATTCTACCGCTTGCCTTATCAAGCTGAAACACCTCGAAGTGTGTTCCGGTCCACCAGCTTAACGTTCCATTTTCGTGGCCTATCAAAAGGTTTCCGGCAGAAGGTTCGAAAATTACCCTCACCTTGTTGTCACCTAAGCCGTCTTTGCTTGAATAGTTGCGAAATTCATGGCCATCAAAACGTGAAAGGCCCATGTTGGTACCAACCCACAAATAGCCATCTTTTGCCTGAATGATGTGATTTACCTGACTATGTGGCAAACCATCATCAACCGAATAATTGGCAAAGTACAACTGTTGACCCCAAAGGGGGATGGGCAATGCCAGTACCCAACTGGTACATAAAGCAACTATATTGCGGCGTAAGCGATGCAATTTGCAGGTTTTGGCAAACAGCAAGATGGGGTAAATATTTCAAATACTGACTATTTGTGTATAAATATTGTTGAATTTGATGCGGTAAACAAGGGGAAGCTTTCAAATCAACTATATTTACAACCTGTTAAAAAAAGCAACCACTTACCGCTTGTGTCGGCCTCGCCTAAAAGCCGCAGCGGTTGTACTTATATAAGTTGCTATGCTGTTGCGCTTTGGGGGCTAAATCAGGTATTATGGGCAGGTATGTAAGGAAAATCTTACATCAAGGGTTTAATCATCTTGAAATTTTGCTGCTATATTATATTAAAGGGGACCACCGGGCCCCCGCCACTACCATGTTACGAAGCTGTAGCCCAAGCGGATAGCTAATAGGAGGCAAAATTAAATTTGGGAAGTTTTTTATCCTGTTTTTGAATAGCTTATTTTCTTTTTTTTGCAGGATGTTCAGTAAAAGTCAAATGATTCGAATTGCTGTTTTACTTTTTAGCTTACTTCTGGGAAGCCTTATAAAGCCCCTTCGTGCCGATGAAGGCATGTGGCTGCCGGTATTGCTCAAGCAACTCAATGAGCCCCGTATGCAAGCTATGGGTTTGAAACTCAAGGCGGAAGACATATATAGTATCAACAAGTCGAGCCTTAAAGATGCTGTGGTTCAGTTTGGCAGGGGCTGTACAGGTGAAATTGTAAGTAATCAGGGCTTGCTTATTACCAACCACCATTGCGGATATGGGCAGATTCAACAACATTCTTCACTTGAAAATGATTATTTAAAGAAAGGTTTTTGGGCCAAGTCGCATCAGGAAGAATTGCCCAATGCCGGTCTTACAGTAACATTTATCATACGGATGGAAGATGTAAGCAAGCAAATCATGGAGGGCTTTGATACGGTGCTTACGGAAGCATCGAGAGAGCAGCTTGTTGCAAGTCGCTCGCTTGATTTGGTGAGGCAGGCAATTGATGGTACCCACTATGAAGCAGTTGTGCGGCCCATGTACCAGGGCAATGCTTATTACCTGTTTGTAATGGAAGTTTTTCGTGATATTCGTTTGGTTGGCGCTCCACCGGCCTCAGTTGGCAATTATGGCGGAGATACCGATAACTGGTCGTGGCCGCGCCATACGGGCGATTTCAGTGTGTTCCGTATTTATGCCGGAAAAGACAATAAGCCGGCAGATTATAGTAAAGACAACGTTCCCTTTAAGCCCAGGCATTTCTTCCCGGTAAATACTTCCGGCTTAAAAGAAAATGATTTTACGATGGTATATGGGTTTCCGGGCAGGACAAACGAATACCTCAGCTCGTATGCTGTTGAACAAATTGTTAAACATGACAACCCTCTGAAGGTATCTCTGCGGGCAAAACGTCTGGAGGTGATGAAGCCTTCAATGGACGCTAACCGAGAAGTTTTTATCAAATATGCTTCTAAATATTCATCAGTGAGCAATTATCACAAAAAGTGGGCGGGAGAGACAAAAGGTTTGTTAGCAGCAGATGCGATAGGCAAGAAGCAGCAGTTTGAAGCAGAATTTATCAGACGTATCGGAGCAGATGCACGTTTCAAAACATTTGATGCTTTGTTACCAAAAATAAAAGCTTTGCATGACACCCTTTCACGTTTTCAGCCTGAAGCCGACCTAATGACCGAAGGTGTTCTCACAGTTGAGGTGATAAAGTTGGCGCAGAACCTGAAAGAGCTCATAGAAATGAAAGGGGCTGTTTTTGCAGAAAAAATGAAGACCGAGCAGGCGCAGGGGTGGATAAAGCTGCTGAGCAGTTTCAAAAAAGATTATTATGCCCCTATTGACAGGCAAATTATGAAAAATATGCTTGAAGTATATATGAGGCAATCAGTTGTAAAAGCTTTGCCGGAGAATTTAAAACAAATTGCGGGAAACACAGATGCTATACATATTTCAGCGGTGGTAGATTATATGTTTGAAACAAGCATACTTGACAATCCGGAAGTGTTATTGGGGGCTATTGCAATGGCCGACAGTACCTTGCCGGGGCGCCTTCAGACCGATCCGCTCGCACAATGTGCTTTGTTTTACAATGATTATTACCGTCGGGTGCCTGGCAAGGAGGTACAGCGCCTACAAACTGCCCTTGCTGGTTTGGGGAGGCAGTATATTGAGGCACAGCGACTTGTATTCACTGAGCGGCCTTTTTACCCGGATGCAAATTTTACCTTGCGTTTAGCTTACGGCAAGGCAGAAGGATATTCCCCCTCAGCAACAGTTCATTATCCCTGGTACACCGATGCTGAGGGGATTTTAGAAAAATATGCAGGCGGTAATCCGGATTATGAGCTTGATTCAATACTGGCCGTGAAGATTCGTTCAAAAGATTTTGGCGCTTATGCAGATAAGAGCGGCAAATTACGTACCTGTTTTATCGCCAGTAACCACACCACCGGGGGTAATTCAGGGAGTCCGGTACTGAATGGCAAAGGCGAATTAGTGGGAGTGAACTTTGACCGTAACTGGGAAGGCACGATGAGCGATATTTTTTACGACATCAATCAGGTGCGAAATATCTCAGTAGATATCAGGTACGTACTTTTTCTTATTGACAAGGTAGCCGGAGCCGGGCATCTGGTGCGGGAAATGAAACTTGTAAGATAAGCCGGATAAACAATCATGACAAAGAAAAACAGAATTGCCATTGTCATCCGTTGAAATACCCTATTTTTGGGCACAAAATTTTCCGGATGAACATTCACGAATATCAGGCAAAAGACATTTTAAAAAAATATGGAGTTGCAGTGCAGGAAGGCATTTTGGCACACACTCCGGAGGAGGCGGTAGCTGCTGCCAAAAAAATGCAGGAACTCACAGGCACCTCCTGGTGGGTAGTAAAGGCGCAGGTACACGCCGGAGGCCGTGGAAAAGGCGGTGGTATAAAATTGGCGAAATCACTTGATGATGTGGCGCGTATCAGTGGAGAAATCCTTGGAATGACATTGGTAACACCACAGACAGGAGCTGAAGGAAAATTTGTTCGCAAGGTGATGATTGCCCAGGATGTTTATGAACCAGGGCCGGAAGAAATAAAAGAGTTTTATGTAAGTATCTTACTTAACAGGCAAACCGGCAGGAATACTGTAATGTACACTACCGAAGGGGGGATGGATATTGAGACCGTAGCCCATAATACTCCGGAAAAGATATTTAATGAAGAAATTGACCCACGCGTGGGCCTGCAAGCATTCCAGGCACGGAAAATAGCATATAACCTTGGCTTGACAGGAGAAGCAAACAAAGGGATGGTGAAGTTCATCAATGCCTTGTACAAAGCTTATGAGGGCATTGATGCATCAATGTTTGAGATCAATCCTGTATTAAAAACCTCACAGGGGAAAATCATGGCAGTTGATGCCAAAGTAAACCTTGATGAAAACGGATTGTACCGTCATCCGGAAATTTATGCTTTGCGTGATACAGATGAGGAAGACCCGACAGAGGTGGAAGCAGGGGCGCATAACCTGAACTATGTAAAGCTCGATGGCAACATCGGATGTATGGTTAACGGAGCCGGTTTGGCGATGGCAACCATGGATATTATCAAATTAGCCGGAGGCGACCCTGCCAACTTCTTAGATGTTGGTGGAACTGCTGATGCGGCAAGGGTTGAAGAGGCATTTCGTATTATTTTACGCGACCCCAATGTAAAGGCAATCCTGGTGAATATTTTTGGCGGAATTGTGCGCTGCGACCGCGTTGCGCAGGGCATTGTTGATGCATACAAAAACATTGGCGAGATCAAGGTGCCGATTATTGTTCGCTTGCAGGGTACAAATGCCAAAGAGGCAAAACAAATCATTGACGATTCAGGTTTATTGGTAAAATCAGCCATTTTGTTGCAGGAGGCTGCTGACAAGGTGAAAGAAGTTCTTGCCTAAACCTGCCACAGGATGGTCAGCTTATGAAAATGCGCATCCTGTTTTTACTTGTATGGCTCCCCTTGCTTAGTGCGGCGCAACCGGATTATGTTGCGGGTCAGCTAATCATTCAATTACGGCATGGGGCGGAGTTAAGCGGCCGCCGAACATTGCCGGATGACAGTTCACTGCATCATATTGAGGTGTTGTCACTGCGCTTTGGCATACACCTTTATGCTTGTACTCCCGGAAAAGAACAAGGCTTAATTGATAGATTTTCAAAGCATCCAGAGGTGATGGCGATACAGCTAAATCACAAGGTGCAGCTGAGAGATAAAACACCAAATGATCCTTTATTTTCACAGCAATGGGCCTTGATGAACACAGGGCAAAATGGTGGGATACAGGGGGCCGACATTAGTGCCACTGCGGCATGGGCCATCAATACTGGTGGTAAAAACTCAAGGGGTGACCAGGTGGTTGTGGCTGTGATTGACGAAGGTTTTCAATTAGATCATCCCGATTTAGAGAATGTGTTTTTTAAAAATGCTGGGGAGGTGCCTGGAAATGGCATAGATGATGATGGCAATGGATATACCGATGATGTTCAGGGTTGGAATGCCTATCAGAATAGCGGTAATATTCCACTGAGTTCTCATGGCACCCATGTATGCGGGATTATTGCTGCCAGAGGCGATAATGCACAAGGGATTGCCGGGATTAACTGGAACCTGAAAATTCTACCGGTAGCCGGTTCGTCTGAAAATGAAGCCAAAGTAATTGCAGCTTATGGCTATGTGGCAGAGATGCGTGCTTTGTACAACGCTACCAATGGCAGGCGAGGTGCATTTGTAGTGGCAACAAATGCCTCCTTTGGGGTCAATCAGGGCAAGCCAGAGCAATTCCCTATCTGGTGCGCTTTGTATGATTCATTGGGGCAGCATGGTATTTTAAATGTTGCAGCAACTACTAATTCAAATATAAATGTTGACCTAAATGGTGACATTCCAACGGCTTGTCCATCTGAGTATCTGATTGCAGTTACCAATTCAATGAACAATGATGAGAAGAACCCTGCCGCTGGCTTTGGAGTCGAGCATATTGATATTGCCGCTCCTGGCACTGGTATTTATTCAACCAATGCAGGGAGTGCCTATGGCTATCGCACAGGAACTTCTATGGCTTCGCCGATGGTTGCGGGGGCACTGGGGTTGATGTATTCGGAAGCCTGTGGAGAATTTACAGAATATTACCGGCAACATCCTGCTGAGGGCGCTAGTACTGTTCGACAGTTATTGCTTGACGGGGCAGACAGGCCCGGAACTTTAAATGGTTTGGTAGCAGAAGGACGCAGGTTAGACCTTGAAAAGCCGCTCAAATCTTTGGGTGACATGCCCTGCAATCCTGCTTTAAAGCCGCGGGCAGCGTTTAGTTCTTCTTATAGCACCATCTGTCAGGGCGATAGTATTCAGTTTTTCAACCAAAGCTCAGCGCCTTACGACTTGCTTTTATGGGAATTCCCGGGAGGAAGCATAGCATCCTCAGTATTGCAGAACCCGGTTGTATATTATGAAAGAAGCGGGGTATTCGCGGTGAGCTTAGTTATTGGCGGAGCAAATCAATTCGATACTGCGAAGGTTGCGCAATGGGTCACAGTAATGAGTGGTGATAATTGCCCATTAATTCATCCGGCAAAACCAATAGCCCGGTTCAGTACCTTGTCAAGCGACCTCTGTCAGGGGCAGCGTTTACAACTGATAAATAATAGTAGTAATGCGACTGAATTTCAATGGTTTGTAAACCAAACGCAGGAGTTTGATGAAATCAATCCGGCAATACAGGTGATGCAGTCCGGGGCATTTTCAATTCGGATAATTGCAAAAGCAGAAAACAAGGCAGATACCCTCGACACGGTGATTGTAGTACGTTGGCTGCCTCAAAGGGAAATTCCGCTTATTGCGTTTTCCGGGAATAAACTTTACACACTTTCGCAGGGGCCTTTGCAGTGGTATCTCAATGAGAAAATACTTGAGGGGCAGGTAGGTAATTTTATTATTCCGGAAAAAGCGGGTTATTACCGGGTTGAAGTTTCAAATAGCTGGGGATGCACACAAATTTCAGAACCCTGGCCTTATGGTTTCACAGGTGAAAACAACATAGCAAGAGAAGAAAGAAGTTTTTATGTTGGCCCCGTTCCTGCAGGCGATAGGCTAAATATTTTTTCATATAGCAATGAGCCCTTCGGGTTACAATTGTTTGATGTGAGCGGAAGGGTGATTTTAAGTGAACAATTTAAGGGGGGACACAGGCATACGCTTGATTTCACGGGAATCACTTCCGGCTTTTATTATTTACATTTATATACAGCAGGCCGACTTCATCCGGAAATTATCAGAATCATTAAACAAACGGGTGAATAGTTCGCTGAATGTGTATTTTTGGCCTTTGTTATGAAGAAGATTCTGGTAGCCAACCGGGGTGAGATTGCGTTGCGCGTTATGCGTACCGCCCGGGAAATGGGAATTAAAACCGTTGCTGTTTATTCAGAAGCGGATCGCAATGCACCTCATGTTCGTTATGCTGATGAAGCAGTATTACTCGGCCCGCCGGCTTCATCACAGTCATACCTGAAAGCTGAAAAGATTATTGAAGTGAGTAAGGCTTTAGGGGTTGACGGCATACATCCCGGCTATGGATTTTTGTCGGAGAATGCTGCTTTTGCGCGCATGGTAAAAGAGGCGGGCATCACCCTGATAGGCCCTTCACCTGAATCAATGGAGATGATGGGTTCAAAGCTGGCTGCCAAGGCTGCGGCAAAGAAGTATAACATTCCGTTGGTGCCGGGAACTGATGAGGCGATAACCGATACGGATGAGGCGCGTAAGATTGCCAGCTCAATTGGCTTCCCGGTGCTAATTAAAGCATCGGCCGGTGGTGGAGGCAAAGGGATGCGTGTGGTAGAGAAAGATGCAGACTTTGCAGAGCAGCTGCAATTAGCTGTTTCTGAGGCTTTGTCAGCTTTCGGAGATGGTTCGGTTTTCATTGAACGGTACGTGGGTGCCCCGCGTCACATTGAAATACAAATTATGGCAGATACGCATGGCAATATCTGTTACCTTTTCGAGCGTGATTGCAGTATTCAGCGACGCCACCAGAAAGTAATTGAAGAAGCACCCTCGGCTATTCTTAGTGAAGAAATGCGCAAAGCCATGGGCGAATGTGCAGTGATGGTAGCCCGCTCGTGTAATTATGTTGGTGCCGGAACGGTTGAGTTTTTAGTAGATGAAAATCTGAACTTTTATTTTCTGGAGATGAATACCCGTTTACAGGTGGAACATCCTGTTACTGAGTTGATTACCGGTATAGATTTGGTTCGTGAACAGATTCAGGTAGCCAGGGGAGAGAAGTTGAGTTTTTCGCAGGAGGATTTACGAATAAACGGCCATGCTATCGAAATAAGGGTGTACGCAGAGGACCCCTCCAATCAGTTTTTGCCAGACATTGGCAAATTAGAGGTTTACCGTTTGCCCGCCGGAAATGGGGTGAGGGTTGATGGAGGTTTTGAAGAAGGAATGGATATTCCGATTTATTACGATCCGATGCTCAGTAAGTTGATTGTACATGCCGGCAATCGCTCAGAAGCTATTGATAAAATGCTGCGTGCCATTGGAGATTATCAGGTAACTGGCGTGAAAACTACCCTTGATTTTTGTTCATTTGCCTTGAATCATGAGGCATTCAGAAAGGGAACATTCGACACAAATTTCGTAAAGCACTACTTTAACCCAGCCTTACTTGAAAAGCCCTTAAGTGCTGATGAAATTGAAATTGCAGCTATCATGGCAGTACTTGCCAGACAGGAAGAAAAGCCTGTTGTAAAAAGTACTGGCCTGGAGCAGCAGGCATCCAAAAGAGCCTGGAAACGCCGGATGCACAGTTAGCAAGGCAATTTGACGCTGTTAATAAAACCGTTTATATTCTACGGTTGAATCGGAGCAAACCACCCGTTGGGCTGGTTAATTTTGGTTTAAAATATGCGTATGAAATATCCAATACTCTCGTTTGGGATCTTGCTGTCAGCTGCAGCTATCGCCCAACCTACATTCAACCGGAGCGACATGTTCCCTGCAGGTACAGCCTACCAGAAAACGATGGTTAGTCCTGATGAAATCAACACCGACAGTACCGGACCCAACTCAGTTTGGAACTTTCCACTGACTCCCTTGATGAGCAGTGAAGAAATTGCTGCACCATTAGGAACGCAAGGTCCTTATGAAACTTTTCAGACCAGTACCTATGTGTTTGGAGGGATGGCAGGTACTGACTCGATTTACAATTATTACGAAGTAAACGATAATGCTTTTGCTCACAACGGATTCTTTCAATTCTCATTTGATGGTTTCCCGCCCCCTCCCGGAGCTAACGGTCCGATGATTTACAATCCTCCTGTCGACGTGTTTCGTTTCCCTTCAACGATGGGCAGCACATTTAATCAGGAAATTCACGGGGTGCGGATAATGCTTCCGGATACCATCGTAAGAACAGGTACTGAGCAAGTTATGTTTGACGGATATGGAACGCTGACTACTCCGGCAGGTACTTATGAAAACGTATTACGCTTTTTTACTATCAAAGAATTCAAAGATTCATCACACATTGACGGAAACTTCAATTACAAGTTGATTCATTCATGGTCATGGATATCACCAGGCACCAGAGGGGTTACGTTGCTGTACATTGAAAAGGACGTGACAGATCTCGGGACAGTCAATTTAGGAGCAGTTCAGGGAACTGCATGGTACACCAACCCGGGCGATGTTGGTTTTGCAGATATTCCGAACCGTTCTTTTACAATCTATCCTAACCCTATGCAAGATATCTTTAACCTGAGTGGCAAAGCTGAAAACGGCAATATGACAGTTGATCTACTTTCTGTTACAGGTCAGCATGTACAACGTTTGTACACCGGCAACCTTAACGGGCAGCAATTTAACCTCCAACTGTCATTGAAGAATGTTTCACCAGGATTTTATTTGGTAAATGTTCTCAATGGTCAGAAGGTAGAATCTTACCCGGTAGTTATTAAATAAGGGGATTTCTCTTCCTAAAAAAGCCCGGAAATTTTTCCGGGCTTTTTTATTTATACCTACTTACTTTTTGGAGTAAATTTTGCAAACGTTCAGTATTTCGCAAATAAATAACTATTTTAGAGCAACAAATCCGGCAAAATGAAATACGTTGTCCTGATTATTTGCCTTATAGGCAGCATACTACAAGGCCTTGCCCAAGATCTTAAATATCGTTATGCCTTTAAAATAGGAGGCGAGGTGACCAGTTATGCCCGAAAGCTGATTACGCTTTCTGACGGCTCATTTGCCTGTATTTTGCATCCATTACCTTTTGGTACTGATACATGTGATTTAGACCATGGAGCGCCGGAAGTGATTTTTAATGGCTTAACACAGTCAGGGGCTGTATTGGCCAAATACAATGCAGACGGCACATTTGCCTGGATGCATGATTTGGCAACAAAAAAAACAATCAACAGTTTTGAGGAGGCATTTGATTTAACAGCAGATGCAGCTGATAACATATACGTGACAGGCTTGTTTACTGACTCACTTGATTTTGACCCGGGACCTGGAAGTCGTGTTTTGAGAACCAGGAACTCAAATAATATTGAGGCAAATCAAAGTGTCTATGTTACAAAATACTCCTCTGACGGGGTATTTATCAAGGCATTCGATATTTCTGGCCTTGGCATAAATAATGACGCATTTTTAAAACCGTTTATCATTAGAACGGGTAACGATAGTACTTTATTTGTTTGCGGGCAGGTGCTGGGCAACGCTGATTTTGACCCTGGAACACCAATTGCTACAACACCATCCGGGAAAACAACAGTTGGCGGTACGGTTTTTATAGCCAGTTACGATACCAGTTTAGCATTTCGCTCTGTATGGTTCATCGGGACCAAAAACACCCTTACAAGCGGAGGGGGCATAGAGCCAATTGATATGGCTATTTCACCTCTTGGTGAGGTGTACCTCACAGGGCTATTGGGAATGGGAGGGGACCGGGATTATGACCCTGGTGCGGCTGACCTGCGATTAAGTGCAAAGGGTGTTGATGATGGTTTGCTTTTAAAATTTGCTGCTAACGGTGATTATTTATGGGGTGGAGTATTCGGAGGAGTACATTTTGAGAATGATGCTTCTGATTTGCCTGTTGCAATATGTCTTGATGAGGCCGGAAATATTTATCTCGGAGGTAAGAGCCTATCTGGTTTTGATGCCGACATTAATTCAGATGGCCAGATAAATGTGCCATTTCAGCAAGGTGGTGATTTCATTATCAAATACAATTCGAAGGGGAAAGTGATTTGGGTGAAGAATTTCACTGACTGTCAAGGGCAAGGGGTAAATTCAGGAAGGATGTATGATTTACACTATCAATCAGGCAAGCTATACGCATGTGGCTCATACACCTGTACAAATGATTTTGATCCTTCCCCCACAGCGAAAAATATCAAAGCTGCAATTGCCGGAGAGGATGCCTACACCTTTTTCTGTGACACCTCTGGTACACTCACAGGACTAACAACCTTTCCCGGTCCGGGGAATGAAAATATAACAGCAATTTTAACCGGGCCAATGGATGAGGTTACACTTCTGGGCTGGCTACGTGGCCTGACCACAAGTGGAGGCGGGAGTATCATACGTGCCAGCCTCGATCTTGATCCTGGAACGGCCAAAAACACGCTCAGTAATTTTTCAGAAAATACCGGTTCCTGGTTTTTTGCAAGATATACATTGTTGCCAAAAGGGATAATACCACATTTAAAAGAGCGCGGTAACGGATTTAAAGTAATAAGGGCATATAACGGCAATCTCGAGATTTTGCCTGAACAACCATTTGTTTCTTCATGCATTTTATCGGTATATGATATTACCGGAAGATTGTTAAAACAAGAGCGCCTAAGTGCCCATCCTGCTGGTCAATCGTTTACGGTTTCACAAGTTCCCACGGGCATTGTTGTTGTTAGGTTAGAGGGTGGTTCAGAAGGAGCTGCTTTGGTATTGATGCCACCTGATAACTATTGAGATAAAAGCACCGCATTTGAAGGTTATGCATACAGAAATGTTTAAAGCGCTTGAGTGGGACAGCTCATTTTTTGGGTTTAATGTTGTACGTGTTGATGCAAATATTGACAATGAAAATGATTGGGAATTGCTTTGTTCTCAGTTGTTGGCGAATGATATAAAGCTTGCATATTACACCAGTGAACAACTGCTGTCGTGTGGTGAAAATACATCCTATAAAGCGTATTTAGCTGACAGGAAACTTACTTTCTATAAGAAGGCAAATGCCAATGCAGGTGTTCCTGATACGCACATTCAGCCTTACACCGCACCTGAGCCGACTGGTGAACTCATCAGACTTGCGATTGAAAGCGGTGTGTATTCAAGGTTTAACATTGATAAGCACTTTGAACCCGGGAAATTTGAAAGTTTATATGAACTATGGATAAGAAAGTCGGTTGATAAAAGCATTGCCAGGGAGGTGCTTGTATACAATGTGAATCAACAGATAGCAGGGTTTGTTACACTGGGTGAGAAGCAGGGCAGAGGTGATATCGGAATTATTGCAGTAGATGAAAATTTCAGAGGTCAGGGAATAGGAAGAAAACTGATGCTGGCAGCAGAAGATTGGTTCCTGAAAAATAATTTTTCTGAGCTGCAGGTAGTAACCCAGGGAGATAACGCCCCAGCATGCCGGTTATATGAAAGTTGTGGATACGAAAGAGAATCAATGCTTTACTTTTATCATCTTTGGCAAAGTTTATAATTACAATTGCATTAAATAGAAGATGAAACTGTCTGTTATTAGTCCTGTTTATGGTGCGGAGCGCCTAATACCCCAGTTGGTAAATCGAATTTCAGCAGCTGTTACAAGCATAACGAACGACTATGAGATCATCCTGGTTGATGATTGTGGCCCGGATAACTCCTGGGAAGCTATTTTAAAAGAAACACAAGTACATGAGAAGGTAATCGGAATAAGGCTCAGCAGAAATTTTGGTCAACATTATGCCATTACAGCAGGTCTTGATCATGCAAAAGGTGAATGGGTGGTAGTAATGGACTGTGATTTGCAAGATAGGCCGGAGGAGATTCCTGCCTTGTATGCAAAAGCCATTGAAGGGTACGACATCGTACTTGCAAGACGTTTTGAACGCAAGGACAGCTTTTTAAAGAAACTTTTTTCATTTACTTTTTATAAAACCCTGGGCTATCTTACCGGTTTTCAGCAAGATGAAAGTGTTGCAAACTTTGGTATTTACCACAAAAAGGTTATTCAGGCAGTATGTAGTATGCGTGAATCAATTCGCTATTTCCCCACAATGGTTAAATGGGTGGGTTTTAAAGCCACTAAAATAAATGTCGAACATAGTCAGCGTGAGGAAGGAAAATCAGGATATAACCTAAAAAAGATGCTTCATCTTGCAATGGATATAATTCTTGCCTATTCTGACAAACCCATACGCTTGTTAGTGAAATTGGGGCTGCTTGTGTCGTTGTTTTCTTTTATTGTGGCTATTAAGGTCCTTTTTCAGTGGTTAGTGGGAGATATTAAGGTGTTAGGGTATACCAGTCTGTTTGTTTCCATCTGGTTTCTCAGCGGCCTGCTTCTGTCAACATTAGGTCTTGTCGGCCTTTATGTTGGGAAAACCTTCCAAGGCGTTAAAAACAGACCGATTTATATAATTGCAGAAAAGACCAGAGAAACTATCTGAGTTGGGTCTTTGGTGCATGTCGGCAACTCACTGGTAGCGACCACTTGGTAAATAAGGGCATGCCTAGGCTATATGATTGACTTTTTACCGCCAACACACTTTCTTAATTGATTTGTTCGTTATTTGCAGCCATGAACGACATTGTAACAAAATTTAGAAAAGTAGCAGTATTGGAAGGCTGGTCATTTGTAGTTTTATTATTTATTGCAATGCCCTTGAAATACATTGCCGACTATCCTGTGGTTGTAAAGTATACCGGATGGGTTCACGGGGTTCTGTTTATATTATATGTAGGCTTGCTTATTCTGGCTGCAAATACAGAAAAATGGAATACCCGTAAATGGGTAATTGGTTTTCTCGCTGCATGGATTCCATTTGGAACATTCTGGTTGGATCGAAAAATTCAAAAAGAACCCAAAAACTGGGCTTAGCAAGTTCTAATCCAAATACCAAAAACAGATAACATCCTGATAGTCAGCCTGTTGTATAATTTAAGCAAGGGGGCCGCCAACCTCCTCCCCAGTCGAAACTTACGATTTATTTACTCAGGTGCTTTTGCATCCTATGCAAAAGATTTGCATGGGATGCAAAAAATACTTGCTTAGCATCATCTGAAACACATTAATACCGGGCGATGC
The DNA here is from genome assembly GCA_019695235.1 of Bacteroidia bacterium. Taxonomy (GTDB): domain Bacteria; phylum Bacteroidota; class Bacteroidia; order M30B66; family M30B66; genus JAIBAI01. The sequence continues at coordinate 5,423 of JAIBAI010000033.1, read as the reverse complement.
AGCACAAAAAATACATCGGATTTTTTTTTAAACTTTTTTATTTTGGGGCTTTTATTATCAAAAATAAAGCCACTACAAAATAAATTAGATTCGGAATCCATGCGGCAATCGCAGGATTGGCGCCTCCCATAGTTGCAAAAACTGAAGACACCTGCATCATCATCACATAGGTGAATGCAATCCCGATGCCAAGACCAATGTGCAGGCCGGTGCCACCCCTTACTTTTCGACCCGACATAGGCACGGCAATCAAGGTCAGAATAATCGTAGCTACTGAATTTGCCATCCGGCGATGGCGTTCGTAAATATAATAATCAACAAAATCAGAACCTTTTTCCTGTTCGTTGGCAATGAATTGATTTAATTCAAAATAGTTCATCATTTCCACATCATCATCTGCATACGCAAAATCCTGTGGTCTAAATTGAAACACTGTATCTATTTGTGCTTTTCGGATGAGTGATTCTTTCTTTCCGCTAAATTTTCTCAGTGTAAAGTTCTCAAGGTACCATTTCCCTGTAACCGAATCCCAACGAATGTAATCGGCACTGAGTTTGTAGAGCATTTCCTGCTGATTTAATTTTTCAAGGGTAAATTTATAGCCTGTGGCACTTTGTGAAACAAAGCTTTCCATATAGATAAATGTTCCCGGTGCGATTTGTCGGTGCAGGTTGTTGAAATTCCTATTCCAGTTGAATTTTAAATACTTGTATTCGAACTGCAGTCTTTTTGCATTTGCCGGTGGAATAATAAAACTGTTGAGTAGAAAAGAAAGAATTGCAATCAGTGAAGCTGAAAAAATGTATGGTCGAAGAAAACGATAAAAGCTAACGCCACTACATAGTATCGCAGTAATTTCTGTACGGTTGGCTAAACGCGAGGTAAAGAAAACAACACTAATAAAAAGAAATAGAGGGGTAAATAGATTTGCAAAGTAGGGGATAAAGTTAATGTAGTATGAAAATACGAGTTCCGTAATCGGGATATCTTTCTCAACAACATCGTCTATTTTCTCGGTCAGGTCGAAAATCACAGGAATTATCACCCCCAAAAGGAGGATGGCATAAAAAAATGTGCCCATAAATTTCCGGATGATATACCGGTCGAGCAAGGTCATCCAGCCGTTCATAACCTCCTCGAAATCTTTGGAATCATCTGCTCCTTCCAGCTTGCAAAGGTGCCATTCAGAATCTGCGTTCTTGCTTCACGTGTAAGCCAACAATAAAACCCTAAATTGTGTACACTGGCAATCATCCCGGCTAAATACTCCCCTGCAATCATCAGATGCCGCAAATAAGCCTTGGTATAATCCTGATCTGCAAAGGTGGTGAGTAGTGGGTCGAGAGGTGAAAAATCATGCTCCCATTTTTTATTTCGAATATTAATGATGCCTTCACTTGTAAAGAGCATACCGTTGCGTGCATTGCGGGTTGGCATCACGCAGTCGAACATGTCAACGCCTCTGGAAATGCCTTCTAAAATATTTGCCGGAGTACCCACGCCCATTAAATAACGAGGTTTGTTATCCGGTAGTATAGCACAAACCAATTCGGTAATACGGTACATGTCTTCTGTGGGTTCGCCTACTGAAAGTCCCCCAATTGCACAACCTGGCATATCAGCGTTCGCAATATATTGGGCTGATTTTTCACGGAGGTCATCATACACACTTCCTTGAACAATCGGGAAAAGCGCCTGTGAATAACCATATTTCCCGGATGTCTTCCCAAAATGTTCAATGCAACGATCCAGCCAGCGGTGGGTACGTTCCATGCTTTTTTTAGCATAATCACGCTCACATGGATAGGGGGTACATTCATCGAAGGCCATGATAATATCGGCCCCGATGGTGCGTTGGATATCCATCACATTTTCAGGGCTGAATAGATGTTTTGACCCATCAATATGTGAAGCAAAAATGGCACCATCCTCCTTAATTTTTCTGCGGTCCGACAAAGAGAATACCTGATAGCCCCCGCTGTCGGTAAGTATTGGTCTGTTCCACCCGTTGAACTTATGCAAACCACCAGCCTTTTCGAGTGTTTCAAGGCCTGGTCTAAGAAAAAGATGGTAGGTGTTCCCTAAAATAATTTGTGCTTTGATGTCATGATAAAGTTCCTTTTGGTGCACAGCTTTTACGCTTCCGGCGGTACCCACTGGCATAAATACCGGAGTATCAATTACTCCATGTTCTGTAGTTATGCTTCCCGCTCTTGCCTTCGAATTCTTGTCGGTTGCGATTAGCGAATAGTTCATTAGCTGTTAAAAAGTCAGGCAAAGATAACCGAATCAATCTTCGTGCTATACCTACTTTTGTACGCCTTTGACAGAAATCAAATTCAGAGGTAATTTATACCGTATCATTTATGTTGGAGTATTTGCCGGATACCGGCGTCGGTGCCATTTGGCTGGTAGTATTTCTGCTTGCATTAGCAATACAGCTATATTACTTTTATTTTACTTACATGCGCATTGCGGTATTCAAACCTATCCAACAGACTACCCATCAACCACCGGTGTCTGTGATTATCTGTGCACGTAATGAAGAAGAAAACCTTGCAAAATTTTTACCAAAGGTTTTAGAGCAAGAGTACCCACATTTTGAAGTAGTTGTGGTGAATGACTGTTCGTTCGATAAATCAATTGATGTGTTAAAAAGCTTTGCACATCACTATTCTAACCTGAAAGTAGCTGACATAAGAGAGGTGGAGGGGCGTGAACACGGAAAAAAATTTGCATTAACAATAGGAATTAAGGCAGCCAGCTATGAAACCCTGCTTTTGATTGATGCTGATTGTTATCCATCAGACAAACAATGGATTCAGAAAATGATGTCGGCTTATGCACCAGGCAAGCAAATAGTACTTGGCTATGGGAAGTATGAACCTGCCGGGGGGTTGCTGAACACGCTCATACGCTTTGATGCGTTTTTTATCGGAGTACAATACCTCTCTTATGCTTTGAAAGGGAATCCCTATATGGGAGTCGGACGCAATTTGTCCTACCATAGGTCACTGTTCTTCCAAGTAAAAGGTTTTGCATCACACATGCATATTCAGTCGGGCGATGATGACCTTTTTATCAACCAGGTAGCGAATGCCCAAAACACATCAGTAGTAATTGACAAAGAAGCATTTACGGTATCAAAACCCAAACAAACCTGGCGGACCTGGTTTTTGCAAAAAAAGCGGCACCATACAACTGCCAGTTATTACAGAACCGAGCATAAAAGCAGCCTGGCACTTTATCCCTTCAGTTGGTATTTGTTTGTTGCATCAGCCATCGGGGGGCTTTTTTTCGAAAAGAACCTGTTAATAATCTCCGTCGGTATTCTTTTAAGAACCATTACACAAATAGTTATATTGCACACCGCAGCAAACAAGCTTGCAGAGAAAAATTTAGGTTGGCTATCGCCGGTGCTTGAAATTATTCACCGGATTTTTGTTTATCCAACCTATATACTCTCCACGATGTTTGTAAAGCAAAGACGATGGAATTAGAGTCAAATCTTTCAGGCAAAGCCCAGTACGACATACAACTGGTGAAACGTGCAGTAGATAAGCACGACCAGGCTGCCTATGCCGAGCTGTTAGACCGGTACAAGGATTCAGTGTATTATTTACTGATGAAAATGGTAAACAACAGAGATGACGCTGAAGACCTGACCATTGAAGCATTTGGAAAAGCATTCAAAAACATCGCTCAGTACACACCAAACTATGCTTTCAGCACCTGGTTGTTTAGAATAGCTACAAACAATTGTATTGACTTTATCCGGAAAAAAAAGGCGGTTACCTTATCATTAGATAAGAATTTTATGAACGACGAAGGTGGCGAGATGACAATGGATGTCCGCTCGGATACACCTGACCCGGAAGAAAACATGATCCGTAAACAAAAAGGAGCCTTGATGCGGTCATTGGTTGATAAACTCAAACCCCGCTACAGAATACTTGTTGAGATGCGTTACTTTCAGGAACTCTCCTACGAAGAAATAGCAGAGCAACTTGACCTCCCTCTGGGCACTGTTAAGGCACAATTGTTTCGCTCACGGGAGTTTCTTTACAATATCATCCGGAACCAGCAGGAAAAAATCTGAACCCATTTCATTCAGAAAAAACCTAATAAAATGCACCCCGAAGGCGCCGCATTGATTCAACATTATTTCCCTGAATTTGACCCAAAAACAATTCAGCAATTCGAACAATTGGCTCCTCTGTATGAATATTGGAATGCTAAAATCAATGTCGTCTCACGCAAAGACCTCGATGAGCTTTACCTGCGCCATGTACTTCATAGCCTTGCCATTGCGAAAGCAATTAGCTTTGAACCAGGCACCCGGATTTTTGACCTTGGGAGTGGAGGAGGCTTCCCTGGTATCCCACTTGCCATTGCATTCCCTGACTCGGCCTTCATACTTTGTGATTCTATTGCGAAGAAGACGCTTGTTGCCAGTGAAATAGTTACTTCATTGGGTTTGAAGAATGTTGAGCTTTATACCGGTCGTTCAGAGAATGTGAAAGGCCAATATGATTATGTCGTTTCCCGGGCAGTAGCTGTTTTTCCGCAAATTCGGAATATGACCCGACATTTGCTTAAAAATCAAAAAAACATATCCGGAAAAAATGCATGGATTTGCCTGAAAGGGGGCGATATAAATAATGAAATTCTCGGCCTTAAACAGGTTCAGGTGATGCAAATACAGCGGTGGTTCAATGAACCCTTTTTTGAATCCAAGAAGGTAATTTATATACCCTTCCAATAAATCAGGGAATGCTGAAAATAAAAACGCCCGAAATCAAATTGATTTCGGGCGTTTTTATTTGATGCAGAAATTACTTTCCTATGATTACTTTGCTTGTATAGGTCTTTGTACCAACCTGTACATTAACAAGGTAAATTCCGGAAGTAAGAGAAGAAACATCCAACTGTACAGCCGACTTTCCTGTAGCAAATGCTTGTGCCTTGCGGGTTAAAACAGTTTGTCCTAGCATGTTTGAAACTTTCATGCTTACATTTTCCTGTTTGCTAAGATCAAAGCCAATGTATAGCACCTCATTGGCAGGGTTAGGGTAGGCGAAAATGCCAGCATCCTGTGCAGAAAGATCTTTCGTGCTGATGTTCAGTTCTGGTGTGAGTTTCAGATATACCATACGATTGTTGTTCAAGGGATGGTAATTCGGATCGTTCACATTCATGTATATCCCTGGCGATTCATCACTCATGTATGTTAAGTGAATAAAATCATCTGCTTTCCTTGCAACGCTTGGGAATGAATATTCAGTAAAGGCATCAAAACCAGCTTCCTCAAGCAGGGTTACATCTGTTGGGAATTTATCAGTACCCTCAGAAGACCATGTTTGACCATTGTCAGTAGATGTAACCAGGTAAATGTGGCGGAAACTTGGTCCGTAAGAACCATT
>JAIBAI010000071.1 GCA_019695235.1 Bacteroidia bacterium | reverse complement strand
GAGCTGGAGAAAACAATACCCGCAAAGGTTCAGACCGAAAAAGTGGTTTTTCAGACGACAGACCCAAAAGGAGGTCGTTTAAAGACGATAACTTTAGCAAAGGCAGCTCCAAAGAGGGTTTTTCAGATGACAGACCCAAAAGGAGGTCGTTTAAAGACGATAACTTTAGCAAAGGCAGCTCCAAAGAGGGTTTTTCAGATGACAGACCCAAAAGGAGGTCGTTTAAAGACGATAACTTTAGCAAAGGCAGCTCCAAAGAGGGTTTTTCAGACGACAGACCCAAAAGGAGGTCGTTTAGAGATGATAACTTTAGCAAAGGCAGCTCCAAAGAGGGTTTTTCAGACGACAGACCCAAAAGGAGGTCGTTTAGAGATGATAACTTTAGCAAAGGCAGCGACAGGGATGAAAGGCCGAAAAGAAAAACTTTTAGCGATGAGCAGCCCTGGAATAAACATGAATCAGGTGACCGCAGGAGAAGAAAAGTAGGATTTTCAAAAGAAAACCGGGAAGGCGATGGATCTGTGCCCAAAACTCCCAGGTTTGTCAAGGTAGAAAAGCCAAAGATTACTTACCGCAAAAAAGCCGGGAAACCTACTTTAGAAGAGCAGGACGGGAAAATCAGGCTGAATAAATATATTGCCAATGCCGGTATCTGTTCACGAAGAGAAGCAGACGACCTGATAAAAGGTGGTGTGATTAAAGTCAACGGCATCATTGTCACCGAAATGGGTTACAGGGTAAGCGCTGAAGACCGCATTCAGTATGGCGACCAAACCCTCAGCAAAGAAAGCAAACGGTATCTTTTACTGAATAAACCCAAAGATTACATCACCACATCTGACGACCCTGAAGGCAGGAAAACCGTAATGGAGCTGGTAAAAAATGCCTGCAAAGAGAGGTTATACCCGGTAGGTCGCTTAGACAGAGCAACCACCGGACTGCTTCTGATGACCAATGATGGAGAGCTTGCCAAGCGCCTCACTCACCCGAGCCATCAAATACGGAAAGTGTATCATGTTTCGCTCGATAAAAACCTGAAAGCCATTGATTTAAAACGTATTGCAGAGGGCATTACGCTCGAAGATGGTCTGGCCGAAGTTGATGAGATTTCCTGGATTGGTGAGGGAGCTGCAAAAAATGAGGTAGGAATTGCCTTACATTCCGGGAAGAACCGTATCGTACGAAGGATTTTTGAACATCTTGGATATGAAGTAACAAAACTTGATCGTACGTATTTTGCAGGTCTTACTAAGAAAAATCTTGCAAGAGGAAAATTCCGTTTCCTAACTGATAAAGAAATTAATCTGTTGAAAATGACCTAAAGTAACAAAGCATGGCATTGATAGGAATTGCAATCAAGCGGGCATTAAGTTTACAGAAGACTTTGATGCGTGTCCGTCGCAGACAACAGGCTACCAAGAAACAAGAAAAGACCTTTTTAAAACTGATTGCAAAGGCACAACATACGGCCTTTGGGCGAAAATTTGGTTTTGAGGAAATTTTGTGGGCTGATAAACCGGTGCAGCTCTTCAGAGAGCGCGTACCCGTTTTTGACTATGATTCTATCCATGAGCAGTGGTGGTATCGCACCCTTGATGGCGAGGAAGATGTTACCTGGCCAGGCAAGGTGATGCATTTTGCACTTAGCTCTGGCACCTCCGGTGCTCCCAGCAAGAAAATTCCGGTAACACAAAGCATGATTCGCAGCATTCGTAAAACAAGTGTCAGGCAGATTCTTAGCCTTGCCTATTACGATTTGCCGCCGGAGTTTTTTGAGAAAGGTATATTTATGCTGGGAGGGTCAACCGACCTGCAATACAAATCAGGCTATTATGAAGGCGACCTCAGCGGTATCAATGCAGCCCAGATACCATTCTGGTTTCAGGCACATTATAAGCCTGGGAAGCGCATAGCCAAAGAGCGTGACTGGGAAGCCAAATTAGACGAAATTGTTAAGGCAGCAAAAGACTGGGATATTGGTATTATCGTTGGTGTACCTGCATGGATTCAGATTGCCCTTGAACGTATTATCAGCCATTATGGCTTAAAAAATATCCATGAGCTTTGGCCTAATCTGAAAATATTCGTGCATGGAGGGGTTTTCCTTGATCCATACAAACCAGGTATCGAAAAGCTGCTTGGCCAACCATTGTATTATATAGAGACTTACCTTGCCTCAGAAGGTTTCATTGCCTTTCAGGGGCAAAAAGACATGAAGGCCATGGAAATGGTACTCAACAATGGCATTTTCTTTGAATTTATCCCTTTTAACGAACAAAACTTCAATGGAGACGGGAGCCTTAAAGAGAACCATGAAATAGTAGGCCTTGAAGGGGTGCAGGAGAACACAGATTATGCACTCCTGCTTTCTACCTGTGCCGGGGCCTGGAGGTATATGATAGGCGATACGATACGATTTACCGACCTTGAAAATAGCGAAATCATCATCACAGGACGTATCAAACATTTTTTAAGTATTTGTGGTGAACATCTCAGCGTAGATAACATGAACCAGGCGGTTCTCAAAGCTGCAGATGACCTGCAAATAGGTGTATCAGAGTTCTGTGTTGCAGGTGAAATTGACGGACGCAATTTCAAGCATAAATGGTTTATTGGAACTGACGACCCGGTGAATGCTGACCAACTCAGAGAACTGCTCGATGCAAATTTAAAAGCACTCAACGACGACTATGCAGTTGAGCGCCGCTCAGCACTTAAAGAAATGACCCTTGAGGTGCTGCCCGTATCTGTTTTTTACGAATGGATGCGTTCTTTGGGTAAAGAAGGCGGGCAACATAAGTTTCCCCGCGTACTCAAAAAAGACCAACTTGAACAATGGGAAGATTTCATCAGGGTAAATAAAGCATGATTGGTTCTGCGATATGGAATGGGATGATTATGGGGCTCGGTTTGAGCTTCTCTTTTGGCCCTGTATTTTTTATGCTACTTAACACAAGCATAAAAAGAGGTTGGAAAGAATCACTCATTTTTGACGCAGGAGTATTGCTTTCTGATATAGTCATCATTGTCCTTGCAATGCTCATGATTGTATCTATGGGAGTGAACATTGACTTTAACAGTTATACTGTAAAGCTTTGGTCAACCATCATTGGCTCAGTAATTCTGATTGTATTTGGACTGCTGCTGCTGCTGCGTCCGCAGAAAAACTCAAACCCTGATGAAGTTGACCTCAGCGGCATGTCAAAACTCAAATCCACCGGGCTTCTCTTCAAAGGTTTTGGGATAAACTTTCTGAATCCATCTGTATTTCTTATCTGGTTTGGGTCTGTTCCTGCGGTAGCGTCAGGATTTGATGGCAACCTGCGGATGGTTGGTGTTTTCTTTGTTAGCACACTGGTATTTTATTTTTTGACTGATCTCATTAAAATATATGCTGCCCGAAAATTGAAAAGGTTCTTAACCCCAATGGCTATTACCTTATTTCATCGCATTTCGGGTATCATTTTCTTAGGTATAGCCACCTGGCTTTTATACCGGTTTTTTCTTCACTCTTTTTAAAAACAACTATGAAAAGCATCACTTTTTATTCAATTGTTACCTGCATTGCCCTATCCTATTCGTCTTGCGGCGAGAAGCAGGAGCAAAAACAGGAAGCCTCTGCCGACTCGTTTCAGTATGTTTCAGAGCGCTTTGCCGATATTCAGATTCTACGTTACAAGGTAAAAGGGTTCGAAGAACTGAGTGAAAAGCAAAAAGAACTTGTTTATTATCTATATGAAGCTGCACTGAGCGGACGAGATATTATATGGGATCAGAAATACAAGCACAATTTGCGTATCCGGCACACCCTTGAAGCAATATGGAACAGTTACCAGGGCGATCGAACAACCGATGGTTTTAAACAGTTTGAAACGTACACAAAGCGTGTTTGGTTTTCAAATGGTATTCATCACCATTATGCCAGTGATAAGATTTTACCAGAATTCACAGCTGAGTTTTTTAAGGCTTTGATAAGTAATTCAGACCAAAAACTCCTTCCACTTGACCAAGGGCAAACTGGAGACCAGCTTGCAGAAATGCTTGTACCTATCATGTTCGACCCAAAACTTGACGGCAAAACTGTAAACCTTGAAGGGGGAATTGACAATGTTGCAGGCTCTGCAAATAACTTCTATGAAGGTGTTACTCAGAAAGAAGTTGAACAGTTTTATGCCCCGCTTGAACACCAGCATGATTCAACGCCCATTTCTTATGGCCTAAATTCGAAGATGATTAAAGAAGCTGGTAAACTAACCGAAAGGGTTTGGAAAGTCGGAGGGATGTATTCAAAAGCTATTGAACGCATGGTATTCTGGCTTGAGAAAGCTTCATCAGTAGCAGAAAATGAACAACAGAAAAAAGCATTTGACCTGCTCGTTAGCTATTATAAAACGGGCGACTTACGGAAGTTTGATGAATACAATATCGCATGGGTACAGGATATTGAGTCAACCATTGACGTGGTAAACGGATTTATTGAGGTTTATCAGGATGCCATTGGCCGCCGGGGTAGTTTTGAATCAGTGGTATCAATCAAAGATTTTGAGGCCACCAAGAAAATTGACAAGATTGCCCAGAATGCACAATGGTTTGAAGATAATTCACCCTTAATGCCTCAGCATAAAAAGAAAGCAGTAAAAGGCATTATAGGGAAGGTAATCAATGTGGTAGTTGAAAGTGGCGATGCTGCCCCTTCAACACCTATTGGTATCAACCTCCCCAACAGCAATTGGATAAGGCAAATGCATGGCTCGAAGTCAGTATCACTTGCGAATATCCTCGAAGCCTATAACATCGCATCCGGCAAAAGTCCGGTAACTGATGAGTTCAGCCTGAACGACAGTACCAAAAGCCGCGCACGAGAATATGCTACTATTGCAGCAGAACTTCATACTGACATGCATGAAGTTATTGGCCATGCCAGTGGACAACTTGAACCAGGTATCAAGGACGGCTCGCTGAAGAACTACCAGAATGCCCTTGAAGAAGCCCGTGCTGATCTGGTAGCTTTGTATTATATCTACGATCAGAAACTGGTTGATATTGGAGTAATGCCTTCACTGAACGTAGGTAAAGCCGAATATGAGAACTACCTTTTAAATGGCATGATTTTACAATTAAACCGGGTGGACCTCGGGAAAAGCCTTGAAGAAGCTCACATGCGTAACCGCCAACTGGTTGCCAAATGGGTGCTCGAAAAAGGAGCCAAAGAAAAGGTGGCTGAATTAATTAAACGTGATGGGAAAACGTATGTCCAGATTAATGAATATACTAAACTGCGCACCTTGTTTGGCGATCTTCTCCGTGAGATTCAACGAATTAAATCACAGGGTGATTTTGCTGCCGGAAAAGCGCTGGTTGAAAATTATGGTGTTAAGATAGACCCCACATTACACAAGGAGGTAAAAGAACGTTTTGCAAAACTTGACGTGCCTCCGTATCGCGGTTTCATTCAGCCACGCCTGGTGCCGGTAGAAAAAGACGGGAAAATCACAGATGTAAAGATTGAATACCCGGATGATTTCGCCAAGCAAATGCTTGAATATGGCAAGAAATACAGCCTTTTGCCCTTTGTAAATTAAGGTCTTCTATTTCTTCAGCTAACCTGTATTAAAGGCCGCCCCAAAAGGGCGGTCTTTTTTTTTTCCAATTATTTAAACATGCAAGCAATTCTCTTAACTGTTCTATTTAGGCAGTTGGGAAAGTAATCGAACCACGTTGCTGCCAGTGATAATTAAAATTCATCATGTCGCATTTTTCTATATTTTTATTCTTGATTCCAAATGAATGGTTTGATTTACGAACCATCAATATTCATGTGAATCCACTTGTAAAAAAGTTATTTGTTATGAAAAAAATACTCAGTTATGCCATTGCCTTGTTCACATTTAATGCTGGGGCACAAACTTTTACTCAAATTGATATTAATCCGGAAGGGCCTTCTTATTGTAGCGGATTTGTTGAGTTAAACGGGAAAGTGTACATGAAGGCTGAGAACATTTTTAATACAAACAGTGGTTTATGGGTAAGTGATGGCACTGTCGGGGGCTCTCAGCTTGTTTCAGATGTATGGATTAACTTAGAGGCAAGCCCTTTGGTTCCATTGAACAACAGTAAATTAGTCTTTTCTGGGCAGGCCGAAGAATCTGACAATACATACGGTGCAGAACCGTGGGTATCAGATGGCACGGCTGCTGGAACATTTATGCTCAAAGATATTAACGTCGGTGATGAGGGCTCTTACCCAAATTTCTTTACTGCTTTCAATGGCTTTCTCTATTTTGCAGCTTTAGATACTTCAGTTGGAATTGAACTTTGGCGTACCGATGGAACCACTGCCGGGACAGTTCTTGTTAAAGATATTGACCCCAATACCTATTCTGGTGTGCACCAATCATCCAACCCAAATAATTTTATTGTTTTCAAAGGTAAATTGTATTTCTCAGCATCTTCGGGCCAATCCGGCTATGAACTTTTTTCTTCGGATGGTACCGCTGAAGGAACGCAACTGTTTATTGATCTGTCGCCACCAGCCAATTACGACAGTAATCCAAAATCCTTCACCATCTTCAATGACAAACTCTTTTTTGTGGTAAATGATTATAGCCATGGATATGAACTCTGGAGCACCGATGGTACCGTTGCAGGCACGTCATTATTAAAGGATATTGCCAGACCAGGTGCTCACGGCCCGGAGAACTTAACGGTGCTTGGCGGTAAGATGTTTTTCTCGGTAGACGATGGAATTAACGGAAACGAGCTTTGGGTAACCGATGGAACCGCAGAAGGTACTCATATTGTAAAAGATATTTATCCCTCAGCAAATTCTGGTTCTTACCCGGAAAACTTAACAGCAGCAGGAAACAAACTATTCTTCTTTGCATCCGACAGTATTCATGGAAATGAATTATGGGTTTCTGACGGTACAGAACAAGGCACACACTTGGTAAAAGATATTATTCCAGGAACCAATGGTTTATCAATAGATATATGCCTTGCTTACCATGATAAATTTTATTTTAACGGTGAAGAAGACTGGGATTTGGGCAAATTCTATCAGAGCGATGGCACAGAAGCAGGTACAAAATTATGTCAACCCACCGGAACCACATCCATTAATCCGGCGGCGATTGAGAATTTCCATGCCGGTACTGCTTTAAATTCAATCTTCATGACTGCCCTTTTCTC
>JAIBAI010000070.1 GCA_019695235.1 Bacteroidia bacterium | reverse complement strand
GATTACAATCGAAATATTAGGCCTGTATTTTTGAGTTAATAAAAAGAAAGTGTGTAAAAGAGAGCTCCTATAGCTTGCAGCTGTTGAAGTATCGAAACAAATGCAAAGTAATAGGCACTCAATAAAATTGTGAGTAATCACCTACGAAGGTACACACGACATTCACCTGCTGATAACCGGCAGGGTTTTTGCACTTCACATCATTTCTTCAACACTACGGTCAGGTACCTTTCTTGCCCTTAGCATAATAAGTCCGGCGGTTAACAGCTCAAATGTGTTTACTGAAGCTTTAATTTTGTCTATCACAATTTTATTGGCAACTTTTGACAAAAGCATTTATCAAAGTAAATCCAGACAGTACGAAACTTATGACTATCAATCAAAAATGTGCCGAGCGGGTAATAAACCTACAAGACTTTACAGACGAACAAATAAAATCAATAACAGCACCGGTATTAATTATCAATGGAGAACAAGGTGTTGCCACTTCCGAACACATTTTGGCTATGTCTAAACTAATTCCGAACTGTAAATTGGCAATTGTCACGGGTGGGCATGGAGCATATATCGGCGAAATAGCCACTTTAAATCACGACTATAAAACGAGTTACTTTAATATTCCGATAATTGAAAGATTTCTTGATGAAAAACAAAATGACAATTAGGTAACGCTCAATGACAGAAGCAAAAATAAAATCTTTTAAATCATATATTGCCTGGCGGAACTGGCTGGAGCAAAACCAGGAATTACAAGAAGGTATCTGGTTGCAGGTCTACAAAAAACATTCAGGCATAGAAACCGTTTCTATTGAACAAGCATTAGCCGAAGCGCTTTGTTTTGGGTGGATTGATGGCCAAAGGAAAAGTTACGATGAACAATCCTACTTACAAAAGTATACGCCAAGGCGTTCTCAAAGCATTTGGTCGAAACGGAATATTGGAATTGTTGAAAAACTAATCCAAGAAGGAAAAATGATGCCGAGAGGATTCGCCGAATTTGAAAAAGCAAAGAATGATGGTAGATTGGCTAAGGCATACGACTCTCATACTACCATGCAAGATGCGGAAGATTTAATGCTAGAACTAAATAAAAACCAAGAAGCGAAGGCTTTTTACGACGCCCTTAATAAGTCAAATAAATTTGCTATTAATTTTCGTTTGCAAACAGCAAAGAAACCTGAAACAAGAGCCAAACGATTGAATGAAATCATTCAAATGATGAAAGAAAAAAAGAAATTTCACTAAATGGCAAAAAAATGAAAAACAAAATAACGGTCACTGCTACCATAAATGCAGCTATGAAAAAAGTTTGGGATTACTACACCAACCCCGTACACATTGTAAACTGGAACTTTGCCGACCCAAGTTGGCATTGCCCAAAAGCTACTAATGATATGAAAGTTGGAGGTATTTACAAAGCAAGAATGGAGGCCAAAGACGGTAGTTTTGGTTTTGACTTTGAGGCAAATTATACACAAATTGAAGAAGGCAAGAATTTTTCTTATGAATTTGGTGGACGACAAGCAAGCGTTGACTTCAAAGAACAAAACGGGCAAACAGAAGTTACTGTATCATTCGACCCTGAAACAGCAAACCCAATTGAGATGCAGGAAAAGGGTTGGCAGGCCATACTTAATAACTTTAAAAAATACACCGAAGCTAACTGACAACAAAAGAAGTTGACAGAGATTATTAAATAAAAACGAATAAAAAAATGGCAATTTTTTATTTTCCTATAAGTTTCATTTTTTTATACGTTTTAGGATTTTGCCTATCTTTACTTTATGAAAATGATACTTAGACACGCTTGGTGTTCTTAAGGACAAGAATTTTATTAAGGTTGCCACGGGTGTGAGGCGTTGTGGCAAATCAACATTAATGGCACAATTTCAAGACTTGTTGCGTAAAGAAAATGCAAAAGTTTCCATTTTAGCAATCAATATGGATGAACCCGAATTTCGGTTTTTGGCAGAAAAAGATTGGAAAGAAATTTACGATTATATAATAAAGCATCTCAAGAAGAACGTAACTAACTATGTTTTTATAGATGAAGTGCAAAACGTTCCCGAATTTGAAAAATTATTGGAAGGCTTGTACGTTCATCCCAACATTGATTTGTATGTGACAGGTTCAAACGCATTTTTGTTGAGTAGTGAATTGGCAACCTTGCTTACAGGCCGAGCGTACGAAATAAATGTGCTACCGTTGAATATCTACAAACGCTTTTTAAAAATATTTATGAAAACGATATCTCAAAACGATACACCATTTATGGCGAAGAATCTTATCAGGAAGTAGTAAATTTTCTAATAGATTCAGTTGGCTCGAGTGTTTCAGCAGGTTATATTTCAAAGGTTTTAACTGCCAACAAAAAGAAAATTGACAACAAAACTGTTTCAAAATATATTGACACTTTGGTTGAAGCCGATTTATTTTACAAAGCGAATCGCTACGACATAAAAGGCAAACAACATTTAGCAACACAAGAGAAATATTACTTAGTTGATTTAGGTTTTCGCAATGCCCTTCTCGGAAAAGAATTGCCAAGTGATGCAGGACATTTACTTGAAAACATCATCTACCTTGAACTAAAGCGCAGGAACAATCAAGTTTGGATTGGAAAAACTAAAAATTTAGAAGTAGATTTTGTTGTTCGCGACAACGAAGGGTTTACACAATACATACAAGTTTCACAAACCGTCAATAATATCACAACATTAGAACGTGAATTAGCCCCATTTGACACAATTGCCGACCACCACGAAAAAATGTTAATTACAATGGACTACGACACCGGAACACATAACGGTGTGAAAAAAAACAAACGCATTAGATTGGTTGACAAATGCGTAGTCAGCCTGGATTATCATGCTTAGCGTGTAGAAGATATGTATCTATAGACTGATGCTCTTCGCCATTAGTTTTCAAGAAAGATACGAATAAAAGGGTACATAAATTCATCATCTTTAGGAATGGTGACCCGAATTTTTCGCGACTTGTCAATGTAAGTGGTAGCGAAATCAATTTCATAGCCTGCATCTACAATTTCCTTTCTCGCAGCATCCAATGCGAACCAATGAAAGGGGTAGTGAATCTCAATATTCCCATTCTTGAATACATTAATTTTCAATGCTTCATAAAGCCCGTCGGATATTTTAATTTCAGCGGCTGACCTGTATTTAATAACAGTATCCTTGCGTGTTTTGGTTGACTTGCCATAGCCAACTTCTACCCCCGTTTTCTTTTCAAACTCCTTAATGCCCGCCTCCCTCAAATAGGAGAATAAGCCAGTGGTGTCTCTTTTTCCCACGAAACCAGCCAGCTTCAGTACCGACAACTTTGGTGGTTCTTTGTACTCCTTTCTTTGATAGGTTCCATGTGCTTTTGAATAGGTCTCCGCAGCCCTGCCCAGTTCTTTCCATGCTTGATCTACATCAGTCGTAGCCGGCGCTTCCTTAACAGCTTCCGGCTTCTTAACGAATGTTCTCGAACGCGCATAGTCTTCAGTTAAGTTTTTCACGGTCATTGTAAATTTTCCGGAAAACAAGAATTTAATATCATCAGGCGTAAAAGGGTAATCATGACTATCAGCAAAAGTTCCTGCCTGCTGTCCGTTAAGCTTCACCGTCCATAACTGATTTTGTCGTATGACGTTCAGGACATTCACTTTCCCATCCAAATGAAATTTAGCAGCACTTTGGGTTGAATTAAATTGAGCAAGTTTTCTTTTATAGGTTGAATATTCACCAGAGTCAGCATTGGTATAAAACCGGCCATTTCCTTTCACCAAAAACCGGTAGGTAATCACCCTACTATCTGCTGCCGAATAAGTACCAAATTCCATACCTAAACCCGCAGAGGTATCAGCCCCTTCGAGTGTGAACTCCATCACAACATCTGAATTGTAAAGCCTATAATGCCTCCAATCACTCAAATTACGAAGCGTTGACTCACCTACATCTTTGCTTCCAGCCTGACTTTTTACTTTCAAGCCTTCGCTGTAATATAGTTTTGCCTGCGTACTTCGAATAAAATCATTTGATGCTGCTTTCTTATCCTGAGGGAACTCATTGTCCCAAATTAAATGGTTCTGGCCAATTGCACAATTCATTGCCAACAGTAAGGCAAAAAAAGTATATTTCATTTTTGCAGGATATTTGTATCGTTAAAAATTGCTTACCTGAATATCCCACAAATATAAATATTCGAATTAATTCTTCATTGTTTCAAATGCGTGATAATTGAACCCAGGAAACCCTTTTTGGTAGAGAAAAGCAGCAAGTTATCTGTCGTATCAATCAAGTGGCGTTCTTGAGGTAATGGAGATACGATTCCATCCATTTATTGCCACTACAGCCATCATTACCACTGCCATTTCTTGCTGACTTAGGTGACGTTGTGCTGCATCGTACACCTCATCGGGAACATCTTTATTAACAAGCAAGGTCATTGCTTCGGTCAAAGCCAATACTGCTTTTTCTTTTTCATTAAAAAGCCCTGATTCTCTCCATGCATCCAACAAAAACAGTCGTTGTGCCGTTTCACCAATCTTCATCGCATCTCTTGTATGCATATTGATACAATAAGCGCAGCCATTTAATTGAGAAGCACGTGTTTTGATGAGTTCATATAGGCGATTGTCTAAACCGCTTGCTGCAAGATATTTCTCAAGTGCAAGCATTGCCTCAAAGGCTTTGGGGTCAGCCTCTGAAAGTTGTATTCTTTTGCTCATGTTTCTGTTTTCTTATTCTTGCGATTGGCGCACAAATTCAATTTACCACTTAAATGGCCGGGTATAAGTTTGCCCATTACCATTCAAACTGACAAAGTAAATTCCCGGTGCTAATACAGGCATATCAAGCCGTATTACACCCTGATTATTATTCACTATATGATAGCTGGCACAGTTACGACCTCTGGTATCGCTGATTGTCACACTCGCATGATCCATTTCTCCGGCAAAGAAAATTGAAACCTCCCCTCTTGCCTTGTCAGCATTTACATAACGAATACCCGACAATTCTTCCGGGTCAAAGCGTGCCGGCACCCAAGCACTGTATTCTGACGCACCATTGAAATCAACTTGTTTTATCCGGTAGTATGAAACACCCCTTAAAGGTGCTCTGTCTATCAAAGAATAATGATTGCTTATTGCTGATGTACCGTGCCCGTTAACAATACCCATTTGCACCACCTCTTTTGTGTCTGTACTGCGCTGAACCACAAAATGGCTGTTATTGGTTTCTGAACCTGTTGACCATGTTACTTCAACCTGCTCTTTCTGCTGATTTGCCGAAACATGCAGCCAGGTAACCGGTAAAGGAGAACCGTTACCGATACCAGTAAAATCGCTGAAAGTAGTCAAACCCGACCAGCTCAGTAGCTTGCTGCCAACATTGATACCGCCCGAACCTGTAGTAATAACAGCATTGGTGTTTTCAGTACAGCTTAACCAACCTGCCGGATTGTATTTACAGGGAAATAAATCAGACTCAGACAACTCAGGGTCTTGTGCCACATACGTAAATTCTACGTCGTAATCAGGGTCATTAATTTGCTCGTCAGTAACCGCCCAGTATCGTTTTAGATAATTAGTACTTGTGCCCAGCAAAGGATGCGCCTCAGCCCTCACTGCCACTGCAAGACTTGCATTTAGAAGGGGCAATTCTGCGTCTTGCAGGGTGAGTTTGAAAGGGGTATAGTAATCAAAATCACCAACCGGGAAGTTGTATTCACTCAATACAGTATTCACCAGGTGTTTCAGTTTTCCATTCACCGCACCATCCCAGGTGATAACGTAGCTGTCTGCATAGCCGCCACTTACAACGCCATTGGTTGAAGTAGTACCCAGGGTCAGGTCGTAGCCGTTCAGGTCGAGTTTTCCTTTGCCTAAATCTACGTCAGTACCCAGTTTTAACATATTTGTTACGTTGGTGTTCTGAGCCAGAAGAACCCGATTGGCTGCAGCATCCTTATCAAGATACATGTTAACCATGGTGGTTGGCAAACCACTGCCGGGATTCTGTGGCGAAGAATTACCTACAAAGCCATAACTTGCCGTAATTGGGAAGTTGCGCGTTGCTGTCTGGATATTTCCACTGGCACCTGAGGCAGCAACAGACCCCCCGTATTTCAATGTTGAACCCGGCTTGAGGTCAAAAACACCTGAACCCTGATCGCTTATTGTAAAACCACTCCCTAGTTTGAAGCAGACCGGGCTGTTTACATTCATCGTTCCCTTCAGCACAAAGCCTGCTTGCGCGACTACATTTGCACCACCCACAGAGACGTTACCACTAATTCCGGAAGCATTCAACTCAAGATTATTGTAGGCTATGGCTGTGGTCGGGCTCCCAAATGTACCTCTTAGTGACTGTGTTTGGCTGGAGTTTGTTCCATATAACTCAACCGTACCGCCGGTGAGCAGATAAGGTCTATTAATCCCTGAAAGCTGTGGCAGTGTGAGATTCAGTGAACTCATCTTAAAATAACTGGTATTCAGCATAGTAAGGCCTGCCGGCCCGCTGAACTCATTATTTGCAACATCCAGAATGGCTGAATTTTGTATGGTTACAAGACTATCTATGCTATTTACGGGTAATGCCGAAGACAATGTTTTCGTACCTGAATTGCTAAATCTCAGATTAACATAATCTCTGGTTCCCCGCAAAACCTGATTCCCCGAAGCATTCAACTCTATCGTACCTGCGGTAAGGGTATAGCCTCCGCTTAATTGTGGTGAATAGGTTGGGGCTACAATACTCGACTGGTATAAACCGCCAGTCATCTCCAATAGCCCGTTACCGGTGAAGTCTCCTGAAGGTGTACCAACTACGGTTCCCTGAATTATTTTAAGCCCGTTACCGGTATTATCAATGCCAATATTTCCGGATGCAACATAAGAACTGCCGTTATACGCTTCAAATACGAGTGTGGTAGCAAGTGCATCAAGTTCTACAAGTACATATTTACCTCCTACAACTGCAGGTATTCCATCGCCGATACGTTGCCAGGGTGTTTTGCCGATATAATGATAGATCCCGGTAGCATTGAATGTTCTGGAATCTAATTGCACATTGCCTGAAAGCTGTGCCCCATCCTTGTCAATGCCGTTGGGAGAGGAGATTTTAATTTTCCCTCCGGCGGCGAGCGTAAACCCGGTAGTAGCACTGGAAGTAGTTTCAATCAGGTTAAGTGCAGTTGACCCATTAAAACCGAAATCCAAAGTTCCTCCACT
>JAIBAI010000032.1 GCA_019695235.1 Bacteroidia bacterium | reverse complement strand
GCCGACAGAGCCACCGTTGAAATAAAGTATATTGGAAAAGTATCAAACGATAAAATAGATGATAAAGAACTCTTTGATACCGAGTTTGAAGACTTGTTTCAAAAAAGAACACAGGAAGAAAGAGAAGAAATTCAAAGGCGTTACGGTTCATTTATTGCCTATCTCGAAAGTAAAGACCGCATTGCTGAAATAGCCAAAGACATTGTAGAACACTATTACACCGATATTTTGGTGAATGGCTTTAAAGCACAAGTAGTGGCTTCAAGCATTGTGGCAGCCGTTCGATACAAGTATGAATTGGAAACAGCCATTAAAAACAAGATTGCTGCATTGAAGGCGTTGCCGGATGGAGAAAGAGATGATGATCGCATTAAGCAACTGGAATTTTTGAAAGTGGCTGCTGTTGTTTCGGGCATGGGCAATAATGAACCCGGTTACATCAGCAAGGCAAGAAATGAAGCAAAAGATTGGGATGCCGTAAACAGTTTTAAAAAGGATTTTGATTACTCGCAGGAAGAAGGCGGACAATACAAAAAGCCGGAATCAGGCATTGGAATTTTATGCGTTTGCGACAGGCTGCTGACAGGCTTTGATGCACCCGTTGAGCAGGTGATGTATTTAGATAAAATCATGAGAGAACATGACTTGTTCCAAGCCATAACAAGAGTAAACAGAACCAAAAAGGGAAAAACCTTTGGGCTTATTGTTGACTATATCGGAATCACTAAACATTTGCAGCAAGCCTTAGGAATTTATACCGACAAGGACAAAGAAAAAGCACAGCACTTCCTGAATGTGTTCCGTGACATCAACAAAGAAATTCCTGTTTTGGAAGCCCGCTATAAAAGGGTATTGAATCTGTTTACAGAGAATAATCTAAACGAAATTGAAAACTTCCTGAATCAGAAATTTACAGACCCAACAGCCGAATTTGAGTTTGCAGAAAGTTGTATAGAGCAAGCCAAGAATATAAAGTTCAGAGCCGAATTACTTACCTATTCTAAAAGCTTTTTCGATAGTTTGGACTTGCTTTTCAATACACAAGCAGGTGGCGAATATTGGGTAATTGCGAAACGATTGGGTTACTTGCTATGGAGAATCAAAGACCGCTACAAAGACGAAACAATGGACTTGAAATGGGCTTCACAGAAAGTCCGCCAGCTAATTGACAAACATTTGTATTCTTTGGGAATTGACACAAAAGTTCAACAGGTTTCTATTCTTTCAGATGAGTTCAAAACCAAGGTTGATTACCTGAACAAAACGCCAAAATCGAAGGCTTCTGAAATGGAACACGCCATTCGCTGGCACATCAAGGTAAATCTTGAAAAAGACCCAACACTATACAACCGATTCAAAGACCGACTTGAAACGATATTGAATTCTTACAAAGAGAATTGGGAGGAAATAGTAAAGCAGCTTGAAGGGTTACGAGAAGAAATGGCAGAAGGAAGAAAGGTTGAAACCGAAGGCGTTTCAGTTGTTGAAGCACCATTTTATGAAATTCTGAAATCTGCATTGCCTACCGAAGATGAAAAAGAGATTGAGAAAACAAAGGAATTGTCACATACTTTGATACTCATTCTGAAAGAAACAGCACAGATAAATAATTTCTGGAATAAACCGGCAGAACAGCGTTTGATTTCTGGTCGAATAGAAGATGAAATTTATTATTCAAGAATCAACGGATTGACTGGAAAAGCGGCAGAATTGACAACAGAACTTTTGAAGTTGGCTAAAAACCGTGAAGCAGAATTAAGATGAAGTTAGACAGCATAAATATTGATATTGAAAAAACCGAAAGGAGAAAAACGGTAAGCATTTTCATTGAACGAAACGGTTCGGTAAAAGTGCTTGCCCCGCTTACAGCCAGCGATGAGAAAATAGAAGCTGCTGTAAAAGCAAAAGAGTATCAGATATTTCAGAAACTGGCTAAATGGAAAGAACTTAATCAAGGCAAAGTAAAACGTGAATATGTTAATGGGCAATCCTTTCTTTATTTGGGCAGAAACTACCGATTACAACTAACCGAGAATCAAGATGTGCCATTGAAAATTTCAGGCGGCTTCTTTCACCTTGACAAAAAGTATTTACCTAAAGCGGAAAAGGTTTTTAAGGATTTCTATCGTGCAAAGGGACTTCAAAAAATTCAGGAACGAATTAAACTGATAGAAGAAAAATTTCAAACGAAACCAACAGCCATCAAAGTTTTGGAACTTCAAAACCGTTGGGCATCATGGACACCTAAAAACGGACTAAATTTTCACTGGAAATGTATCATGGCACCTGTTTCGGTGCTGGACTACATCATTACCCACGAAATGGTTCATTTAAAGCATCCAAATCACTCACCTGAATTTTGGAATGAATTAGACAAGAAAATGCCCAATTATCGTGAACATGAAGATTGGTTAAAAAGGAATGGAGTAAAAATGTCATTATGAGAACAAGCCACAATCAGATGAAGTAGCCTCAAAATCAAAAAAATTTATAAGTACTACGGTCCTATATTACACGATAGGCAATATGCCATTTTTAACCTTCTTAAAGTCAATCTCACCAAGGTGCTCTTTGATAAGCATCGGTGAAAATTTTGAATGAAGGACCGTAGACATATCTCTTTTTCCAAATAGAGAAATTGCCACATCCTTACCGCAATATTCATTAATATAGCTTACAATATGGTCATCTCCGAAGCTGAATCCAATTGATAATAAGTGAGTTGCAGCTTGCAAGGAACTTTTAAAGAGCTCAAGGCATCGTTGGTAATTCATATCTCCTAATAAATTTTTATCTTTTATATTCTTTCCAACTAAAAAATCGTTTGAAGAATAAAACGGCTGATGTTTAAATTGATTCGTTTCAAGGTTCAATATATAAAGATTTCTACTGTAATAAGTGCTTTCAGGTAGTTCTGACTTTTTTATCCAAAAGGAATTTAGATTGGTACTGTCAACCGCTTGATGCAATCGCAAATGGTCAAAAGCCCCGTGAAGATGAATTACTTTAACTGAATCTGTGCCAAATTGACCGTTGAATTCTCTTACTTTATTGTTTTCTAAGGCTTTGTCATAGTTCTTGCCATTCAAATATTCACTGGAAGCAAATATTTTACTTCCTTCAAATGAAAAGCCATCTGAGTAAGGTATGTCATTCTTTGAAAACAATGACTCCAACAAGCTATCATGATTAAATGTTGCAATAGTTACGTCAACCATTTCTTGATGTAACTCCTTGCAAAAATCTATAAAGCCCGTGTAATGTGATTCCATGCATGGCTTATTGCGTTCTGCAATTAGTTCTTTGGCAATTAGCTTGTATAAGGTGAGACAGTTCTGGTAAGTATTATCGTCCGGTAGTTCCAGGTGCTCATTATCTAAAAAATATTGGTAAAACCACTCGTAGTCAAATAGACTGACAGAAGCATATTTGTCAATACAACTAAACAAATAATGAAGAGATGGTTGTACACGCCATCGGTAAATCTCACGATTTGGGGAAGGCTTTCCGATATACCAGAACTCAGCACCATCACAACCATAATTGTCTGGATTTCGAATTTTTTGGTTGGTTAAGAATTCATTGTTTATTTCAGGAACCATTTTATATCCTGCAGGGCTAGAAAAGCCAGAGCCTAATAACAATACAGCTTTCATCACATTGGGCGGTGAGGTAATAGTAACAGTCTATTCAGGATTCAGGCAATTAGAAAATCCTGAAACGAACTACCATTGTTTGACAATGCTACTCCACATCTTTTATCTGATAGGTCAAAGATAAAATTTTATCCTCATTTTTTTATATTGTTATCTGAATATTTTTAGGCATGCCAGCAATATTATCCTTACTATCCAGCCTGTAGCTTTTGCACAAATAACCTCTGCCAAAACAGAAACAACAAGGCGCCAAATATATACATCAACAAGTCAAACGGGTCGGCAGTGTACCGGGGCGACCAGGCCGGAAGCAGCCACTCAAACACCCATCCCAGATAAAAAGTTGCAACGACAATATATTTGACCGGAATATGCAAATTGGGTGCGCTGTAAATCAGTACCATGCAAATTCTTGTACAATACAAAACAAGTGGCATACAGAGCAGGTCATTAAGGTAAAAATCTACGAAAGCAAAGCCGCTTGGTCTCAACCATAAACGATTCACCAGATACACTGCACCAAAGATGACAAACAGCCAATGTGAAAAACGGCGTATCATCATCCCGGACTCATGGCAATAAGCCACATAATGAAGCTGATAATTGCCAGAAAAACCAACTGAACCACATTTGCAACTTTTTTCACCATGCGCACCAAAAGCGAATCATCAGGGTGAATAACAATATTTAGGTTCCAGGCTTGCTGACGGCGCAGAAGGCTTTCTTCATCTGCCTTGCTCTTCGGAAATAACTCATTGCCACAATGTAAACATTGGCCTTGCGTATCCTCAGTGAAATTCCACTGTTTGCAACCGTTACACCTTACCTGCCTTCGGGAGTTCATGGGGCAAATTTAATCAGAGATGCAATTAAAAAATGTAACATTTTACAGAAAGATTTAAGCTTGCAAAATGCCATTGAAACTTTACAGCACCCACCAAGAAAGCATCAATAAAATGGCTATTTTTCAAAATCGAAATCCACCATCTCAAGCCTGACAATTCTATTTAATTAACTACTTTAGGCCCATGCCATACGTACTTGCTATTGACCAGGGAACCAGTAGTACCAGGGCCTTGCTGTTCGATCAACAGGGTGAAATTCGCGCCCTAGCACAACATGAAATCAACCAATCATACCCACAACCGGGCTGGGTTGAACAAGACCCTTTTGAAATCTGGCAGTCAGTACTGAAAACCTGCAATGAATGTATTCAGCTATCAGGGGTTCAGCTTAGTGAAATCGCCGGCATCGGCATCACTAACCAACGCGAAACCAGCATCGTGTGGAATAAACACTCAGGCAAACCTGTGTATCCGGCCATCGTTTGGCAAAGCCGCCAATCAGCCACTTATATCGAAGAACTTACCAGGCTGCACAAAAGTGAAATTATCAGGCAAAAAACCGGACTTATCCCGGATGCCTATTTCTCAGCCAGTAAAATTAGCTGGATATTAGACCACAGCACCGAAATACGCCAGCAGGCAGAATCGGGCGATTTATTATTCGGCACAGTTGATGCATGGATTTTATGGCAACTCACAGGCCTCCATGCCACCGATGTGAGCAATGCTTCCCGAACCATGCTGTTCAACATTCACCATTTACGCTGGGATGAAGAATTACTTGCCCTTTTCAGGATACCTGCCACCATGCTGCCACAGGTACTCCCCAGCTCCGGTTATTTTGCGCATACCAAAGCTGAAATACTGGGTGCATCTATCCCTATTTGCGGTATAGCCGGCGACCAGCAGGCAGCTTTGTTCGGTCAGGCTTGTTTTCAACCGGGTGAGGCAAAAAACACCTACGGAACCGGATGTTTTATGCTGATGAATACAGGTAAAACCCCTGTACCTGCTGAGAATGGTCTGCTCAGCACCATCGCCTGGCAAATCAACAATGAAATATGTTATGCCCTTGAAGGCAGTGTGTTTACCGCCGGTGCTGCCCTGAAGTGGCTGCGCGACAGTCTGCACCTGTTTAAATCAAATGCCGATATCGCAAACCTGGCAATGTCGGTTAACGACAACGGAGGGGTATGTTTCGTTCCGGCATTTAACGGGCTTGGAGCCCCCTGGTGGGATCCTTCAGCAAGAGCCACATTCTTGGGTATCAGTGCCGGTACAGAAGCCGGTCATATCGTGCGTGCCGCCCTTGAAGCGATGGCATTTCAATCAAAAGATGTATTCGACCTGATGCAGGAGATTTCCGGAATTGAATTGAAAACCCTGCGTGTTGACGGCGGCGCAAGTGCCAGCGACCTACTCATGCAGTTTCAAAGTAACCTTAACAATGTTCAAATTGAAAGACCTGCCAACCTCGAAACCACTGCTACCGGGGCTGCCATGCTGGCCGGAATCGCCGCCGGAATCTGGAAAAACAAAGAAGAAGCCGCAAGCATCCGCCAAATAAATAAACATTTCAGCCCCCAAATCAATGCAGAAAAACGCCAAAACCTACACAATCGCTGGCTTCAGGCCGTGAACGCTACCCGTTCTTTTAAACCTGACTAAATATTCAAAATTACATTTAGGGAATGATTTTTGCCTGCCTAAAATTAAATACCTTTGCTTTAACATGCGTAGGCTGTCATTTTTAAAAGTATTATTGCTGTTTGCACTGCTGCCAGCGTCTTCAAAGCTTTGCGCCCAACACAAGGTACAGGCTGTTTTTAATACAAGAAATTTTCTGCTTAACGGTGAAAAACCTTATGTGGAAACCTATCTGATGGTAAGAGGCAATACCGTTCGCTACCGAAAAATTCAAAATGGCAAATACCAGTCAGAGGTAGAAGTAATGCTCGCCATCAGCAAGGGCGGCAAAGGCATCTTTGCCGACCGCTATACCTTGCTGAGCCCTGAAACTGACGATTCTTTAGGCCGGAGCTTTAATTTTATTGACCAACAACGCATTCCACTCGATACGGGAGCCTATCAAATTGAGTTAGCAGTAAGCGACCTGGTAGCAGGTACTCCGCCCGTCAATGCACAAGACAGCCTGCATATTTTACAAACCGATGCGGTTGCGTTTTCAGGTATCCAATTAGTTGAATCATACACCAAACCTGAAAAACCGGGCAAGCTGACAAAGGGTGGTTTTGACCTTGTTCCACATCTGGTTGACTATTATGCACCGGAAGAAAACCAACTGATTTTTTATACCGAGATTTATAACACTTTGGCAAATCTGGGAAGCGGGCAACGTTACTTGGTGCGCTATATGATTGAAGACCAGCAGGGTACAACTCTTGAACATTATAGCGGCTTTAAGCGCTATACAGCTTCAGAGGTTGGTATTCTCATGCACGAATTCAACATCGAACGCCTGCCCAGTGGCAATTACCAGCTCATTGTTGAGGCCAGAAATCATGAAAATATTCTTCTTGCAAAAGGCAAACAGGCATTTTATCGCAGCAATCCGGGTATGCAAATATCGCTCGACGATGTAAGCAAGGCTAATATCCTCGGTAGTTTTGCAGAAAATATCAGGAGTAAAGACACGCTGGCTGATTATATCAAAGGCCTGCATGCTATTTCGTCGCATCAGGAAAAGACATTTGCATCTAATCTTATTTCGACCGGCGACCTGCAGATGATGCAGCAGTTCTTTTTTACCTTTTGGCAAAACCGCAATCCAGCCGATCCGGGCGCTGCATGGCTAAAGTATCACATTGAACTACAAAAGGTAAACAAGCAATTCAGTACATCAATTCGTCGTGGTTATGATACTGATAGAGGACGTGTATATCTTCAATATGGTGCGCCTGACAACCGTGTTGTAAGCCAACACGAACCCAGCGCTTACCCCTATGAAATTTGGCAATATTACAAGATTGGTCGTCAAAGCAACCGCCGTTTTGTGTTTTACAATCCCGACCTGGTAACCAATGATTACACCCTGATTCATTCAGATGCCTTAGGTGAAATCATGAACGATCAGTGGCAGCTATTATTGGTAAAACGTGATTCACAAACCAATGACATTGATGCTACCTCACCAGCCGGGCATTTTGGCACCCAGATTCAACAGAATTATCAAAGTCCGAGGTGAGCTTCAGCTATTTTTTGTTGCGCATTTCAGGGTACCTGCTTGCCTCCCTCCCGCTTTGGTTTTTATACTTCCTGGCACGCTTCACCGCATTCATATTCAACCATGTTATTCGCTATCGTAAAGAGGTGGTATTGGAAAACCTGAAAAATGCATTTCCGGAAAAACCCGATGATGAAATCAATGCAATTGCCAGTCGTTTTTACCGGATATTTTTAGAAACCATGTTTGAAACTGTTAAACTATTACGGCTCGACCCTGCTTATCTTCCAAAACACATCCGGCTTGTAAACAAAGAAGTCTTAGAAAATCACTTCCGGCAGGGGCGCTCTGTTATTGCCGTTGGAGGCCACTACGGCAACTGGGAATGGCTGGGTACCGGCCTCAAAGCACTGGTGCCTTTCAGGGTGATTGCCGTATATAAGCCCCTTTCGAACCAAACAGTTGACCGACTCATGTTCAGGGTGCGCAGCATGAACGGTTCTGATCTGGTACCCATAAAAAAAGCCTTCCGTGAAATTCAATCCTCACCTATACCTACGCTTTCCTATCTTATTGCCGACCAGGCTCCGAATCCCGACAATGCTTACTGGACTTCTTTCCTGAACCAGGAAACAGCTGTGTTTTTAGGTCCGGAGCGTATTGCCCGGCTTACCAACAGTGTGGTGGTTTTTCTCAGGATGAGAAGAACCGCCAGAGGGCAGTACAGTGTGTATGTTGAAGAACTTTGCAAAGAACCTGCTTTGGTACCCGAGTTTGAGATTAGTGAGAAACATATTCGTGCGCTTGAAAACCAAATCATTGACGACCCTGCCCCCTGGCTTTGGTCACATAAACGCTGGAAACATAAAAAACCATCGTGAAAATTACCCTTGTTCTTCAGGCAAGTTCTGCGCTTGCTCCTGAAATCATCACCACAGCTCAACATTATTCACCCAATTGCCGGATAGTAGTCGCCAATACCAATCAGGAAAACTTTACTGAATTCAATGCCCTGTTAATGAGTATTGAAACTGAACTCACAGGACTGATATCTTCGGATGTGCTACTGAGTAAAAACTGGCTCCTGCCAATTATTGAGCTATTTAAGGCTGATACACAAATAGCCGCCATCCAGCCAAAGATTTTAACGGATGCACAAAGCAACAAATTTGCCTCTGTTGGTGCTGCCGGCGGACTTCTTGATCGCTGGGCATACCCCTATTTCAGAGGCAGTAATTTTGCTTTTCAGGAAACCGATACCGGCCAATATGATACAATTGGTGAAATTTTCTGGGCAAGCCGCCAATGTATGATCGTACGAACAGCTGTGTTGAAACAGCTTGGTGGCTTTAACAGGCAATTATTTCAACAGTTCGGCGATATTGATTTGTGCTGGAGAATGCAGCATGCCGGATACAAAATAAAGGTACAGCCGGCTTCAACAGTGTACCTTTCAGTGCCCCACCCTACTCAGGATCATTGGCATGAAACAGCATTAACGCTATGCAATAGCCTTATGCTACTTGCCAGAAACCTTCCAAAAAAAGAGCTTTTTACGACTATTTTTATCCGAATGTGTTTTGATGGCCTTTATGCTATAAAACTGTTGTTTACAAAGGGGCCACTTTATTTCATTGCAGTTATTTCGGCACATTTCATGTTTTACAAAGCTTTGCCTCGGGTGTATCAGGAACGAAAACTGTTAAAACCTTACGTTAAAACCAAACGTTCTCAGAATGCTATTGCCTTAAAATACTAGCCTTTCAGAAAAAATACTTTCATAAAAAACTGAGAATCAAACCATCCGGCAAATCTTATTTTGGTTTTTCATCATTTTTCATTAACTTCGTATAGTGAAAACTAACGTTAAAACACGGCCGGAGAAAGTGCTATATTGCGTGTTTAACAATAACCTAACGATTCATTGCTGACAATGAGGCCTCGAAACATACCCGGTTTGGTCTTGTTTGTCCTGTTCCTGCTTTCAGCGCTTGCAAGTTTTTCACAACCTGCTAACAACCAATATGCCGCACGTGCTGATATTATGCTCGGTGCTGATAATTACCAGTTTGGTACTTTTTATAGTGATACCGTTACTATAACCGCTGCTACCTCTCAGGCCGGCGAGTATCTTTTAAATCCGGTTTACAACAAAACTGTCTGGTTTCGCTTTACCATTCCAACCTCCCGAAAAATCAGGGTTCGGATATTGCAAACCCCTGAAGTGATGCAAAGCAACGACGTGGGTTTTGTGATATACCAAGGCACTCCCGGCTTGCCTCAGGCAGGTGACATGGCCACCTTCACCCCCCTGTTCAGTCTGTCAAGCTACTCAGAAAACATTTGCCTTGATCAGGGCACCTACTCCATTCAGGTTTTGGCCAGAAGTAGCGCCGCCGGAAATATTTTTGTTGAACTGCTCTCCAACTCGCCCGAATCTGAATTGTACGATCAAAGCGGATTTCCCACGCAGTTGAGTGTTTTAAAAGACACCGCTGGCACAAACATCAACTGGAATTGCCTAAGTATCGAAACTGTTGATGAATTGTGTCAGGCGATAGGAGGAAATTACCTTAACTATACCAAAAGCGCATGGAGCACCTTTCAAACCGACAACCATATTGACCTTTTTGCCTTTTCTTTAAGCAATGTTACAAGGCGCTACGTAATTCGCATTTATGAGGGCGACGTTGCCACTGCCGGAATAAGCGGTATTTCAGAAATTTATGGTTGTTCAGAGCACAATAAAAACGACATCAACATCATCCCTTGTGAGCTATTTAAACCTAATACAACCTACTCAATACAAGTCTTGGGCGATTACCGCGAGAATACAGTGTCGCGTTTGCTTTTGTACGAATTGGGTGAGGGTGTAACACAAGCTGCAATTCCGCAGGAAACCGGCTTTAGCCCGCTAAATACCTTCGGCCTGATTAGTCCACCGGTGGGCGGAAATGCCTCAATAAGCAAAAGCGATTATTTTTCTTGTGAATCGCAGCTAAGTGATGATTCTATTCAGTGTGGTACTGTGAACCCGGCCAATCAGGTGGTACTTTCAGGCAATAGATACCATCTGACCACCTGGTTTACTTTTGAGCTCGACCAACCTTCAAACGTCACCTTTACTGTTGATGTACAATCTGCCGCCTGCTCCACCACTAACCACGGCATGGGCATCCGGGTGTACAACCAACAACCTGATAACGATTGTGCCAACCTAAACCATCCAGCCGGCCTTTACGGTGCTGCAGTCACCAGCAGCAATGGTACTTATTCGCTTACCTGTATGCCCGCCGGGAAATACAGCATCCAGTTACTGGGCAAATATGATGATAACAATCCTTTTACCTGCCAGTCGCAGTTTGGACGAAAAGTAAACCTGAACCTGTATGTCACCCCGGCTGGTAATAATGATTTTGCCCTATCGCTACTAAATGATGTTGATTCTCTCAACAATGGTAATCCATTGCAGAACAATGTGTTGCATCTGGCTCAACCCACCACATTTCCCTGTGTGAAGTCGGTTTTACCTGCCGCTTTTAACTGCAAACCTTCTATTGACCGGGCGAAGTACCGCGAATTTACCATTAGCGACAGCGGTATGGTGGTTTTAGGTAATGTGATTTACGACAAACCAGCACGCAACCAAAATGCCCGTTCGGTATTATACTCAGGAAGTGCAAGCGACTTAACCAAAGCCCAGAATACCTGGCTTTGGCCCGACCGTTTTACTGGCCTTACACCTTTATCAAACTGCGCAGTTTACAACAATAACAACGACACCGCAGGCGCCATGCGCTACTGTTTAGTACCGGGCGAATACACCCTGGCCACCTTTGCAACCAACAACGAATCAGGCATGTTTAACCAGCCAAACAGCCGCTGGTCGAAACGCAATACCCGCTTTTGGAACCCCGCAAATGCCGAGAACCTGGGTGATGTCATTGCACAGAACCTTTCAAAGACTTCACTGACTGACACCTTCACTTGTCGCTCTAATCCGGCAAACATCGCAGGGAACACCCCTTGCAACAACAGTAACAAGCTAATTTACCGCGAGTTCTACCTAAGCCAGGATGCGCGTGTAATTATAAATGAACAGTTCTATCAGTTTTCAACTTTCAGGATTTTCAAAGGTCAGGCTTCTGCCGGAATTGGTAGTTTAGGTTCTGCTGCTGATGCAGGCTCCACTTGCTTTAACGGAAGCTTTGCCACCCCTACATGCAACCTGATGCCAGCTGGCTGGTACACCATCGTTAGCTATGGCTCCGGACAGGATTACGCCAACTCACGCGACCCCTACAATGCTGGCAATTCATTGAATCAACCCACACGAATTACCGTCACCATTGATACCACGGTTACACCAGGTCCGCTGTTTAACCGACCTTACAAAGCTTGCGTTGGCAACAACGACCAGACTATCTTTCTGAACAACGCCGGAACAGATGCCATCAGCGCCAGAGGTAAAAGTTATACGCTCTGCACTGAAAATTTCAGGCAACCAAAAGACACCCCCTTCTCATCTCACCCAATTATCGGTTGTGCAAATACAGTACGTACCTCCTATTTCGTCTTCAAAATCGGCGAAGAAATGAATGTGCGTATTTCCGGAACAGGTGCATTTAAAAGAGAAGTCTATCCACTGGATGTACGAATAGATTCAATGCTGTTTCCTTCTACCAGCCCGTTGATTCCCTGCTCGAATACTACTGGTACCCTGGTGGTATGTCGCTTGCAGCCCGGTGCTTATACCCTGGTTGTGTATGCCGAAGACGCACAGGATTGTCACAGTGTTACCCCCGTTATTCAAGTTGATTCGGTAGGCATTTCACGCTTCGATTATGCAGCAACTGCTTATGATTTCGGTCTTATTGCGCCTGCTGACACTTTTCAGACAGGTAAAATCGGTGATGTACATCCTATTGACCCCAGCCTGCAGCCGAGTAACGATTTTTATTTCTGTACCACCGGAAGTGCCCCAAGTGACCCTGCAATAAATTGTTCGGGCTCAAACTACCCGCCTGTTTATCCAGATCAGACGAACAATGTGTACACTATCAATGGCGCTGTTCGGCGCAACTTATGGTACTCTTTTGTTATTCAGGGCAAGGGTGATGTAAGCGTGAGAGTACGTAATCTCACCTCTCTTTACGATGGTACACGCACTGCAATACCCCCCTTTGCTATTTATCGTTCTGATGCCGACGGGAATCCTGATTTGCCTACTTTGCTGAGTACCGGAGAATTAGATTCCACCCTGGCATCCGGCCTTACTTTCATTAACGACAACCTGCCCGAATGGCCATTGCCCCCTTGCCTTGCCCAACCAGTTACAGGCTTTAGCTTTAAATCAGACCAGTGTGTTGCTGATACAATCAAACGAAGGTATTTTGTGTTGGTTGATTTGAATGAAGGTCAAACCCTGCCTGTGATGCAAATTGATGTACAGGTGAAGTTCAAACCCTTGCCCATTTTCGGCTCAAGTGCCACCTACGACTTTTACTCAAATGCCAACCAGGTGGGCTACAACGAAACCGCTCCCCCCTATAATACGAATCCGGTTGCACCCAACCTAACACATCAGGGCGAATGGTCTGACCTTTCATGTGCCACTGCTGACACTTCCGACGAAGCCTATAACCTTGGTTGCACACTTGAGAAGAAAACTGTTTGGTATAAAATAAATATCGGGCAGCGGGGTGTTTTACGTTACCGCTTAGAAGGCCGTGACAGCCTGCCCGGCTCACAAATTCGTTCTGTATTGCTGCGTCAGGCGATTGCCGGAGATTCAATTCTGGGAACCCATCTGACCGTTATACCTCCAACATTTACTTCGCTACCTGATACAGCACTGTGGCAGAATTTCTGTTTGGGTGCAGGTGAGTACTACCTGCTAATTTCTACCTGTGACCAGAACGACACAACTGTTCTGCGGCCTTTGTTTTATTTCGAGCCGGATGCCGGCTACACCCCTTATGACCACGTAAGTACAGCCAATCAAGTGGGCTTTAACCAGGTAGGCCCACCCTACAACACCTCCCCTATTACTGCTAATACCGAGCATAACGGGGCATGGGGCGACTTAACATGTGCTACCAACGATAATGCCGATAAAGACTACAACCTGGGATGCACCAACACAAAGAAAACACTTTGGTACAAGGTGAAAATTGACCGCCGGGGTCTTTTCAAATACCGCCTCGACCGGGTGGGCATCCCAATGACGGCATTGTACACCCAGGTTTTCAGGCAAATAACCCCAGGCGATACCCTGCTGGGGAGCGGTATGGAATACATACCTGCCGGATTTACATCCGCTTCTGCTTCCGGCACATGGTTTAACTATTGTCTTCCGGCAGGTGAATACTACATCATCATATCAACATGCTCCCCTCAGGATACCTCCATTGTACGACCAGTGGTATTCTTCGACAATAGCCCCGGTGTGGTGCCTTATGATTATTACAGTACCGCAAATGAAATCGGTTCAGGCCAACAGTCACCTCCCTATCCCGGCAACAGCCTGCCTTTGAATACCCAGGTTACCGGTGCATGGGGCGACCTTACCTGCGCTACAACCGATGCAGCCGACTTAAATTACAATACAGGCTGTCTGAGCACTAAGAAATCACTTTGGTATAAATTTGTTTCCGGTGAGCAATCTGTTGTCAGAATAAGATTGGAAAAATCAGGCGGAGGCACCGCAGGCGCAGGTATCAGGCTCTTTTCACAAAACAATGCGGCCGACTCTGTACTTAGCACGGGTTTTACCGAAATACCCTATCTTTCTATTGTAAACAAGGATGGTTTCGACTGGCTTTCTTTTTGTATTCCGGCCGGAACTTATTTTGTACATATCGCTACCTGTTCACCGGGAGAAACCTCTATTGTACGCCCGGTGCTTGTTTCAGAAGCTTATGCCGGAGATGATTGCGCCTATGCCATTGCAACTGAGGCAAATAGCTCCGGAGTGTACAATGCACAAACGCTGATTTATTGCAATACCATTGGCGGTAGCTTCGGTGAAGATGGCAGCAATATGGGCTGCTTGCCCGGTCCTGCCGGATATTACTCCACCTGGTTCAGGTTTGAATATACTGGCTCGGATGTGGTTGACGTACTCTTCCAGCTAAACCTGTCGAACCTCAGCAATTATGGCAATTCAGGCAATGTACGTTACCGCTTATTCTATGGTAGTAGCTGTTCAACCATGATTGTTGGTCAGGAATGTGCAAACAACGCATTTATCAACAATAGCATCTCATGCATTAATAGCAATATGGGGGCCTTTTACATCCAGGTTGTTTACCCCAATACCGCCGTCGGTACTTTGGCATTCAGGTACACTGTTACCACCAATACCGATATCAATTGCAGTCCGTTCAACCCTTTCTTAATCAATGCTGACTTCTTGTACAGACCCAGTTGCGATGGCGATAGCATATTCTTCACCAATTATTCTACAGCAGGCTCCGACCTGCGCTATTTATGGGATTTTGATTTCCCCGGAGGAATAAGCAATGAAAAAGACCCTTCGGTTGAATTCCCGCCAGATGGAGGCGAATTTGATGTTAAACTACTGGTAATCAATCCGGTAAACAACGACACAGTAGAAGCTGTAAAACATATCAGCCTTAGCAGAACTGGTAATCCCGTAAACCTTGGTAACGACCGTGTTACCTGTATCGGCGACACCCTTCTGCTATCAACAAACATTACGGGTGCCACCTATAGCTGGAACACAGGTGAAATTGAATCACAAATATACGCAACACAAACGGGTGGTTATACCCTGACCTTAGACCTTGGCGGATGCATATTCAGTGATTCGGTGCACCTTTCATTCATACCGCTTGAACTCGACCTGCCCCCTGACACATTTTACTGCCCGGGTCAGACTGTTCAACTGAACCCGCTTATCAGTACCGCAGCAAGCCACCAATGGTTAGATGGTGCTTTTACGCTAAACAGGTTTATTGGCGACACCGGCACCTATTACCTCAAAGCCACGCTTGGGCGCTGTGTTTTAACTGACAGCACCCATGTTAGCGAGTTAAGCTACTCGTTTGACCTGGGCAACGATACCAGTATGTGTTTGGCCAACGGGTATGTAATCAGGTCGGGCATTAGTGGTGTAAGTAGTTTTCAGTGGAACGATAACAGTACTGCCGATACGCTTCGTATTTTCTCGCCTGGTTCTTATGAGTTGATTGTTGACTCGCTGGGTTGCTTTTTCGCTGATACCATTATCATTGACAGCCTTGACCTGTCGTTTAGCCTGGGGAATGATACTACCATCTGCCTGGGAGATTCGCTTTTATTGCAACCAGTGGTTCATCCCTTGGCTAAATACCTTTGGTCTGACGGCAGCGACAGCACATTCATAACTACCAGAGATTCAGGATTATATGCCCTTGAAATCAATTTCGAAGCTTGTTTTGCCCGGGATACCCTTTTGCTTAAAACACTTGAGAAGCCTACAGCTACAATCATTGCTCCTCCTGAGAACCCCTGTATTAACGATTGTTACACCTTTGAAGCCATTACCCAACGTGCAGAAAGGTGGTTCTGGAACAATATGACCATTGGGCCAACAGTAAACATGCCTACTTTTGAAAGATGTTACCCAGAATATGGCGACTACCATACACTTCTTACTGCACAAAACCGCTGTGGGATTGATTCAGCAAAGGTCAGCTATATTGTCAGGTTAGACACTACCCTTCAAATTTCTCCTGACACAAGTGTATTTGCCGGAGACACAGCATTGGCCTATGTAATTGGTGGCACCGCCTACCATTGGGTTTCTATGGTTGAACTGGCATGCGACACCTGTCAAAACACCTATGGTGTTTTCTTCGACCCGAGTGAGGTTTATGTACAGATTCAGGACATGTATGGCTGCCCGGTTCTTGACACGATGATGGTAGGCATTTACCGTGAATTTGGCATTTACCTGCCCAATACGTTTACCCCCAACAAAGACGGTAAAAACGACGAATTCAAGGTTATTCATTACGGTGTAGGCTCTCTTGAATTGAAAATTTTTAACCGATTTGGTGAGATGGTTTATTTCAGTGATGCCTTTGATGCAAGTTGGGACGGCTCTTACATGGGTAAAATTGTCGAAAACGACGTGTACACCTATGTTGTTACCTATTTATCATACGATGGCAGGGCCGGAATACAAAGGGGACGGGTGCTGGTGTTACGTTAACACCAAGCAGTTTCAACACAGCATTCGCAAGTACCTGCTTTAATTTTAAAATACGCACCTTGAAGCACTTTCAAGCACTTTCTCCACCTGAGATTTTATAAGTGAGCCGTCCAGGTAATTGTTAAGAATAATTGCAAAGGCAATACGCTGTCCGCTTTGGTCTTCAAAATAGCCGGTATAGGCTCTAACGCCTGTTAAGCTGCCTGTTTTCGCTTTAAGTCCTTTTATAGTTTTAAATGAACGCAAAGTACCTTGATTGCCAGGAGTTGCGAGGCTGGCCTCAAAATCAGCAAACCATTGCCGGGTGCTTGCTATCTGTAACAATTGCGTCATTCCTCCGGCAGTAACTAAGTTTCTACGGCCTAAACCGCTGCCTTCGCGAAGCTCGAACAAGGTATCTGCTGCCAGTTTTCTTATTACAAGGTGCTGTCTGATTTTACGGCATGCATCTTCAGCTGTTCCATCGGATCCGAGTTTTAAGCCAGTGGTGCGGGCAATTGCTTCTGCATATAAATTATTGCTCTTCTGGTTCACCTCTTTAAGCAATGTGCCCAGCGGTGCAGAGAAATACTTTACCAAAACCGAATCGCCTTTCTGTAATTGGTAAGCTGTGTCAAGTACCTCAAAACCTTTTTTCACCCGAATATCGTGTTGCTTTAGGGTGTCATGAAGACAACTTACAAATTGAAGCGGTGGATGAGGTAGTGCCATTCGTTCACTACGTGCCGGATTCTTTGACGAAAGCGTGCCTGCCACCTGTATGTCGCCCGAGAAAGGTTGGGGAAAGAAATAAATATCGTCGGTTATTCCGGGCACCACCAGATTAGAAATCTTACCTTCCCATGCAATTGAATCAGGTTGCTCCATTGTTACAGCTGCTGGTGTGCTGCTTTTGAACCTGATTGCCAGGCTGTTATTGCTCCAGTTGAGTCCATACACCCCGCTGCCAAAATAATTAGCCATATCTTCCCAGGTACGGTCGCGTGGTATTGCAGCGTAGTTATAGGGCAAAGCCCAAGGGTCAGCAAGCAGTTTTCCCCGAACTTTTTCTATTCCGGCTTGAGCAATGCCTTTGCTTAGCGCTGTGAGCACCTGTTGGTCAAGATGCCCGCTTGAAGGGTCGCCGGAGCCTTTGAGCACAAAATCACCAGCCAACCTGTTTCCATGTAACTCACCAGCCATAATAAGCTGTGTTTCATACCGGTAATCCGGCCCCAATACATCAAGGGCAGCAATACTTGTGTACACCTTAATGGTGGAGGCAGGCAGCAACATTTGTCCGGCATTGTATGCTTCAAGCTCCTTAGCATCTGCAAGCCTGCGAAAACTCCATGCCACTGATGCCCCTTCAAGGCCACGCAGCTGTTTGAGTTGCTGTAAATCATGCCTGAAACGTTCAAGTGCCTGTGCATTTTCAGAAACAATTTCTTGTGAAAACAGCGGCCTGACAATGCAAGCACATAAAATTAAACCTATGAGTTTCAAACGCATGCCCCAAAAGTAAGTTTTCATCGTCAATTAAGCCACAACCCCTATTTTTGCAGCCATGGCAGGAAGTACTTTTGGCAACCTTTTCAGGCTGCATACATTTGGCGAATCGCACGGACCGGCAATAGGAGGCATTGTTGACGGCTGTCCCCCATCACTGGTTTTAGACCTGGATGCTATTCAGCACCAGTTAGACAGACGCAAACCCGGACAAAGCAGAATCACCACCGGAAGAAAAGAAAGTGATACCGTTCAGTTTCTTTCAGGGCTGCTCGGCAATGTAACTACCGGCACACCAATTGGTTTTCAGTTGCAAAATGAGGACCAGCGTTCAGGCGATTACCGTGAACTTGAGCAGAACTACCGCCCTTCGCATGCTGATTACACCTTTGATCAGAAGTTTGGCATAAGAGACCACAGGGGCGGTGGACGTTCAAGTGCACGCGAAACTGCCTGTCGTGTTGTTGCCGGAAGTATTGCCATGCAATATCTTAAAACACAAGGCATTGAGATTTTTGCCTATGTTTCTGCTGTAGGCCCCATTCAAATGCCATTGGCGTATAATCAGGTACAACCAGCACTCATTGACAGCAATTTGGTGCGTTGTCCGCATTCAGAAAGTGCGGCTGAAATGGAAGCCTATATTTTACGTCTTAAAAAAGAAGGCGATACTACGGGAGGTGTCATCACGGGCGTAATAAAAGGGGTGCCACCCGGGCTGGGAGAACCTGTATTTGATAAGCTGCATGCCGACTTAGGTAAGGCAATGCTCAGTATCAATGCAGTAAAAGGTTTTGAATATGGCAGCGGGTTTGCCGGATGTGCAATGAAGGGTACCGAACACAACGATATTTTTTCGGGTGAAGGAGGCCGGATTCATACCCTAAGTAACCGTAGTGGTGGTATTCAGGGAGGAATTTCAAATGGTGAAGACATCTATTTTAATGTTGCTTTCAAACCGGTAGCAACGGTATTAAAGCCACAACAAACTGTAAATAAGGATGGTGAAAATGTAGCGCTGGCAGTAAAAGGACGGCATGACTCTTGCGTGGTTCCAAGAGCAGTGCCCATTGTTGAAGCAATGGCAGCACTGGTAATTGCAGATCATCTTTTAAAACAAAGAACAATAAATAACACCCTTTAAGGTTTTAATAAAATTACAATGCTAAAAAAACTCCTCA
Source organism: Bacteroidia bacterium (assembly GCA_019695235.1). Classification (GTDB taxonomy): domain Bacteria; phylum Bacteroidota; class Bacteroidia; order M30B66; family M30B66; genus JAIBAI01. The sequence goes on along the minus strand of JAIBAI010000032.1, from coordinate 16,029 downwards.
AAATTTCCGGTATCCTATTATTGGTTATAGTACTTGCCATGTTTATTTTACCTTTTGTTTTTAAAGGAAAGGTTGAGCAATTAGTAAAAGAGCAGGCAAATGAAAACTTAAATGCCACACTTAACTTCTCAGATTTGGATATTAACCTTTTCAGAAGCTTCCCTTTCTTAAGTATCGGGCTCGACAGTCTTTCTATTGCCGGCAAGGATGCCTTTAAAGGTGATACGTTAATTTCAGCAGCATCCATACAGGTAACAACCAATCTGATGAGCATCATTCGCGGAAGTGAAATTGGCATCCGTTCGGTAGAAATAAAGGACGCCAATATCCTTTTAAAGATTCTAAAAGATGGCAAAGCCAACTGGGATATCACCAAACCTTCGCCGGCACCTGCACCGGGCGCTCCGGAAGAACCATCAACCTTTAAGGCAACACTTCAAAAGTATGTACTTGAAAACACCAATATCATTTACGATGATCGGGAGTCAGACATGAAAGTACTCATCGAACGAATGAATCATGAAGGAAGCGGTGATTTCACCGCTGATTTCACCAATTTAGAGACTGAGACACAGATAGAGGCATTTAGCTTTATATATGAAGGAGTAGCATGGCTGCACAAAGTAAAACTGGGTTACAAAGCAGGCTTCGGCCTCGACCTGAAGAACTCCGTTTATGAGTTCAAAGAAAATGCATTGAGCCTTAACGACCTTCATTTAAAATTTGCCGGAAATGTTGCTATGCCAAAAGATGACATTAAAATTGACATTCAATACGAGGCATTAAAAAACGAGGTGAAAAGCTTTTTCTCATTAGTTCCGGGTGCTTATACGGATAACTTTAGTGATGTAAAAACAGCGGGGAAACTTGCGTTCAATGGATTTGTAAAAGGTATTTACAACGAAAAAACCATACCCGGGTTTGCATTGAATTTATTGATTGAAAACGGAGTGGTGCAATACCCTTCACTTCCGGGAGCTATCAATAATTTGCAAGTAAAAACAGCCATTAACAACCCTGGCGGTGAGGTAGATAGAACAGTCATTGACGTATCAAAATTCCATGCCGAATTAGCTGGGGTTCCGGTAGACATGCGCCTTTTAGTCAAGACACCGGTTTCGGATCCTGATATAGATGCTTCTTTGAAAGGACGTATTGAACTGGGTAAGGTAAAAGATTTCATGCCCCTGGATAAGAATACCCGACTGGGCGGACTTTTGGATGCAGATGTAGCCTTCAAAGGCCGGCTGTCGGCAATTGAGCAGCAGAAATATCAGCAGTTTCAGGCAAAAGGGAAGATGGCACTGAGCAACTTCAATTACTCAGATCCTGCGTTTCCGCAGGAGGTGAAAATCAGTACTACTCAAATGGACTTCAATCCTGAAGCAATAAACCTGAGCCGTTTCCAAATGACGATGGGCAAGAGCGATATTTCTGCAAGCGGCTCTCTGAAAAACTATCTGGCTTATATATTCAGCAACAAGCCTATCAGTGGTACGCTTAGTATGAACAGTACCCTGCTTGATTTGAACCCATTTATGGCTGAAAGCACAACATCAGCATCAACGTCTGAAAGCACAGAAGAATCATTGAGCTATATACGTGTACCTGAAAATATTGCATTTCGGTTGAATGCCCAAATTGGCACCTTGCTTTATGATAACATGAAGCTTTTCAATGTAAAGGGTGCTTTAAATCTGGCAGACCAAAGCCTCAGTTTATCAGACGTTTACATGAACACGCTTGGTGGTAGTATACTGGCAAATGGCACATATAATACCCAATCAGAAGAAGGGCCTGCTGTTGATTTTGCACTTCAAATAAAGGACATGAATATCCGTGATGCTGCAAAGACATTTAATACCTTGAAACAGTTGGCACCCATTGCACAAAACACAACGGGTACAGCAAGTATGAAATTGAATTTTTCTTCAAAAGCTGATAAGCAGTTTAATTTCATTTATCCTACTTTGAACGGGTCGGGTTCAATCAGTACCAGTACACTGACCATTGAAGGCTTCGAAATGATAAAACAAACTGCTGCTGCATTGAAAATTGACAAGCTCAAGAAGTGGCAAATGGAGAAATTTTCAGCAGGGTTCGCCATCCGGCAAGGCAAACTGTTTATCGAGCCTTTTGATACAAAAATCGGAAATTACAAAGCCAGAATTGCCGGAAGCAATGGACTTGACCAGACGATTGATTATATAATTCAGATGGAAATTCCACGTTCTGAATTTGGTGGTGCTGCCAATTCGGTACTCAACAACCTGAGTGCTCAGGCACAAGCCAAAGGTTTCAAAGGTGGTCTGGCCGACATCATTCCGGTGAGCCTTAAAGTTACAGGTACCTTCACTGACCCCAAAATCAAGACCGACCTTAAACAACAAGCCGGCGATGCTATGGAAGACCTCAAAAAACAGGCAAGTGATAAATTAAAGGAAGAGGCAGACCGAAAAAAGAAGGAGCTTGAAGAGCGCGCTCAGGCTGAGAAAGACAAACTGCTGAAAGAAGCTGATAAGGAAAAAGAACGTCTCAAGCAGGAGGCAACAAAAAAGATAAACGAAGAAAAAGAAAAGGCAAAGAAGAAAGCTGAAGAGGAGGCAAAAAAGAACCTGAATAAATTCCTAAAACGTCCCTGAGTCTTGAAAAATTCAGTTGCCTTATTATTGCAGTTGTTTTTAGCCCTTGTGCTGCCTGTATCCGGCCAGGAAGACCCTTGCCCATTGCCTGACAATAAAAAGGCAAGGAAATTATACCAGGAAGCCATTGACAAGGTAAGAAGCAACCGTAATGAAGCCCGCGGATTGCTAAGAGAAGCCCTGGAAATTGAACCTGACTTTGGAAGAGCCAATTACATGATGGGTGATATTTTGCTTCGTAGCGACAGGGTAAATGAAGCAGCTCCATATTTAAAACTGGCTGTGCAGCAATGCCCTGAACTAAATCAGGCAATCTACCTTAAGCTGGGTGGTATAGCATTTGGAGATAAGCAATATCAGGAGGCACAGACATTTCTTGAGAAATTTATTAGTAGCAATGAGGGTAAAGAAACTGAAAGAAGTGAGGCAAGGGAAATGATTACTGCCTGTAAGTTCTTTATCGCAGGCTTTGCAAATCCTGTTCCATTCAACCCACAGTCGGTCAAAAAAGTAAGTACTGCTGCTGATGAGTACCTGCCCATCATTACGCCTGATAACGAAGGGCTTTACTTTACCCGCAGAACATATCAAACTTCACGTACTGCATACGGAGAGGAAAAAAAACAAATTGAGAAGTTCTCGCTCTCTGAAATACAAGCCGATCAGTTTTTCGCAGAAGGTGCCCCCCTGCCCTATCCTTTCAACCAAAGCGGAAATGAGGGAGGTGCTTCGCTGACAGCCGATAACAAACATATTTTCTTTACAATTTGTAAACAGGAAGGAACAAATTTCAATTGTGATATTTACTTCTCAAGTTTTATAAAGGGCGAATGGCAAGAAATTAAAAGCCTTGGCCCTTTAGTGAACGGCCCTAATTCGTGGGATTCGCAACCCACCGTGTCAGCTGACGGTAAAACCTTGTACTTTGCAAGCAACAGGGCAGGTGGCTTGGGAGAGCTGGATATATGGAAGACAAGTCGCCAGGCTGACGGTAACTGGGGAGCACCGGAAAACCTCGGTCCGACCATTAATACAGCAGGCAGTGAGAAATCACCATTTTTTCATTCTGATGGCCAAACACTTTATTTTTCATCTGATGGTTTGATGGGATTTGGTGCTTATGACATCTTTATGTCGAAACTTGAAGAAAAAGGCAATTGGAAGGCCCCTAAAAATCTTGGTTATCCCATAAATTCAGAAAAAGATGACCTTGGATTTTTTGTCAGTACCGATGGGAAAACCGGCTATTTTGCATCCGACAAGCTCAAGGGTGCCGGAGGCTGGGATATTTATTCGTTTGAACTTTATAAAGAGGCACGTCCTGAACGGGTACTTTTCTTTAAAGGTGAAATAAAAGACGAAAACAACAACGCTGTTACCGAAGCCAGGGTAGAAATAAAAAATGTAAAAACAGATGAGGTTACAACCATTGATGTTGACTCACTCACCGGAAAATACGTAGCAGTGATGGCCTTTAATGAAGACCATATCCTTACCGTAAAACAAGAAGGCAAAGCATTTACCAGTCAATACCTGAGTACCAGTGATAGCAGCCTGAGCAAACCAAAGCAGATAGACCTTGAAGTGAAAGAGATAAAGGTGGGGACACCCTATAAGATTAACAATATCAACTTCGAAACCAACTCTTTTGAACTGACTCAGCAAACCGTTTATATCATCAAGGAACTTGCCGGATTTCTCAAAGAAAACCCAACTGTTAAGATTGCTATTCATGGTCATACCGATAATATCGGAGACCCAAAAGCCAATTTGTTACTTTCGGAGAACCGGGCAAAAAAAGTATTTGACATATTAATTCAATCAGGCATTGCTGCCTCACGCCTGAGTGCCAAAGGCTTCGGTGCTTCAAAACCAGTGGCCGACAACTCACAGGAGGCTGGCAGGGCATTGAACCGCCGTACAGAATTTGTGATTACCGGCAAATAAAACGCCATTCACCTACTACCGGTGTACGTTTGCCTATTTTTTGTTTCCAGCCTGCGCAAGATATAATAGGTTTGCCTAACAATTTGATTCACATGGAAAATACAGATTCTGGCGATAAGCCTCTAAACAGATCATTTTCAGGAGGGAATATCTTAGGTGGTTTGGTAATCATCGCCGCAGGAACAATGCTGCTCATGCGCTCAATGGGCGTACCTCTGCCCTATTGGTTATTTTCATGGCAGATGTTTTTAATCACCCTGGGCGTATTTTTTCTGGCAAAAAATGCATTCCGTAAGCCAAGTGGTTTAATTCTGATATTGATTGGTTCTTTTTTCCTTGTGGAGGAACTTATCCCAAGCCTTTCAATAGGAGCCTACTTCTGGCCCTTGTTAATTATCTTTATTGGTGTGACATATATGTTTGGGCGCGGCAGATGCGACAACTCATGTCGTAATAGGCGTGATAAAAGGCGCCACACTTATGGTCGCTTTTCAGAGCCATTTAGTGGGTCTGGTTCTAATTATCCGGAACAAGATCTTCAAGCAAATGATCAGGATGCTTATTTAGGTACCACAACCATCTTTGGTGCAACTAAAAAAAAAGTAATCTCCAAGCAATTCAAAGGGGGCGAAATTACTACCATTTTTGGCGGAGCAGAAATTGACCTGAGTCAGGCAGAGATTGAACAACCTGTGGTTCTTGAAATCACGCAGGTTTTTGGTGGCACCCAGTTAGTTATTCCTAATCACTGGACGCTTCGCCCGGAACTTGTTACCGTAATAGGCGGCACCGACGACAAGCGCGAACGTTCATCAGTACCCAACGACCCAACCAAGATATTGACTCTCAAAGGAACAGTTGCCTTCGGAGGTATTGAAATTGTAAGCTATCCGGCATAATGAGTTATTACATTGCACACCTGGTATTTCAAATCAAAATTGACCCAAAAGAGAATTCATCTTTTGAGGCTCAGATACGCCTATTCGAGGCTTGCAGCTTAGCAGAAGCTTATCAGTTTGCTAAGCAGGCCGGGTTAAATGAAGAGTTTCACGGCGCTCATAAAGAAGCCCATTCGGTTCACTGGAATTTTATGGGTGTTGCAGATATTTCAGAGGTAAACCTACAGCCAAATGGCAGTTTACTTGATTCAAAAATTGTAGAACCCGGGCAGGACCCTGAATTCGAGCCTTATATCCGACTGAAGATTTCACACCTTGAACAATATATCCGCAAGTTAAGCGCTGCATAGTCAACTATGGTCACAAGGGCACGTATACTTACTTCTGCTCTCTTACTGATGTTGCTTTGGTTTGTTGGCCACAGCAGTTATCTCTACAGCGTTGGTATGCCTATTGGTTATGCTTTAATTGATGCTGGTATTTTTTCAATATTGTTCGCAGTTGGCGTTTGGGTGAGTGGCACCATACAGATGTATTACCGCCCAAGTGTGCGAAATATTTCAGGTGTTCTTGCTGCAAATGCGCTACTATCGTTGCTGATATTACTATTGTACCGGTTTTTCAGCAGCCTGAACTATACAAGCCCGGATACTCCCCCGGCATATACCGGACTTGTTTTTCTCAGTCTTTTTATGCTCCTCAACCTTTTGGCTTATGTAAGCCTTATTTGGTCAAAAGAAAAGGAGCAATTGTCGGCACAGCAGCGCAAAACTGAATTAGATGCCTTGTCGAAAAATGCTGAACTTGCTGGTTTGCGTTTGCAGCTTCAGCCACATTTTTTATTCAACAGTCTTAATTCAATCAGCGCCCTTGTTGAGCATGACCCTAAAGCAGCGCAGAAAATGATACATCTTCTTGCTGAATTTCTCAGGGGCACCCTACGAAAAGACCCCGGACACCTTATCAGTTTAGAAGAAGAACTTGAACAAATTAAATTATATCTTGCGATTGAACAGGTTCGTTTTGCAGGCAGGCTTCAGGTTGAGTTTCTCTGTTCAGCCGACACCATGCAGTTACGCCTGCCGGCCCTTGTACTACAACCACTTATTGAAAATGCTGTTAAATACGGCTTGTATGGCACAACTGAATCAGTGCTGATTAAAGTTGTTTCAACCCTTGAAAATCAGATGCTTCAGGTAAGCATTAGTAATCCATTTCGCCAGGATGAAGGCGCTGCTCCTGGTGCAGGCTTCGGACTTGAATCAGTAAAAAAACGTATGCATCTTTTATATGGGCGGCCTGAGCTTGTGCAAACAAATATTGGTCAACAGCATTTTACCATCAGCCTTCTTATACCCCAAAACACATGATAAAGGCAATCATCATTGACGACGAAGCACTCGCCCGTCAAATACTGCGCGACTACCTGAGCAGCTATCCGGATATTCAGATTATTGCCGAATGCGAGAATGGTTTTGAAGCATTAAAAGCAATAAAAAGAGAGAAGCCTGAACTCATGTTTTTAGATATACAGATGCCACGCATAAACGGGTTTGAGTTACTTGAGTTAATTGATGAGCCGCCAGCTACCATTTTTGTTACAGCATTTGATGAATATGCGTTGCGTGCTTTTGAAGCCTCAGCTGTTGACTATCTACTCAAGCCATTCTCAGAAGAACGGTTGTTAAAAGCATTGACAAAGTTCAGAGAAGGCAAAGCCCAGGGTGCGGCAAATGGGCAATTGGATGCACTTAAACAAGTTGTTCGTGAAACAGCAGAGCAGGAGCGGATTGTAGTAAAGAATGGGACAGAAATCACCATTATACCATTAAGCGATATATTTTTTATTGAAGCCTACGATGATTATATAAAGCTTCACACCTCAAAGGGGATGTTTCTTAAAAAACAGACACTTCAGACCTTAGAAAATCAACTGGAGAAAGTCGGTTTTGTAAGAGTGCATCGCTCGTACATCATTCGTCTGGCAGCCTTAACCCGAATAGAACCTGCAGCAAAAGAGCAGTTTCAGGCTATTCTAACAAACAATACACGCATCCCTTTATCACGAAGCGGGAATATTCGATTAAAACAGGCTTTGGGCATTTAATTTCTATCGTGTAGCATTACGCATGCATTTCCTGAAAAATTAAGCCCCGCAACTCCAGGCAAATGTCATGCATTCTATCCCATTCAGTATAACTAAGATACCCCTGCATCTGGGCAAGTACAATTAATTGTTCAGTTGCAGTTAAATGAAAATTTGCCTGTTGCAATAATTCATTACTGTTGCGCATAAATGGCTGATGACTTTCTGCAATACGGGCGGATACGCATATTGCAGCTTCCAATAAAGGACAACAGATTCCTCCTGTTTGACGTTCTTTTTCTGGAAACGAGCGCATCACATGATTTACTCCAATTGCCATATCCATCGCCTTTTGCCATAGGCGTGATTCAGTAAAGTGATATGGGGTGCTAAGTGACATTCTGCTGATAAATATCAGGCAGAATTTTTTTCAATTAGCGTTTGAAACGTGTATAAACGTTTTTAGGAGTTCAACTCAGGCATTTTGTCGGATAATTCGCTCAAGCTCTGTTGATTGCACAACGCCGCTTTGGCGCCAGCGCAGGTTACCCTGAGTGAATAGCATCAGTGTTGGCACACCCTGTACCTTGAAATTGGATGCCAGTGCGGGGTTTCTATCCACATCAATTTTCACAATTTTCACCTGATCGCCCATCTTTGATTTGAGGTCGTGTAAAATGGGCCCCATCATTTTGCATGGCCCGCACCATTCGGCTGAGAAGTCAACCAATACAGGCACGTCAGACTGAATGATTTCATTAAAGGTTGCCATTGTCTTTTATTACTTTTCGTATTGGCGTAAAGCTGTCCAGCCCCCGGCATTATATACTTCAGAAAATCCGTTACTTTTTAGCAGGCGGGCTGCCGAGGCACTACGCATACCCGATGCGCAACAAACGATGACCGGTTTGTCTTTTTTTACTTTGCCTAACTGTGTTTGCAAACTTTGTAAGGGTATATTCTGTGAACGTTTCAGATGCCCGCCTTGGAATTCGCCTTTGGTACGTACATCAATTATTTGTGCACCTGCCGCGATTAGAGCAGCAAAATCAGGTTTTGGTGCGGGTTTAAAAAGGTTTTGAAAAAAAGATAACATGAAAAAGAGATTAAGATTGAAACTTTGCAAACTGTACATCGAACCAACTGCCGCCATTTTCACATTCGATACCCTGGCTTTTCAGGAAGGCCGCTGCCTGTCCGCTTCTGTTACCACTGGCACAACAAAGCACCAATGGTTGGGGTAAAGCCCTCAGTTCATCAAGGTGATTTGCAATAACCTGCAAAGGAATGTTCTTACTTCCTTCAACGTGGCCTGACATAAACTCGACAGGCATTCTTACATCTACAATGGATGTGTTTTCATCAATTTTTATCATGGTCGGTCTGGTTTGTTTGATTTATTTGTGTTTCCTTTTTCCTGAAAGCATCTAAAAGGAGTGCACCCATTAGTGCACCATAAATGGTACTGTTCAGGGGATTTGAAGTAATAGCGCATGAACCACTGTTACACCCTACAAAAATGTAGTACAAATATCCGGCAATACCTCCCAGGGCCAGCCCTGAAAGAAGCAGCCTGTATGTGAATATGAAATTTTTCATTGTTTACAAATCAGTAGTCGGCACTACAAATTCACTTGTTTTAAACTTACCGGTAGCTTTAATGGCTTTGAAGCCTCCTGCCACATCTACAAGATTATTAAAACCTTTTGCACGCAGTATCGAAACAAAAGCCATCGAACGGTATCCTGCTGCGCAATGCACATACATGGTGCTATTGGTATCAATTAGCGGCAGTGCCTGTTCAATATAATCAAGGGGTGTGTTGAGTGCCCCTTCGATATGCTCTGAATCAAACTCACTTTTCTTACGCACATCAAGCACAGGTATGTTCAAATTTTGCTCATAAAGCTGTGCGAAAGTATCTGCTGAAATTGACTCAATGGTGTCAGTGTTTTTACCGGCTTGTTTCCACGCTTCAAAACCACCTTTAAGGTAGCCAATACACTGATCGTACCCCACACGTGCCAGGCGTGTAACAACTTCCTCTTCTCTGCCCTGTTCGGTGATGATAACAATCTTTTGTCTGATATCTTTCACCAGTGTTCCCACCCAAACTGCAAAGCTACCGTCAATGCCAATGTTAACGCTTCCTGGAACAAAACCCTTCGCAAAAGTTCCGGCGGCCCTTGTATCAATCAGCAGGGCACCTGTTTCAGCAAGAATCACCTCAAACTCATCCGGCGAATATGCCTGAAGCCCTTTTTTCAGCACCTCATCAAATAAGTCGTATCCCTTGATGTTCATCATCACATTTTCAGGGAAATAACCGGGCGGGGTAGTTAAACCATGCAATAACTCTTTGATAAAAGCTTCCTTTGACAATCCGGGTTGCAATGCGTAATTATTTCTTTTTTGATTTCCCAGGGTATCTTGCGTTTCTGAGCTCATTTTTTTACCACAAGCACTTCCGGCGCCATGCCCGGGGTACACAATAATATCGTCTGCAAGCGGCATGATTTTATTGTGCAATGAATCGTAGAGCAGCCCTGCGAGTTTTTCTTCAGTTAAGTCGGCAATAACATGCTGGGCAAGATCTGGCCGGCCAACATCGCCAATAAACAATGTATCACCTGAAAACAATGCTGTGGCTTTGCCATTTTCATCATGCAACAGGTAACAACTGCTTTCAAGTGTATGACCCGGCGTATGGATAAGTTTCACCCTGGTTTTTCCAATAGCAAACTCCTGACCATCAGCGGCTGACAGAATTTCATAACCGGTATTCATTTGTGTGGGGCCATAAATAATTTGGGCACCTGTTTTACGTGCGAGATCCATGTGGCCGCTTACAAAATCAGCATGGAAGTGTGTTTGAAAAATATATTTGATTTTTTCGCCACGTTCTTTTGCCATTTCAACGTAGGGCTGCGTGTCGCGCAACGGGTCAATAATGGCTGCTTCGCCGTTACTACCGATGTAATAGGCTCCGTGTGCAAGGCAGCCGGTGTATAATTGTTCTATTTTCATGTTCTTTTAAAATGGATGTGCAAATTTCGGTTATTTGACAGGTACTTAACGGTTACAAAAGTTACAATGGTAAAAAATTACTTGCTAAAAAAAAGCATTTTTATTCCCAGAAATACGAGAAATACAGCAAAGCCCTTTTTCAAAAGTTCCTGAGGAACCATCACTGCCATTTTAGCCCCCAGGAAGCCTCCCAGAAAAAACAAAAGTGCCATCACTCCGGCAGCTTTCAGGTTTACATGCCCTTCCTGATAATACTGCCAGGCAGCCAGCGCCCCAACAGGTAATACCATCATCAGCAGTGTAGTGCCCTGAGCCGCTTGTTGTGTATATCCCAGCATAAAAACCAGCGCCGGTATTATTATGATAGCGCCTCCAATGCCTAATAAACCGCTCAGTACGCCAGCAAGCAGACCTATTAATGCCAGTATAAGTAACTGATATCCTTCCATTTATGCTTTCTTTTTGGGTTTTGTTTGAATTCCGAATAAACTATACAAAGGGCAAAAACTAATAAAACCCGTTACGATGAAAATTGTTGCAAGAATCAACAAAATAACAGCAGCGATACCGGTTATCTGTCCGGTGAAATAAAGCACCGCAATGATGATAGCTGCAATAATTCTTGCTATCCTGTCAATAGAGCCCATATTTGTTTTCATAGTATTGAGATTAAATTTATGCAAAGGTCTGCAACTTTGTAAAATTCGTTGGTAACATTAGTTGCAATAGAGCAATTGAATTTATTGAATCAATAGTTTTTGTACAGAACGCTGGTATCCTGACGTAACTTCAACAAAATAAAAACCTTCAGGCAAATCAGCAATATCCAGTTCAAACGATTTTGCATTTTGAACTTTCTGCATTTTCACAACCTGACCTGAAATCGTAATTACTATTATCTCGCTACCCATCATAGCCTTTTCTGACCTTACAAGACAAATATTTCTTGCCGGATTGGGAACCAAGGAAAATGCAAGCGCCTCTTTATCTGCAGGTTCAGCAGGCAAAGCGGTAGCATAGAAACATTCAGAGCGGTCAATGCAACCGCTTTCTTTAAGTTCTACAGCATAGCTGCCCGAAACCTCTGGAGAAAATATTTGTGAAGTGGCTCCCATCACATACTGATTTTGATTTCCACAATCTATCCATTGGTAGGTGGCTTGCTCATTCACTGCCTTAAGCCCTGAATCAACATTTATCACTTCTGTGTTCACCTTTACAACTGGCACTCTGATACTTGCATGCCTGCTACATGCATTACTATCAGTACCTGTTACGGTATAGGTGGCGGTTGAATCAGGGGCAAAAGCAATACCATTTTCAATAGAAGGTTCCCATGTGTAGAGCATTGCACCTGTACCAGTTAAAACAAGCGACTCGCCTTTGCAAACTGTATCTTTAGAAGTATTGATGCCAACTTCCGGCAATGCATGTACATCAACAGACAGCAAAGTGTCGGCATAACACACCCCGAATTGCCCACGTAATCTGTATGTTGCACTTGCAGATGGTACAAAGGCGACTCCATCCAGCACCCCTTGGTCCCATTCGAAATAATCAGCCATCCCGCTGCCTGTAAGCGTAAGAGAATCACCGGCACAGATAGCAGATGCTGAGGCATTTGCCTGTACCTGTAGTGCAACTGTATCGGCGTTGAGTACCCGAACAATACCGTTTCTTGGCGATTGGTTATAGGTAGTAAAATTTCCTCCTACAATCAGGTTGCCGTCACATTGCAGTGCAATGGCCCGGCTGTTACAATCAGCATTTCCGGCGCCGGTACCGGGGTTAAAGCTGGCATCTAAAGCGCCATTTTCATTGATGCGTACCACCCGGCTCCTGCTTGCATTATTATACGTTCCAAAGCGCCCCGCAAGCAAAATACGACCGTCACGTTGCACCAAAATTCTATGTGTGTACGGGTCGTTTGTACCGCCCAGTCCGCTACCCGGGTCAAAAGATACATCAAGCCCTCCGGTTGAGTCAACCCGTGCGAGGCCCTTGCGATTCACCCCGTCAAGCTTAGAAAAGCAGCCACCAATCAATACTTTCCCTTCGGGCAATGGAGCAATTGCAAATACAGATAAAACTACAATCGAGCCGGTAGGTTCGCTGATGCCCGGGTTTGATTTAAAAGTTGAGTCAAGCCTCCCATCTGGGTAAAGCCTTGCAATACAATTGGCAGGCTTGCCACCGAACTGCGTAAATGAACCACCTACGTAAATCCGGCCATCCTGCTGCAATGCAACGGCATAAGAGCTTCTACTGGCGCCGTTGGCACCAGCTCCTGTATTGAAAGTAGTATCAAGGCTACCGTTGGGGTTTAATCGGGCAATGGTGTTTACATCCACTCCGTTAAGCTTATTGAACTGCCCAACAAGCAGAATCTTCTGGTCTTTTTGTAAAACCATCATCCATATTTTGCCATCTGCACCCAGCCCGGGATTAAATGTAGTGTCAATAGCACCGCCGGGCAAGGAGTCTTGCTAATCGCGGCGCAGGATGTCCGTTATAATGTGTGAAATCACCGGCAATTAGAATTTTCCCATCATGCTGTACCAGACACGACTGAATGGTGCCATTGGCCCCAGTTCCGGGATTAAACGAAGTATCAAGCGCAGCATCTGTATGTAGACGTGCTATCCGCGGGCGGCTGGTCAAATTATATGCATCAAACTCTCCGGCGATAATTATTTTCCCATCGGTTTGTAGTGCAATAGTTTCAACTGCACTTCCTCCCCATCCGTTTATACCAGGTTGCGGACTAAACGAATTGTCATTACCACCTTCCTGTGCTATGCTTGGGAAGGTAGCTACCATCATCAATAAAATCAAGAAATTGCCCCAATACTTTGTGTGTCTAATGTCATGAATCATTTTCATTTGAGTCTGAATATTTTCTATTCAAATATCTAAATTTTAATGACTTATCCATCCAGGGCCGGCATTTTTCAAAACAGTAATCCGGTTTCGTCCGAGTGCTACTTTCCCGGCTGCTTCAAACTGTTTTAGCAGTCGTGATACCACTACCCTGGCCGTTCCCAGCTCATTGGCTAATTTCTCGTGGGTAATTTGAATTTCGTTGAGTTGATTTTGTGCTGCTTTTTTCAGCAACAAGGCCATCAAACGTTCGTCAACCTTTTTAAATGCTACCGCATTCACCATTTCGAGAAGTTCTTCAAAGCGTTTATGGTAAAGGCGAAACACATAATCGAGCATTTGCGGTGACTCTTTAAGCACCTGGGAAATTTTATCGGCCGGAATAAAAATCACTTCGGTATCTTCTACTGCCACTGCCCTTACTTTGCTGGTTTCATGGTGAAGCCCGCCCAGAAATGACATGATACAGCTTTCGCCCGGGCGGATTTCATATAAAAGGATTTCCCGGCCTTCATCGTCGGTGCGCAGCACCTGAATAACTCCGGTAATCACCATTGGTACGGCGCGTATATAACTTTCTTCCTTTAAAATCACTTCGCCTGCCGGAAAAGTTTTTGAGAATCCGTCTTGTTGAATAGTAGCCGGAACGGAAGATGTTTCAAACAGCTTCTTCCAATCTTCTAAAGTTTGTGCTGCAATCATGTTGCAAATATGGGCATTTGCCGGCAGGTAACAGGCCCCGGCGATTGTTTATACAGTGTTCAAAACAGGGCGGTATTAAGCCGGAAATTTTCTGTTAATTTGCCGGCTGGTCTGGAAAGCATGTACGAGTATATTAGTGGCCGTTTGGCCGAGAAAACACCCACCTATGCAGTGATTGAATGCTCAGGTGTTGGCTATTTACTGCACATTTCATTGCAAACATTTTCGCAACTCCACAAGTCTGATATTTGCATGCTCTATACACATTTGGTAGTCAGGGAAGATGCACACACCTTGTATGGCTTTGCAAACAAGGCAGAAAGAGAAACTTTCAGATTGTTGATAAATGTTTCAGGTATAGGAGCTTCAACAGCAAGGGTGATTTTATCTTCGCTCAGCTCTGACGAAATTGCCCAGGCAGTAATGACCGGAAATGCTAACACCTTCAGAAATGTTAAAGGAATCGGTGAAAAAACCGCTCAAAGAATTATTATTGACCTCAAAGGGAAATTTGACAAAGAACCTATCGGTGCAGAAATATTTTCCGGTCTACACAATACCCCGCGTATGGAAGCGTTAACTGCACTGACTCTTTTGGGCTTTCCTCGTAACCAGTCAGAAAAAGCACTTGATAAAGTCTTATCTTCTTCTGAAGCTGACGTAAGTATTGAGGAAATTATCAAAAGAACCCTAAAAATTCTTTAACGTATAGTACTCCGGTCTGTAAAAGTTGTTGGTGATTGAAAACATACAATAAACTGTTTATTGGGATTCTTGTACCGGTGCTTATGCTTACAGCTATTTGGAGCAGTAAGGGTACTACGTATAATACAGAAACCATTGCCTCTCCATTCTTAGCAGTTGCGGCTGATACAAGCAAAAAAGACAGCTTGCGTTATCCTTTTACCGAGGAGCAAACTGACCGTCTCAACCTTCATAAGAGTAAATTCTACCTGAAGGATCCGGATAATATCAAAACCACCATAGAGCTAAACCCTGAAACCAATGAGTACGATGTAAAGCAAACCATTGGTAATATGAACTACCGTCCGCCTTCATACATGACCCTTGAGGAATACCAGGAGGAAGAGTTCAAAAAGGCTTTATTAAAGAACTGGCGCGACCGGATGGCTTCTGATGACAAAGGGAAGAAGAAGAGTTTCCAGCCGCGTATCAACATTCCCGGTGAGCTTGGAGATAAAATCGGCCCAATTGATATCCGTCCGCAAGGCTCGGCAGAGCTGATTTTTGGTGGAAATTTCATGCGTACCCAAAATCCTGCTTTGCCCATCCGGCAGCAAAAAGTAGGTGCCTTTAATTTTCAGCAGAAAATTCAGATGAATGTGGTTGGGAAAATCGGCGACAAAATACAGTTGCAAACCAATTACAATACTGAAACAGGCTTCTCTTTCGATAACAAGGTAAACCTGAAATACGAAGGAAAAGAGGATGAGATTGTTCAGCTTGTGGAAGCCGGAAACGTGAACCTGCCCCTTACCGGTTCATTGATAACCGGAAGCCAAAGCCTGATGGGTATTAAGACCAAGCTGAAGTTTGGCAAACTCACCGCCACTACTATCGTTTCGCAGCAGCAGGGCGACCGTAAAAGTATAACCGTTCAGGGCGGGGCACAAACTACACCTATTGACATCTCAGCAGCCAACTACGATGCCAACCGGCATTATTTCCTTTCGCAGTTTTTCAAAGACCAGTACGACCGTTCGATGGCAAGTCTGCCCAATGTGACTTCTCCATTTAATGTTACCCGCGTTGAAGTGTATATTACCAACCGAACTTATGCTACAACCAATGTAAGAAATATTGCCGCTTTTGCCGATATGGGTGA
>JAIBAI010000002.1 GCA_019695235.1 Bacteroidia bacterium | reverse complement strand
CATAATATAACCCTGAATAAGCAAAGTGAACTACGAAATTGTCGAAATGGTACCATTCAGCGGCAGTGAGGCAAAGGTTTACTCAATTATTCCAGAGGGTGAAGAAGAAACGTTGTTTGAAAAGTTTGTTGATGAACACATACTGTCATACAAGGACGAGATAAAAGACATACTCAAACGATTAAAGCAAATCGGTCATACAACTGGAGCAAGAGAGGGTTTCTTTAAACACGAAGGAGATAATGAGTTTGTTAGAAAATATGGAAAATATGTTTGGGCTTTGTATGATGATGAAGAAAGGAAGTTGAGATTGTATTGTATAAGGTTTGCAAATGTGGCAATAATACTTGGAGGTGGTGGATATAAAGACAAGTCTGTAATAAAGTGGCAAGATGACAAAAAACTGTCTGAATAGGTGAGAAAGGTTATGGCTTATGCTGAGAGTATAATAAAGCGATTGGATGATGGCGTTTTGTATTGGTCAAATAACGGAACTGAACTAGAAGGAAATTTAAAAAACTACGACTGTGAATAAAGTAACTAAAGCAAGAAAATATAACAGCTCAAAATTGAAAGAGTTGTTAGATGAGGTTACTCCATTAGAAATGGAGCAAACTAAGAACAAAATGCAACTTGCTGCTCGAATTGAAGATTTGATGAGGGCTAAAGGGTGGAACAAGTCGCAGTTTGCAAATAATGTCGGAAAGCATCCGTCTGAAATAACTAAATGGCTAAGTGGAACGCAGAACTTTACGATTGATGTCTTAACAGAGATTGCGTCAAAACTTGGAGTTGAATTAGCAGCTTTGCTTGGTAAACAACAGGTTCAGGTTATTTACAGAAGAGAATTTGTTGTTAAGTCTGTCGCTGTGCCAACAGCAATAATACTAACAACACCGTATGAACATGGAATAGATGTTTTTGGCTCTTGTTTCTTCACAAGTCAAGGAGCAAAGTCAACTTATTCACTATCATATCAAGCATAAAATGGCTAAAATTGAAAATAAAGGTATTAATGTTGAAATGCAGATAAGAGCAATTGAGTTGCTGAATGGCTCATTGAATTTACCTGCTAATCCCAATACACCAGCAACCAACTTTAATTTCAACATTAGTATTGAAAATCGTGCCGATGCAAACAACAAGCTTGTTTTTGTGATTGTGCATGTTGAAATCAAAAATGACGACCATTCGGTTGTTCTTGGGGCATTGTCAGTAAGTTGCATTTTTGAAATTTTAAACTTTGAAAATGTAATAAAAGTTGAAGCTGATGGTAAAGTAAATATTCCTCAACACATAACAGAAACACTCAACATTATCTCTATTTCTACTACCAGAGGTGTTATGTTCTCAACATTTAAAGGAACATTCCTTCATGGTGCAGTCCTCCCAATTATTGCCCCAAAACAGTTTCAGGCCGGCGGTCAAAAAGCCGAGAAGTAACAAAGTTTGTCTGCCCTAATAGCATGACCGCAATCAAATCAATAACTGCAATAGCCCTGGTTTCTTTTACCATGCAAACCGACTTTCTAGCCGAGCAAATGAAATTCGAAAGGGTCAGGGCAGCTCTCAATGAAAAGCAAGAATTACTGAACAAAATACTCAGGGAGAATAGAATCTCGTCTGACAATATCAACGTAATTTTCGTGGCATACAAAGACAATGACCTGCTCGATGTTTATGCCAAAACAAAAAAAGAGACGAGCTACCGGAAACTTCTTTCGTATAGTATCTGCTCACGCTCAGGCCAACTTGGCCCTAAACGAAAACAAGGCGACGGTCAGGTGCCGGAAGGTTTTTATCACATAGACCGTTTTAACCCAAAAAGTAGTTTCTATCTGTCTCTTGGGCTTAATTACCCAAACTTATCCGACAAAAGAAAAAGCAAAGCAAATAATCCGGGTGGAGATATTTTTATTCATGGCGCTTGCGTTACCATTGGTTGCCTGCCAATGACCGATAATTATATAAAAGAGCTCTATTTACTCGCAGTTTACGCCAAAAACAATGGGCAAGACAAAATCCCTGTTTATATTTTTCCTTTTAAAATGACAGCCCAAAATATGACAGATTATTTTGCCAAATACAATGAAAACAAGGCACTCATATCATTTTGGAACAATCTAAAGGTTGGTTATGACATGTTCATGAACGGTCAAAAAGAATTGAATGTTAAAGTAGCCGAGAATGGCGACTATACCTATGAACCCTGATAGAAAAGGCAGAACTTAAGAGCAGCCAGGCTACAAAATCTGCTATAATAAGGTTTTGGGTAACCCGAACAATATAAACACTTGCAACAGACTAATGAAAGCAGAACAGAATAACCTTACAAAATACATCTCAATTTTAAGAGGCATCAACGTAAGCGGGCACAATGTGCTTAAGATGGATACTTTGAAAAAAATGCTTACTGAACTCAAATTTGAGCATGTTCAAACCTATATTCAGAGTGGTAATATAATTTTCGAAGCAGCAAAAGACACAACCGACATCATAAGTAAAAGCATTCAAACAAAAATTGAAAAAGAATTTGGCTTCCATGTGCCAGTCATTACATTGACACAGGATGAATTAGAAATCGTAATCGGTGCAAACCCATTTTTAAATGACAATTCAAAAGACCCTTCCTTTTTTCATATTACATTTCTATCTGAGAAGCCAAACAAAGCAGATGTTGAACAGCTAATTCAGTTAAACCTGAACAATGATAGCTTTATTTTAATTGACAAAGCCATTTACCTCTATTGCCCAAATGGTTATGGCAACATTAAACTGACAAACAGTTTTATAGAAAATAAATTAAAGGTGATTGCCACAACAAGAAACTGGAAAACAGCCAATGAATTATTAAAAATGGCACGCAACTAACCTACTGCGTCAGATGCTTTCATGACCTGTTCTACTTTTTCACTTGATGGAAAAGTATACAAAAAGATCAAGTTGAAGCAAAGACAATTACAGGCCTGGCGGCTCTATACCATATTTAAGGGGACCGCCGGGCCCCCGCCACTGCTAAGCTACAAAGTAACTGATTAGGTGCTTTTGCATCGGATGCAAAAATTTTGCATGTCATGCAAAAGAAACCGCTGTGAAGCGTGTCAATCATGAGCTGTAAGGAAAAATTTTTAGTGCAAAATGAGCCTGCCAATTTTGCACCCTCAAGCTTTTCAGGAAAACACAGAAAAATCCTACCTTTACGTGCAAATGAGCATGTTCAATAATTAACTCAACCCACAGGGAACGATTTTTGCAATAAATCACTTAATGCCCTGCTAATCAACGATGTTACCCAGTCGCAGGTTTTTGCTTTTACTTCTTCTTCTGGTTTGCGTTGTGGCACTCAAGGCAAATCCGGCACCATTTATTGAAAATAAAGGCCAATGGGAACAAGGCTTTGACTTCTCCTTAAAATTAAAAACAGCCAGGATTTATTTTTTTCAGAACCACCTTTTGGTGGATACCTGGCACCCAAACGACTACCAGCAAGCACTCGAACAGGCACACCACCCAAAAGAACCAACAAGTAACAATGGAATGCGGGGACATGCCTATGAAGTGCATTTTGTAAACAGCTCAGAAGCTACAAAACCTTTTGGAATAGGGGCTTCAACCGAAACCTATAATTTCTTTCTGGGAAATGACCCTGCACGCTGGAAATCAAATCTGCACGGATTTGGCCGCATACACTACCCTGAACTTTGGAAAGGAATTGACCTGGAGTATAAAATAGAATCCGGAAGGGTAAAATACGACCTGCACCTGGCACCTGGCTGCAATCCGGCTGATATTCAAATGCAATACAAAGGGCTTGACGGACTGAAAATCAGGGATGGGAAACTGATTCTTGAAAAAACCTGCGGCAATGTAACCGAGATGGCACCTGTGGCCTGGCAATGGATTCAGGGGAAAAAAATAAATATAAGTTGTAATTATGTATTAAAAGACAATATTGTCTCTTATCATCTGGGGCCTGAGTACCAGGCTGAATGGCCGCTGACAATTGACCCCGAAATTATCTTCTCAACATACTCCGGAAGCACAGGCGACAACTGGGCATCAACTGCTACCTACGACGATAAAGGCAATGCCTACATGGGGGGCATGAACTTCGCTCCCGGATACCCTGTAAGCGTTGGAGCCTACCAAACCAATTACATCAGCGCAGGCGATGTAACCATCAGCAAGTTTACCCCCAACGGCAGCCAGGCTATCTACCATACCTACCTGGGGGGCAGCCTTACCGAGATACCCTACTCAATGATTGTTGACAGCAAAGAAAACCTGTTGGTGATGGGGAGCACCGGCTCGGCAAACTTCCCGATAAGCACAAATGCGGCTGGCCAGACCTTTCGGGGAGGCGCCTCATTCAACTTCTGGCAAACCGGCCCAAACACATACTTGGCAAATTACCCGAATGGTGCTGATTTATTTGTTGCCAAACTCTCAGCTAACGGAAGAAACCTCTTATCATCCACATTTCTGGGCGGCAGTAAAAACGACGGACTCAACCTCAATGCTCAGCTGAACCATAATTATGGCGATTTGCTGCGGGGCGAAATCATCACCGACCCGCAAGACAATGTTTATGTCATTGGTACTACTGAGTCAACCGACCTTCCGGTAGTCAATGCATGGCAAAGCGTGATGGGTGGAGCAAGGCAGGATGCCTGTTTCTTCAAACTCGATGAGCACCTGAGTACCCTGAAGGTTTGCTCTTACTTTGGAGGGCCGGGCGAAGACAGCGGCTACGGCATGGCATTAGACGGCAGCGGGAACCTCTATTTTTGTGGTGGTACCAGCAGCCAGACCTTCGCAGGCAGTGCAGCACTGAACGCTAACAACCACGGAGCTGCTGATGGCTATCTGGCAATGGTCAACGCCAACGGCGGCCCTTCTGTCAGGTACTGCTTTTTGGGAAGTTCGGGCTATGACCAATGTTACTTCGTGCAGGTTGACAACAACGGCGATGTGGTAACCCTGGGCCAGACATCCGGCCAATACCCGGTTCAGCAGGATGGTAACAAACCATTGTACACCATTGCTGATGGAACCCTTTTTTTTCATAAACTCAATAATACCCTTGATGAAAGCCGCTGGAGTACCCGTTTCGGTACTTCCGGCACTATCAATCACCTGGTACCAACGGCCTTTCTGGTTGACTATTGCAACTTCATTTCTTTTGCCCTTTGGGCAGGTGATGTAAATTATCCTTTGCACAGTACCACCGCCGGACTGCCAGTAAGCACTGATGCATTTCAGGGTGCTACCACTGGCTCTGACTTCTACCTCGGTGTGTTGAAAGACAATGCTTCTGCTTTGCATTACGGCACTTTTTTCGGTGGTACCCAGGCCACTGAGCACGTTGATGGCGGTACCAGCCGATTCGACAAAAAAGGCATCATTTACCAGTCAATCTGCGCCGGATGCGGCCCCGAAGCCGACGACCTGCCAATAACACCTGGGGTATGGTCGGCCACCAATAACAGCAGCAACTGCAATGCTGCCGTGTTTAAATTCGACCTTTCTGAATACTCTGCAATTATCGAATCGCCCGGGCAGGAAGCCCAATGTGCCGGAAAAGAAATCATATTCAGCAGCCTGAGTACCGGTAGCCCGCAACTTAGCTGGGATTTCGGTGATGGTTCTGGCTCAAATCTCGAAAACCCTACCCATACCTATCAGGACACCGGAACCTATCTGGTAAAACTCATCGCAAAGGCACAAAGTACCTGCGTTCAAAGTGATACTGCCAGGATGGAAGTGAAAGTTGAGGATATTCCAAAACTTGAACTTGCCGCTACCAACCCTGTTTGCCGTGGTGATTCATTGCAACTGCAAGCAACAGGCGCACTTCATTATCAGTGGTTTCCGGCTCAGGGCCTCGCAGCCCAGCAAGCCGAAAAACCAAACCCAATGGTGGCCCCTCAGCAAAATACCACCTTCAAAGTAAAGGGTAGTAACCACTGCGGTGCTGATACCGCTGAAGTGCCTGTGTATATTATACCCTTTGATATTGAAATCGCAACAACTAAACCTTCACTTTGCATAGGCGAGGTTACCACCATTACCGCCAACAGCGCTGCCGAATACCATTGGTACCCCTCGCCTCTCAGCCTGAACCCTGCCCAAAATCAGGCAACCTATGCTCCTGCACTGTCAGGCCTCATTCGTCTGGATGCATTGAGCAGCGAAGGATGCAAAGACAGCGACAGTATGCATATCGAAGTACTGCACCCTCCAATACCTGCTCAACTTAGCGATACTGCTATCTGTTACGGCGATAGCATTTTACTGCATGGCCCCAATGCCCAGCTTGATACCTGGAGTAGCGAAGGACTTATCATTGGTTCAGGAAGCCTGTGGATAAAGCCCTTTGAAGGTAAAACATATCTGTTGGAAGCCTTAAACCAATGCGGAAGCATACACGATACAATGCAGGTAGTGGTACACCGCATCATCAGTGAAACCGGTCCCAGAGAAACTGTGTGTTTAAATGACACTATTAATGTTTATACCGGGGGAGGTACCTCGTATGCATGGTCGCCCGCACAGGACTTCCTTCATCCGACCCAGGCCCTTACCCAACTCGTACCACGGCCCGAAACGGTGTATACGGTAACCATACAGGATGAAAATACTTGCCGGAAGGTGGATACCTTACAGGTGAATGTGTTTAAGCAGGCTTATGTAAATGCAGGCCCCGACCAGTTTATTGTTTTTGGCGACCCTGTTCGGCTCAATGGAAAGGCCGACCCTGGTGAAATTCTCTGGAAAGCTGCACAAAAGCTTAGCTGCGACACCTGTCTGCAAACGCTTACCCATACCGACACCACTGCAAGCTTTGTTCTTCAACTTACCGATCAATATGGCTGCAAAGCTTATGATACCCTACTGGTACAGGTTGAAGGGGTCTTGTATCTGCCAAATACTTTTACACCCAACCAGGATGGTCTGAATGATACTTTCGGCGCCCTGTATGTGGATGTTATGGCCTACCGACTCGAAATTTTCAACCGCTGGGGCGAGAAGCTTTTTACCTCAACCGACCCAAATCTTGGCTGGGATGGTTCATTCAAAGGCGAAGTGGCGCAGGACGACCTGTACACGTACCGTCTGCGCTTTACCCTCAACTCTGGCAAAGAGGGTTTCAGGGTCGGCAGGGTATTGTTACTGAAATAATTTGCCCCCCGTTTGTGGTATTCTGTTAAATTTGCCCCTTCAATTCTGTCTTTTTGGAAAAAAACGCAAAAATTTTCATTGCCGGACACCGTGGCATGGTTGGCTCCGCCATCTGGCGTAACCTTGAGCAAAAGGGCTTTACCAACCTTATAGGGCGAAGTTCAAAAGAACTTGATTTGCGCAATCAACAAGCAGTTGAACAGTTTTATCAGCAAGAAAATCCGGAGTATGTATTGATTGCTGCCGCCAAAGTGGGCGGTATCATGGCAAACAACACCTATCGAGCTGAATTTCTGTACGATAACCTGTCAATTCAGAACAATCTGATACATTTTGCCTGGAAATACGGGGTAAAAAAATTGCTGTTCCTGGGTTCATCTTGTATTTATCCGAAATTGGCCCCTCAGCCACTCAAAGAAGAATATTTGCTTACAGGCTCCCTCGAACAAACCAATGAACCTTATGCAATTGCCAAAATTGCCGGAATAAAAATGTGCGAAAGCTACCGCCGGCAATACGGATGTAATTTCATTGCTGCAATGCCCACCAATTTGTATGGCCCCAACGACCATTACGACCTCAACAATTCACATGTGCTTCCGGCATTGATGCGTAAGATGGAGGAAGCAAAAGCAGCCAATGCAACACATGTAGAAATTTGGGGCACCGGCTCGCCCATGCGTGAGTTTTTACACGTAGATGATTTGGCCGAGGCCTGTTATTTCCTGATGGAACATTACAATGATGAATTGTTTGTGAATGTAGGCTTTGGCAGCGATGTTAGCATCCGTGAACTGGCCGAACTCACCCGCGAAATAGTTGGCTTTCAGGGCGAATTGCGATTCAATACCGAAAAGCCTGATGGCACACCTCGTAAACTAATGGACAACACACGCATACAACAGATGGGCTGGAGTGCGAAAATCAGTTTGCGTGATGGCATAAGCTCCACCCTGCCCGATATGCGCCGGCAATTAGCAAGTATCAAGTCAGTAAATTAATTGAATGTATTTAAGCCCGATTTTAATGCATGAAACACCTTGACGCTACAGATAATACACATTGGGACTTAGTTATCCGGCCTAAAAAAGGCTTACTGGATATTCAATTCAAAGACCTCTGGCATTACCGTGATTTGTTGTTCCTGTTGGTACGCAGAGACATCATCACCGTGTACAAGCAAACTTTATTGGGTTTCTTCTGGTTTATCATCCCTCCGGTGCTCAATGCCCTTACTTATCTGATAATTTTCGGACTGTTTGCCAAAATAGACACAGGCACTAGCAATATGGTGCTGTTTTATCTCTGCGGGGTCATTGCCTGGGGCTTTATTTCCGACTGTACCAACAGAACCTCAGGCACCTTCAGGGCAAATGCTTCGGTATTTGGCAAAGTGTATTTTCCCCGCCTGATTGTACCATTGGCCTCTGTTATCTCGGCCTTGTTTAAGTTTTTCGTCCAGTTTGGTTTTGTACTGCTTGTAATGGTCTGGTACTTGTTGACCGGCGCACAAATCAATATCCAATGGGCTTATATATGGCTGATTCCGGTGATTCTGGTACTCATGGGCTTAACAGGGCTTTCATTTGGTATTGCCATTTCGGCATTGACTACCAAGTACCGCGACCTGAGCAATATGGTGCCATTTGCCCTTCAATTTCTGATGTACCTCACCCCGGTAGTGTATCCCTATACCTTTTTTCCGGAAAAAATTCGCTGGATTTTTGATTTGAATCCCTTATCGCCGCTGATTGAAATTTTCAGGTATGTGCTCATTGGTTCAGACCGTTTAGACCTCATGCAATTACTTTATTGTGTGGGTTTTAACGTGGTAATTCTCTTTGTCGGATTGGTACTGTTTAACCGTACCGAACAAACTTTTATGGATACAGTGTGATGGGAAAGGTAGTAATGCATGCAGCGCATATTTCAAAAATGTTCCGGCTTGGAAACGTTGGCGCCTCCACCCTTACCGAAGATATTCGTTCGGCGTATTACCGTTTGAGAGGCAAAGAAAATCCGTTTTTGGCTGATGCTGAAACCAATGACCGGCAGGGCACGGCACAGCGTTCCGACTACGTTTGGGCTTTAAAAGACATCAATTTCGAAGTCAACCAGGGAGAAATTTTAGGTATTGTTGGCCGCAATGGTGCAGGGAAATCAACACTTTTGAAGATTCTTTCACGCACTACCGCACCTACCAAAGGCGAAATAAAAATCAGGGGCAAAGTGGCAAGCCTGCTCGAAGTGGGTACAGGCTTTCATCCTGACCTTACCGGGCGGGAAAATATTTTCCTCAACGGTGCCATTCTGGGGATGCGCAAAGCTGAAATAAAGGCAAATCTCGATGCAATTATTGATTTTGCAGGGGTACAACGTTACGTTGATACACCCGTAAAACGCTATTCATCAGGCATGTACATTCGCCTGGCCTTTGCGGTTTCTGCCCACCTGAACCCCGATATTCTGATTGTAGATGAGGTGCTCGCCGTAGGTGATGCCGAATTTCAGGCACGTTGCCTGGGTAAAATGAAAGATGTGGCTGGTGAAGGGCGAACCGTGATTTTTGTAAGCCATAACATGGGTGCGGTGAGCGACCTCTGCACGAGGGCGCTTTACCTTAACAAGGGTCAGGTGGTATTGGATGGCTCAACAGAGAGCGTTATCAGGGCTTATGTGCGTAACAATATGCTCAGCAATATCTCTACCGGAGCAGGACTTGACGACCCGGAGCTCAGGAGGGGCAATGGTAAGGTGCGTTTTACAAGAATCGAAACCATCAACAGTGAAGGTAAAACAGATGCCGAATTTTTACCCAATGAGAAAATTATTTTCCGGATTGAAGCCATAAAAAATGAACCCGTAGATACACTTTGGGCTACAGTAGCATTTCGTTCAGGCCGTACCCGTGAGATTGTAACTAAGACCCCTATTTTCACCGTACCTCATCATGCAATTCCGGTGGGGGTGCCTTTTATGTTCGACATTGAAATACCGCAGTTCAACCTCAACCCGGGCGTGTACGAAACCTATTACTGGTTAGGGTATGAAAGTCAGGAAACAGCCTACGACGTTGCCGATAACCTGCTGCCTCCCATTGTTGTGAATATGCCGGAAGAAAACAGCCGGCTTTATGCAAGCGGCTATTTCAATCTGCCCGCCTCATTTACCATGCGATAGCCAACAAATTTTATGTATATTCGGCCTCTCTTTTGCCCTGTTAGTCAAGGCAAAGAAGGTTTTAGTAATTAAACACGAATGGCCCTGAATCAGAAAAGTATTCTTATTACCGGAGGAACCGGTTCACTTGGCAAGAAACTTGTTGAAATTATTCTCAAACGCTACCCGGATGTAAAACGCCTGGTGATTTTTTCGCGTGATGAATTAAAACAATTCGATATGCGTCAGGATTATCCTGAAAAGAAATTTCCGATGATACGTTTCTTCTTGGGTGATGTACGCGACCAGCCAAGACTCAAAAGGGCACTTGAAGGTATTGACGTGGTAATTCATGCTGCGGCTCTTAAACAAGTACCTGCCGCTGAGTACAACCCCTTCGAGTTTATCAAAACCAATGTGCTGGGGGCCCAAAATATCATTGATGCCGTTCTTGAAACCTCTGTATCAACGGTAGTAGCACTTTCAACCGATAAGGCAGCCGCTCCGATAAACCTTTACGGTGCCACCAAGCTGTGTTCTGACAAGCTTTTTGTAACGGCAAACAACATCAAAGGCAGGCACAATGTGCGCTTTTCGGTGGTGCGTTATGGCAATGTCATGGGCTCTCGTGGCTCTGTAATTCCTTTCTTCCAAAAGATGAAAGCAAGCGGAACGCTTCCGGTAACCGATCCGGGCATGACACGCTTCAATATCTCACTTGAAGAAGGCGTTGAAATGGTGTTGTATGCCGTTGAAAATGCAATTGGCGGAGAAATATTTGTACCCAAAATCCCTTCCTACCGGATTTTAGATGTAGCCAAAGCCGTTGCGCCGGATGCGAAAATTGAAATTGTTGGCGTACGACCCGGTGAGAAACTCCATGAAGAAATGATTACCGCCTCTGACTCATACAACACCATTGACTTAGACAAGTACTACGCTATACTTCCTCAGGGCAGCCCTGCTGTTCAGAAACACTATGAAGAACAGGGCGGTAAAATGGTCGAACCAGGCTTTTGCTACAACTCAGGCACCAATACCGAATGGCTGAGTGTAGAACAATTGCAGGCGCTGTTTGAAAGATTCGTGTCTGTAAGCCCTAAGAATTAATTAATATACTAAAGAGCACATGTCTTACCCTTCTATCGAAACTGAACGATTGGTTTTAACGCCAATAAACAAATCGTTCATTAGTGAGGAATATCTTGCTTGGCTAAACGATCCGGAAGTTTGTATTTATCTTGAATCTGGAGGCAATTACACGATGTTGGACCTACAGGAATACGTGAAACAATGCATAGAAAAGAAAGTACTTTTTTGGGCAATTACTTTAAAAGAAAACGGGAAGCATATTGGGAATATTAAAATTGATCCTATTTCAAAGCGCCACGGTACAGGTGAATATGGAATCTTAATTGGAGACCGCAACACTTGGGGTAAAGGGTATGCCGCAGAAGCTACAATTGGGATTCTAAAGTACTGTTTTCAAGAGTTAGGCCTACGAAAAATCACATTGGAGGTTATTAAAGATAACAATAATGCGGTGAAGTTGTATAAGAAACTTGGCTTTCAAACGGAGGGTGACCTTAAAGAACATGGCTTTTATAACGGTAAGCTTTGTGATGCGCTAAGAATGGCTGTTTTCAACACTGCATTTCT
The DNA here is from genome assembly GCA_019695235.1 of Bacteroidia bacterium. GTDB lineage: Bacteria > Bacteroidota > Bacteroidia > M30B66 > M30B66 > JAIBAI01. Next base: position 109,684 of record JAIBAI010000002.1, on the reverse strand, counting down.
TCATGGGAAGTAAGCTTGCTTTAGGTACAGTTCAATTTGGAATTCCGTATGGAATCAACAATACCTCTGGCATACCAGGCACTCAGGAATTAGAGTTGATATTTGCGCTTGCAAATGCGAACGAGATCAACACATTTGACACTGCTATTGCATACGGAAATGCCGAAGAATGCATCAGTGCCTATTTGCAGCCTAATTCAAACGTTATTAGTAAATTTCCTGCAGCAAGTAATTTCAACTCATTAGCCAATGACCTTAAGAAATCGTTGCTACGTTTGAATATAGATCGTTTGTATGGTTTTATGGCGCATGACGCCAATCAGTTGTTAAAGCAAGAAGGGTTATGGTTTGAGTTATGCCGCTTGCAAGATGCAGGACTTATACTGAAAAAAGGGTACTCTCTCTACTACCCAGAGCAATTAGATTTGCTTCAAAAAAAAGGCTATGAGCCTGATATTGTACAGATTCCATACAATCTGCTTGACCGTAGATTTAGTAGAAGTCTGAATAAACTTAAAGCCATGGGAACCGAAATCCATGTGCGGTCGGTATTTTTACAGGGGCTATACTTTATGGAAGCCTTCAGGTTACCGTTACAGCTACGGCCTATTGAGACAGACCTGGCACAGCTTAATGAACTTGCACAAAGGCACAATGTTTCAATGGCCGCTTTGGCATTAAATTTTGTAGTTCAGAATCCATATTTTGACAAAGTAGTTATTGGGGTAGAAAAAGTTTCTCAGTTGCAGATGAATTTGCAAGCCATTGACAGCTGGGATACTGGAAAAGATGATATTTTCAGTGCTGTGCTTCAGTTGAACTGCAAGCATCCGGAATTACTTATACCTGCTAACTGGAAATGAAAGTAGTAGGAATTACACAAGCCCGAATAGGATCTTCACGGTTGCCGGGGAAGGTATTATTAAAAGTGGGTGGGAAGTCGCTTTTAGAGCATCATTTGACTCGGGCACAAAAAGCCAGAAGTGTAGATTCATGGATACTGGCTACCACCAACGAACCTAATTCGGAAGCAATTGTTTCTATTGGTAATAAGCTCAAAATTCCAGTTTACCAAGGCAGCACTGATAACGTACTTGACCGCTTCTATAAAAGCCTAAACGGAGAACGACCTGACTATGTTGTTAGAATTACATCTGATTGCCCCTTAATAGATGCTGAAATCATTGATTTGGCTGTAAAATTCTGTATAGCGAACCGCTTGAATTACTTTTACAGTTCAGCCGGTGACTCACTGCCTGATGGACTTGACACAGAAGTATTTACATTTGAAGCACTTGAAGAAGCATGGAAGCATGCAACAAGCAAAGGAGATCTTGAACATGTAACCCGATACATCCAGAGGAAGCATGCATCAACAAATCAAATAAATTACCCAGTAAGTTGGGAAAAATACAGGTTGCTTCGCCTTACTGTTGATGAGCCAAACGACTTTGAACTTATTAAAAATTTAATTGATACATTTGGTGCTGAACAGTCATGGCTTATCTACGCCAATGCCGTTTTGAGCTCGCCACAACTTGCTTCAATCAATCAACACATTATGAGAAATGCAGGTGCCTTGAAAGGCCTTTTTGAAGAAATCAAGTTGCGTTCAATTAGCAACTTTAGTAAATCAGATGAATACCGCTCAGAAATTCACAAATTGATACCGGGTGGAGCACATACCTATTCTAAAGGTGACGACCAGTTCCCGGAAAGGGCTCCGGCAGCAATTGAAAAAGGAAAGGGTGCCTATTTATGGGATATTGATGGCAATCAATATCTTGACTGTTCAATGAGTTTGACGGCTGTTACGCTCGGCCATGCATTTGAACCAATTATAGAACGCACAAAAGTTGAACTGGAAAATGGGGTAAACTTTCAACGCCCTTCGCTTTTAGAAAAGGAGATGGCAGAAGCCTTTCTTTCACTCGTACCGGGGCACGATATGATTAAGTTTGCGAAGAATGGTTCAACAGTCACTACGGCAGCTGTTAAATTAGCAAGAGCAAAGACCGGGCGAAAATTGGTTGCCTTCCCCGGAGACCATCCATTTTACAGTTATGATGATTGGTTTATTGGTAAGACCGTATGCAATAAAGGAGTTCCTGATGAAATAAGTAACCTTTCTGTTACCTTTAAATCATGCGATATTGCATCATTAAAAGCTTTGTTTGAGACCTATCCGGGGCAAATTGCTTGTGTTATTACTGAGCCTGAAAAGAATCATTGCGGCCATGGATGTACCTGCGGTTCATCACCAGAGCAATTCTTAAAAGAAGCCATAGAGCTGACTCATCAGAACGGGGCCTTATTTATCCTAGATGAGATGATCACCGGCTTCAAAACAGATTTCCCCGGCTCCATTACGAAATACAATTTAAAACCAGACATGGCCACATGGGGTAAAGGTATCGCTAACGGCTTTTCTTTTTGCGCTCTCACTGGAACAAAAGAGGTGATGGAGCAAGGGTCAATTACTATAAAAGGTGCAGAAAAAGTGTTTTTAATTTCATCTACGCACGGAGGTGAAACACATACGATTGCGGCAGCACTTGCTACAATTGATTTCTATAAAAAAAACAATGTTGTCAAACACCTTCATCGCATTGGTAAGCTTGTGATTGATATATCAAACCATATTATTCAGCAAAAATCATTGGAAAAACACATCCAGGTTGTTCCTTGTGAATGGATGCCTGTATTTGTTTTTTTAGACAACAATCTTGCACCCTCGCAAGGGTTCAGAACTTTACTTATGCAGGAAATGCTTAGCATGGGTGTTCTATTTCAGGGCATCTTTGTTCCTAGTTACTCTCATAAAGAAGAAGATATTTATTATTTTGCCAAAGCCTTTGATCAAGCCCTTGACACCTATAAGCGTGCCTTAGATAGAGGCTTTGAGAAGATGCTAGTCGGAGAACCAGCTAAAGCTGTTTTTAGAAAGTATATTTAATCATTAAATTCAATCAACGCCCTCATGAATATCCCTTATGGTCGCCAACATATTACAGAAGAAGATATTCAGGCTGTTTCAGAGGTGCTTCGGGGCGATTTCCTTACGCAGGGGCCTTCGATTGCACAGTTTGAGCAGGCTTTTGCATGTTATGTGGGGGCAAAATTTGCCCTTGCTGTGTCGAATGGTACAACTGCCCTGCATCTGGCAGCTCTTGCGCTGGGCGTTAAACCCGGTACAAGGGTCATCAGTACCCCCATTACCTTTGCAGCATCTACCAACTGTGTGTTGTACTGCGGCGGAGAGGTCTGGTTTGCCGATATTGACCCCGACAGTTATACCCTTAGCCTTGAAAAAACAAGAGCCCTGCTCGCATCAAAACCCAAAGGTTTTTTCAGTGGTATCATCCCGGTTGACTTTGCCGGATTGCCCGTGAACATGGAAGCCTTCCGTGCCCTTGCCGATGAATTTGGATGCTGGATTATCGAAGATGCCTGTCATGCGCCGGGTGCTTCGTTTAAAAATACCCGCAACGAAACTGTACATTGTGGCGATGGGCATTATGCTGATTTGAGCATCTTTTCATTCCATCCGGTAAAACATATCGCTGCCGGTGAAGGAGGTATGATTACCACTAATAACGAAGCATTGTACAAACAACTGGTACTGCTGCGCACCCATGGAATCACCAAAGATGCCGCATTGTTTCAAAACAATCCTGAACAGGTTGAACAGGGTGGCTGGTACTACGAAATGCAGGAGCTGGGTTTTAATTACCGTATTACCGACTTTCAGGCTGCACTGGCAAACAGCCAACTTAAACGTGCAGATGCCGGTCTGGCACAAAGGCAAAGAATCGCTGAACGCTATCAATATGCTTTTCAGCACTTACCTATACTCAGCCCGGCGCTCTCCACAGGTGTACAACATGGCTGGCATCTGTACGTAATTCAAGCCGATAATCGTAAAGCTTTGTATGATGCCTTGCGTGAAAAACAAATCTTCTGTCAGGTGCATTATATTCCGGTGCATTTGCAGCCTTATTATCAGCAATTAGGCTGGAAACCCGGAGATTTTCCGGTAGCAGAAGCCTATTACAAGCGTTGCCTGAGTTTACCGATGTACCCTTCGCTTACAGAAGAACAACAAAGCTACGTCATAGAATCGGTCTTGCAATTTTTTTCCGGCAATTAAACCATGCCTGCAACGATATACCTGAGGGCCGACGGGAGCAAGGTATCCGGATACGGACATATATATCGTTTACTTGCGCTGGGTGCCATGTTGCACGATAAGTTCAGGATTTCATTTGTAAGCCGTAGTAAAGATGCCGTAATAGATGAAGCCTTGCGTAATTCAGGCTTTGAGCTAATAAAGCTCGCCGGAGACCCTGATCAACCTGTGTCAGCAGATGAATTGAATTTTTTAGAAAGCCCTTCGATAATCATTGCAGATGGCTACCAGTTCGATACTGCATACATGGATGCTATCAAAGCCCGGAAGCACCTCCTGGTAATGATTGATGATATACAAACACATACCTATCATGCAGATATTGTAATTAACCATGCCCTTGGTGCCGAAAACATTGATTTTAGTAGCCACCGTATAAACAAGCTGGCACTGGGAGCCTCCTTTGCCATTTTGCGCAAACCTTTTTTAGAGGCAGCAAAAATCAAAAGAACCTTCACTGCAAAACGCCAGATTTTCATTTGCTTTGGCGGAGGGCTTACTGACGACTTGTTGCTTATCACAATTCAAAGCATTGAACAAGCCTCTGAACCATTGCCCCTTCATATCTTAACCGGCGCAGGTTCAATGTTGCATGAAAGGTTTAGAAATGATGAGCATATCAGCACCTATTCGAACCTCAGCGCTGAAGAAATCATTCGCATTGCATCAGCCTGTACCCTTGCCATAACTTCTGCAAGTACCATATCATGTGAGATGGCTTGTATCGGAATGCCCTTATATATTTTACAAACAGTTGACAATCAAAAGATTATATACACTGGCATGCTTGAACAAGCCCTTGCATTGCCCTATACCGCCATGGAAGTTAATAGGTGTATTAGTGCCCCTCCTGAGCAGGCAAGCCTGTATTTTAGTAGCTTTGTCGAAAAGCAACGCAAGGTTTTTGACGGCCAGTCAGGTCAAAGACTTGCAGCGCTAATCATGGGCTATTATGCAGAAAAATTCACCTAAATCACCCGGCCAGCCTTCAGAGGTATATGTTATTGCAGAGCTGGGCTCAAACCATAACGGCAGTCTTGATATTGCAAGGCAACACATAGATGTAGCTAAAGAGGCGGGCTGCAATGCAATTAAATTTCAACTGCCTTTTGCTGCAGAAGCCTATCCACCAAAAACAAGATTTGGAGATTTATATGGTGATGTTTTTATTGATGAACTGATTCGTAAAAATGAGATAGGCCTTGAGTTTCTTCAGCAGATGAACGAATATGCTCACGGGCTTGGCCTTGAAACAGGCTGCTCTGGCGATGGGTTTATTGCATTAGAGATGATGCGCCAACTGCCATTTGATTTCTATAAAATACCCTCATTTACCATTTCACACATCCCGCTGCTAAAAGCAATGAATCAGGGTAAGGTACCGGTAATTTTGAGTACCGGAAGGCATACCCTGGGGCAGATAGACGAGGCAGTTCGCAGTTTGCCGGATGTTTTAACAGGCATCCTTCACTGTATCTCTGCGTATCCTTGTCCGCCTGAACAACTCAACCTTTCTTCTATCACCTTCCTGCAACAAGCCTTCCCATACAGGGTTGGTTTTTCTGACCATTCATTGGATGCCGCTATGGCTCCGGGCCTTGCTGTTGCATTGGGGGCAGAGATTATAGAAAAGCACTTCACACTCGACCGTACCATGGAAGGGCCTGACCATTTCTTTGCCCTTCAGCCGGATGAATTAAAATTGATGGTGCAGCAAATCCGCAAGGTATCATCTGATGCTGCTTATGCCGATGCTATACTTCACGACGCCCGGTACGAAATCATGAAAGGTTCACCCAAAAACGGACTGGTTCCGGCGGAGCAGGCATTTTATACCAGAACCCGGCTGGGTATCTATTTCAACAAGACACTTGAAGCAGGCAGCATCCTTCAAAAAGAAGACTTCCAGGTCTTCCGTTGTGCCGACACAGAACCGGGCTTGCACCCCCGTTACCTTGAATTGCTTAACGGAAGCAGGCTGGTAAAATCTGTAGAAGCTTTTGCACCTGTAAACTGGGAACATATCATTGACTATCAGGGATGATGGAACAAGTGTACCACATCATAGGCAGAGGCGGTTTGTTCTCGATTATTCGTCAGATAATGCAATCACAGGCGAAATATGCAGGTTATTACGACGACCGAAGCGCAGATACGCCAGACTATTTAGGAAGCATACAAGAAATTGACCTAAAGGCACTTACATCCTATTTCATTGCCATTGGCGGAGAGCCGAATATGCTCTTTCGTGGCAAACTGTTAAGCATGCTTCGTGACAAGCAAAAGACAGGATTGAACTGTGTTTCACCAAAAGCGCATATCTACAACAACGCAAGGGTAGGTGGTGGCAACATCATCATGCCTTTTGCTCATATTGGCTCACAATGCACAATAGGTGATGGTAACATCCTTTATTCAGGGGTAATCATCGAGCACGACAGCGTATTGGGCAACAATATCAATATCGCACCGGGCGTAAAAACAGGTGGCTCCTGCGTAATCAACGACAATGTGTTTTTAGGCATCGGAAGTACCTTGAAAGACGGTATTACCATTGGTGAAGGCGCACTCATCGGCGCAGGCAGCCTGGTACTCAAAGACGTTCCGCCACATACTATCGCTTATGGCTCACCTGCAAAAGTTATCGGCGCAAATACAATCTACCGTACAGTATAGCAAAACAATGACCCTGCCTATTATCAGACATAACAAACCAAGCCTATCAGACCTGGAACACCAGGCCCTTCATGAGCCATTAGAATCCGGTTGGGTGGCTCCCGGCCCTTTAACAGCACGGTTTGAAGAAGCATTTATTGCACGTTTTGCGACTAAGCCAGAAAGCACGCAAGCCTTCGCTGTAAGCAGTGGAACCGCCGCCTTATACATGGCTTTGTATGCCCTTGGCATCAAGCAGGGTGATGAGGTAATTTTACCCAGCTATACCTGTACGGCGGTCATGAATGCTGTGCATTTTGCCGGTGCAAGGCCTGTCCTGGCCGACAATGCACAAGGCAGTACTAATCCAGATAAAGGACAAATAGCTCCTTTAATTACAAAAGCAACCAGGGCAATTATTGTCACGCACACCCATGGTTTTCCGCTTGACGTAGAAGCCGTAAAATCATTGGGTGTACCGGTGATTGAAGATTGCTGTCAGGCGCTGGGGGCAACATTTAAGCAACAGTATGTTGGTGATGTTGGTGATTTGGCAGTGTATTCTTTTTACGCCTCAAAGATGATGACCACCGGCAACGGGGGCATGGTGATGACGCGGAACAATGCGTATGCTGAGCGCATCGCTGATTTTCTTGCATTCGACGGGCGTACCGATTACAAGCCACGCTTTAACTTTCTTTTTAGTGATGTTCAGGCTGCTATAGGTATGGTTCAGTTGAGTCGCCTTGACGGTTTTTTAGCCCGTCGCTTGGCAACTGCACACAGGTACAGTGAAGCAATTACAAGGCATCATTCCTTTCAGATGCTTGAACCTGTTCAACAGGGAAGCGCAAATAATTTCAGGTTTATTTTACGTTTTTCAGCCCCTGAAGCATTGGTTTCAGTCAGCAATCAAATGCATTCAAAAGGCATCACCTGCATCGTACCTATCGAGCCTTTTGAATTGTTACACAATTACACAGGCCTGCCGGGTACTGCCTTTTCAAATGCAGAAAAGGCGGCAAATACATTTTTATCTGTGCCGGTGTATCCTGCATTAGGCGATGAAGAGATCGAACGCATCGAAGTGGCACTTAGAAACATTAAATTATGAAGATACTTACCGCACATCAGCCTGTTTACCTGCCCTGGTGTGGCCTTATTCACAAGATTGCACTGGCCGATGAATTTGTTGTTTTTGATGCCGTTCAATACCTAAAAAAAGACTGGAACAACCGGAACAAAATAAAAACAGCTCAGGGTCCATCCTGGTTAACGGTACCTGTTCAGTCGCACGGTAAATTCGACCAGTTATTAATTGATGTAAAGATTGACAATGAGCAAAACTGGCGCAAAAAACACCTGCGTGCATTTGAATTAAATTACAGCAAGACACCTTTTTTCGACCAATACATGCCATTCATGCATGACTTATACGCGCGTGAGTGGGAATCATTGGTAGATTTGAACAATCACATTCTGTTCTATATCCTAAAAGAAATGGGCATCAATATACCGATTGTTCATGCACATGAGCATGATTTTAAGGGCAGCAAATCGGCATTGGTACAAAATATGTGTGAGCAACTGAATGCTGATTTGTATATTTTTGGTGCAATGGGGAAAGACTATGCCGATCTGGAAGCTTTTAAACAAGCAGGTATTGACCTTTATTTCCAGTCATACCAGCATCCTGAATATCCACAACGTTTCGGTAAATTTGAACCTTATATGACTGTTTTCGACCTGTTGTTTAATTGTGGGCCTGAGAGCTATAAGATTCTTATGAGTGGCAATGCCGACAAGGCTTCTATCATGCAACTAAGCAAGCCTGTATGATGGAAAACTTTCAATGTGGCAGATGGATTGCCGACGGCCAGTATATGCGAGATGTGCCTCCTGAAAAACTGTATCAGGGCTTTATTGAAACATTTACCCCGGGTAGTAATGAAAATGCTTGTCGCATCCTTGATGATACAGGTATTTATGCAATTACAAAACAAAACTGGGACAGCACCTTTTTTGGCTTTGATATTGCCCGTATAGAGATATATAACAATGGCACTATCAACAAAGCACATTTTGACGCACTTATTCAATGGGCAAAAGACAAAAACATCTCTTATTTAACCACCCGTGCATCACTTGCCAATACATCACTCGTAAATTTCTGGGCTGAAAATGGGTTCAAATTGTTGACCAGTAAATACATGTTGCGGCATGCCATCGCAGCAATGAATTCACCAGAAGTGCCAGAAGGTTTTGAATTTGCATCCCTCGGACCTTATGAGTTGAATGAAATCATGGATTTTGCAGGCAGTTCTTTCGGGCACAGTCGCTTTATGGCCGACCCTGCATTCACACGCAAGCGTATTGAAGAAATGTATAACTCATGGCTTAATAATTTTTTATTAGCTCCTGAAAATAAAATAATTACATTGCGGCATAAGCAGCAAACCATTGGGTTTTGTGCATTTTCAAAAAGTATAGCGCTCTATAAATTGCAGCACACCATGCCTCCACACGGCTTTGTTTCTTTAATTGCTGTAAGGCCCGAATTCAGAGGAAAAAACCTTGGGGTTCTACTCCTTGAAAAAACAAAACAGGTATTAAAAGATGCAGGTATCAATCTGGTTTTTGCCAACGTTGACCTGATGAATACTGGTAGTCTAAGAATGTTTCAACACTCCGCCTATCAGGTGTTTAACACGTTCAGCGAATATAAATTAGCTTTGAAATATAAATAATTTATTGCTTCGACATACAAAATTTTCCCAAACATCCAATGGTTTGTGATTTTTTACGAACTGGCGTTGTTTGCAATGCAATATTTCACTAAATTGCAAAAGACAACTAATTAATTAAAAAAGGATGACATCACAAAAAGAAATTTTCCTTGCTTCAGAAGCCGATCAATGGTTTATTAGAAATAAGAAATCATACGAAAACACCCAAGATGAAATTGGACCAATTATACAATCTCTTATAGACATAGAAATTGCACCCAAAAAAGTTCTTGAAATTGGATGTTCTAATGGGATGCGGTTAAACAATTTCAACAAAGTTTTCAACTCTGAGTGTTATGGGATAGACCCATCTATACAAGCAATTAACAATGGCAAAAAAGAATTTCCCAGTATTTCATTGATAGTGGGGTCAGCAGATGCGTTACCGTTTGATGATAATTCATTTGATATGATAGTTTTTGGATTTTGCCTATATCTTTGCGACCGAAAAGACTTATTCAAAATAGCATTTGAAGCTGATAGGTGTTTGTCAGCCAATGGGGTTTTGGTAATTATGGATTTTCACCCGCCATTTCCGTATAAAAACATATATACACATACGGAAGGTGTTTTTAGCTATAAGATGAATTATTCAAAAATGTTTAGCTGGAATCCTTCATATAATGTGATTTTTAACAAAATATTCAGTCATTCTGGATTTTCAAAAATGCATATCCCTGATGAAAAAGTAGGTATAACTATTTTGAATAAAAATGAAGAGTTTGCTTACCCTTTAGAACCATATAAAAGGGGAGGTTCAACCAGCTAATGCAACATTAGTGTTTTGAAAATAATTGTTGTGTAAAAACTCTAACACAACCCGGTGAGCGATTTGATGTGTTGTTAAAATTGGAATAAAAATTCTGATTGCCTGCCGTTTGATAAAGATAATATGGGAGTACTTGGAGAATTTAAGAAAAGAGCGTTAATTTACCACGGTTTGTGATTTTGTGATTACAATAACAAAATTAGCCGCTCAGGTGGCTCCAGCCATTTTTTATTACCGGATTTTTTTTTGGACAGATATGCCTTAAAATAATAAGATGCTCATGCAAGATAAAAAAACACTTTACGGTCTTTTACCTGCTGTAAAAGAGGTTTATGAAAAAGGAGAAAACATTCTGCAATTCATACAACACGAAACTGGTCAGAAAGGCAACTCTGCAGAAGCCATTCAGATAAGCTATGATTTTCAGACAGGAAGTTATGTGAAGTATATCAAAGAAAACAAAGAAAATGTAGAAAGATACACCGATGAGCTTGCTTCAATCATCAACAAGTTAGCCCCCTACAACAGCATCATGGAGGCGGGTATTGGTGAGGGAACCACGATGGGCTTGCTGCTCCCCAAACTAAAGCAGAAGGCAAAACAACAACTCGGTTTCGACATATCCTGGTCAAGAATAAAATTAGCACAGGCTTTTTTCAGGCAGCAGCAGTTAGAAAGCACCCTTTTCATGGCTGATTTATTCGACATACCCCTGGCCGACAATTCGGTGGATATTGTTTACACCTCGCATTCTATTGAACCCAATGGTGGTAAAGAAGAAGCATTGCTAAAGGAACTATACCGCATCACGGCAAAATATTTAGTACTCATTGAACCTATTTATGAGCTGGGTTCTGAGCAGGCAAAAAAACGAATGGAGTTTCACGGTTATGTAAAGGGTTTAAAGGCAACAGCCGAAGCGCTTGGCATGAAAGTAACCGAATACCGCCTGCTTGACTCTCTGCGCCAGCCAGAAAACCCTTCAGGCCTGGTACTCATTGAGAAACTAAGCAACAGCCAGGCAAATACGGTTCAATTTATTTGTCCACATTCAGGTAAAAAAATGCTAAAAGAAAGTGATTGTTATTTTTGCCCTGAAAGTAGTCTCGCCTACCCGACCATCTCAGGTATTCCAAGTTTGTTACGCTCATCAGCAATTCTTGCCTCCAAATATTCTGAATCATTTGACGACCTATTGAAATGATTGAACTTCATAAAAAACGTATTCTTCTGGTAGTTGCTCATCCCGATGATGAGTTGCTTGGCTGCGGAGCCACCATGCATCATCTTATTCATGAACACCAGTGTACCATCAGGGTCATTATTTTAGGCGAAGGCATTACCTCCCGCTCTGATGAACGCGACCCGGAAAAATGGGCGAATGAATTGGCGATTCACCGTCAGAATATCAAGGCTGCCCAGCAAGCCATTGGCTTTGAATCATGCGGCATCTACCAGTTTGCCGACAATCGTTTCGACAGTGTAGATTTGCTTGATTTGGTAAAAGTTATCGAAAAGGAGAAAAGTGAATTTAATCCGGAGATTATCTTTACCCATCATGGTGGCGACACCAATATTGACCACCGACGCACCTTTGAAGCCGTTGTTACTTCCATTCGGCCTATGGCTCATGAAAAGGTAAATACCCTTGTTTGCTTTGAGACCCCTTCTTCTACCGAATGGCAGGCATTTAATTATCCGAATCCATTTCTGCCCAACTTGTTTTTTGCGGTTGGTCAGGCCGATGTAGACGCCAAAATCAAGGGAATGGAAAGCTATGAATTTGAGAAAAGAGCTTATCCGCATCCGCGCTCACCCGAGGCGCTACGCATTCAGGCACAACGCTGGGGTGTCGCTACCGGAAATGAATTCGCCGAAGCATTTATACTGGTTCGTTCAATTGCAAAATAATGAATGTTGTAATTTTTAACTCGCATACCCTGTTCGCATCTCACTATGAAACCGAACTTGAAATCATCCTCCATCACCAGAAAAAAGGTAATAAGGTGGTTCAATTGGTATGCAACAAAGAGCTGCCTGCCTGCGAAAACAACCCGTATTTCATGCCAGAATCATGCGAACGTTGTGTTTCAAAAGTAAAATCAGGTTATAGCCAGTTACAGCAAAAACCTATCGTACGAAGTTTCTTTCAATTAACTGAAACTGACAAAAAACGTATTGCGGAAACCCAGCGTAACATTACCAATCTCGAAGAGTTAAAGAAGTTATGGGTGGATAATTTTGATGTAGGATATGCCGTGGCTTCTACGATGATTTCAATGGAAAGAAATCCTACACCTGAACTTGAAGGCCGACAGGTTGAGCGACTCATTATCTCAAGTCTTGGTGTGTATTTCAGCTTTTTGAATTACCTCCGGCAAAACCCAACAGATGTCGTATATATTTTTAACGGACGATTTTCAACCACCCGTGGGGCAATGCGGGCATGCGAAAAATCAGGTGTACGTTTTATTACCCATGAAAGAGGCTGTAACATGCAGTATTATTCGCTTTTTGAAAATGCTACCATCCACAATATACCCAATACCCAAAGGCTGATTCTTGAAGCCTGGGCAAATGCTGAACCTCAAAGCAGAGAAGGTATTGCCTGCAAATGGTATGAAACACGTATCGGCGGAAAAATGGAAAACTGGTACTCTTTTTTAGAGAACCAACAAATAGATTTGCCGGAAGGATGGGACAAAAACAAGGAAAATATTTTGATTTGCAATTCATCTGAAGATGAAGTTGCAGCCTTAGGTGAAGAATGGAAGAACCCTTTCTATATCAACCAAAACGATGGGATCACACGCATCATTAAGGCTTGCGAAACCCTTGAAAATGTGCATGTGTATCTGCGGATACATCCTTACTTAGCGCAAAAAGCAAGCAATGAAAATCTTCGGTATTTACTGAACCTGAAAAGTAAAAACCTGACAATTATTCCGCCAGCATCTAAATTAAGCACTTACGAATTAGTTAGAAACGCATCTAAAGTTATCACCTTCGGCTCTACCATTGGGGTGGAGGCCACTTATATGGGGCGGCCAAGTATTTTGGCTGCAAAAACTTTTTATGATTCACTTGATATCGCATATACCCCGGGTAGCCATGATGATTTGGTAGCACTTATTCAGCAAAACCTTGAGCCTAAGCCTAAGGAAAATGCCCTGATGTATGGTTATTTCTGGGGCACCTTCGGTGTTAAGTTTGAATATTACGAACCCCATGATTTTGACCGGGGAACATTTCTTGGAAAAAAAATTGAAGCTGAATTGGGGCTTAAATACAAATTGATTCAGGCTGTATTTCACAACAAGAAAATGCTTCCGTTAAGTGAAAAATTACGTTTGCGATGGCGCGAACGTGTAATGAACCGGTATTTAGGTTAAATTTAAAAAGACAAACAGCCAGAATCTTCCTGTGAGCGCAGTTGCCGATATTCCACTTGTTTCAATTGTAATACCCGCATACAATTGCGGTAAATATATTGCAGCTACACTTGATTCGATTCTGGCGCAGCATTTTCAAAATTTCGAAATCATCATTGTGAATGATGGCTCTACTGACGATACCCCTGAAGTGCTTCAACAACAAAGCCTGCGCGACAACCGAATCACATTGGTGCATCAGGCGAATGGCCGGCAAGGGAAAGCACGTAACAATGGTATTGGGCACGCACGGGGCAGCTGGGTGGCTTTTTTGGATGCTGACGACCTTTGGATGCCGGAGAAACTTTCGGTTCAATTAGAAAAAACACTTGCTTCAGGAGCCGACATGAGCTTCACTGATGGTTTTATTTGCCTGAACAACCAGATGGATTTGGAGCAATACCGTTTCGGGGTAGAAAATCGTCTGTTTCAAGGGCCGGAAGCTATTGAGGCATTTCACCTGCAAAACAGAGTTCCTACTTCTACAGTACTGGTAAAACGGGAGGTACTGCTTGCCGCAGGCGGTTTCCCGGAAGACTTAGTGATACAGAATTGTGAAGATTATTTTCTCTGGACGCTCCTACTTACCAAGGGCTTTCGGCTTTTGGGTATCGCAACGCCCCTGCTGCGTTACCGGGTTTATCCTGAATCTTCAACAGGAACAGAAATCAAAGGTTTGCGCCCCTTGCTGGTATGCCTCCTGCGTATTCCTGGCGAACACGGAAAAGCTCGACAAATACATTTAGAGAAAACCTTGTTGCGTTTACTTAGTTTGAGCAAGACCCAAGATGAATTGTCATGGTTTAACCCATGGATTGCTCCGGTAACAACAGCAATACGTCAGGGTATTTTATCAAGACTGATGCGCTTTTGCTGGCAGGTTCACCCACGCTTGTATATCAGTTTGCTCTGGCGCACCCGCATTACACATTAAGGTACTGCTCAAGGTAAAAGACAATTGGCTACATTTGGCCGAAGAAAATGGCATTTAACAACATACGCAACAGTTTACGCGAGCTAATCGCTAAAATACCCATGCTCGAAAAGCTGGTATTGCAGCCCTGGCGCACCTTTAGACTACATAGCTATTACCGGAGTCTGCTACCTCTTGCACAGCTCGACGAAGCCAGCCGTAATATGTGGCTGGGGCGCATTGACAAAGTAAAAAGAAGCAGCGACAACCAACGCATAGCAAAAATCAATCAGGCAGGTACCCTGCAAAAAGGCAAACTGGTGATGCACAATGGTCTCATCATTGACCCTTTGAGTTATTACGGTGCGCCTGTAATGCGAATGCTGATGGAGAACCAGGCTGTTCACGAACCTCAGGAAGAATATGTATTTCAGGAAGTACTAAAATACATTCCTGAAAACGCTACAATGCTTGAAGTTGGTTGCTATTGGGGCTTCTACTCGATGTGGTTTGCATCAAAAATTAAAGGGGCAAAAAATTACCTTGCAGATAATGCTGACGGCATTGCAAGGGCAAAAGCCAACTTTAAAATGAACGGTTTGCAGGCAACTTTTATGACCGGTTACATTGGTCATGATGTGCCCGGCTCACCGGTTACAATGACCAATGTTGACCAAATTTGCCGCGAAAACAACGTCGAATTTCTTGATATCATGCATGCCGATATTCAAGGTTATGAAATGGAAATGCTAGAAACCATGCCGGATATACTTTCCAGAAACGGTATTGGTTACTTTTTCATTTCAACCCATTCAAATGAGTTGCACCAGAACTGCATTGAATTCCTCAAATCTAAAGGGTTTCTGATTCTTTGCCACGCTGACCTGAATGACTCTTTTTCTGAAGACGGACTGATTGTTGCCAGAAACCCGGCCTACCCCGGACCTGATGCAATTGAAATTTCGTTAATGCGAAAACAGATCTGAGCATTGACCACGCATCAATTGGCTATCATTTAATCAACCCTCAAAAAAAACATCTTCATAATCATGAATTTGTCATCGTTTAAAACCGGGCTCATCGCCTTTCTAATCGTGCTACTGCTAATGCCGCTGGGTCATGCGCTCATGGTGCTAAATGAACACATGCTTGACGAACAAAAGCTCATCGGTGCCTTTTTTATTGGTGTGTTGGGCTTAGCCTTGTTGGTTTGGGGTATCTTCAGCGATAAAAAAAGAACCCTTGCCACCATTCTGGGCTTATTGGGCGGGGTGCTTCTCTGGACTGGTTGGATTGAATTTTCATTTGTCTGGATTGCCGAGAAGTTAAACATTCCTCACCTTGAAGAAAATGGCGAAGTGGTAACAAATGCTGAATACCTGGTAATGATGTCGTCATTGGGTTTGTTACTTGCCTTTCTATTGCTCTTTTTATTTGCTCAGAACAATTGTACCTTCTTTAATTGGTTTAAAAGAGTGTTCAGGCTAAACACAGCATTGAAAATAACTGAAAAACAACAAAAGCCGCTTGCACTTACAACCTTCATAGAAACTATCATGCTTTTATGGGCTTTTTACCTTGTGCTGCTGCTTGTATATGATAAAGATATCGCAGGTGATAAACACCCTGCAACATATATCGTGTCGTATGGTTCGTTGCTATGGTCGTGTTACCTGTCACTTAAGCTTTTCAAACTCAACAAGCTTGATTATGCAATACGCTATGCGATACCCACAGTAATAGTATTCTGGAATTTTATTGAGGTGCTGGGCCGGTGGAATACTTTCAAGGAAATTTGGGTTTATCCCACCGAACATTGGCTTGAGAATTTGCTTTTCCTGATTGCTCTCGGTGCTATTATTATTTATTACTTCATAGAGAATAAGAAAAATAAACAGCAGCCTGTTTAACAACTATTACTGGCTGAAAGGCTCAAGAATATTAGGTAGCAGTACCCTAAAATTGAAACAGGCTCCCGAAAGGAAGCCTGCTTCAATTACCTAAATCAAACTAACGCTACATCATTACGTTGCTATTAAAACAACATAAAAGTGAAATTGTTGTTTTAACACTAAGGTTTTTTTGTACAATGCGCCTCAAAATCATCTATCATACTGTATATCAGCGCAATAAAATCAATCAAAGGTGCTGGTTTAATCGAGTTAAAGATAATTCAGGCATGGCTCTTTATGCTATTTTCAGGCCTCACAGCTACTGCAAGATACCAGATTGGTAATAAACTCTTTAGATACACTTTGGCTACGTTGGTAATACAAGGTTTTAACCCCAAGCTTCCAGGCTTCTATCAATAACTTATTGACCTCTTTTATAGGCAGATTTGCTGGTATATTTAAGTTCAGGCTTTGAGACTGGTCAATATATTTTTGGCGCAAAGCAGCCTGCTGAATGATCTCTAATTGACTAATTTCCTTAAAGGTTTTAAACACTAATTTTTCATCAACACTTAATTCTTCAAGGTGTTGCACGCTTCCGTGATGAAGCATAATGCTGCGCCAGATATCTTCATTATTGAGCCCTTTTTCGTCTAATAATTGGGTCAGGTATTTATTCTTCCGAATAAAATTTCCTTTCGACAATCCGGCTTTGTAATAGTTGCTACTGAATGGTTCTATCCCGGGCGAGGTTTGTCCAAGAATAGCAGAGGAAGACGTAGTAGGAGCTATGGCTAAAAGTGTTGTATTTCTTCTCCCATACCCTTGAAGTAATGCTGGTTCGCCATAAATATTAGCCAACTCCCTACTGGCTGTTTCAGCTTCTTTTTGAATTCCAGAGAAAATTGAGCTTGTAAGTTGCTTGGCCCTCAGACCTTCAAACGGAATTCTATTTTTCTGTAAATATGAATGCCATCCCAATACGCCTAAACCCAGTGCCCGGTGATTTTTGGCAAACTCATTAGCAGAGCTTAAATAGTAATTTCCTTCTGTTTTTACAATAAACTCCTGCAATACAGCATCTAAAAAGAAAATGGCTAACTGCACGGCATTGGTATCCTTCCACTCATCGTACAACTCTAAATTCATTGAAGACAAGCAACAAATAAAAGACTCATCAAAAGAAGAAGGTAACATGATTTCTGAACATAAATTGCTTGAATTTATCTGCAAATTCTTGTCCTTATAGATTTGCGGTTTATTTCTGTTTACATTGTCTGTAAAGAAAATATATGGCAATCCTTTCTCCTGCCGGCTTTCAAGAACTTTAGCCCAAATCTCTCTTTTTTCCGCATCACCTTCTATCATATTTTGCATCCAATAATCCGGAACACAAACGCCAAAAAACAGGTTTTGCAGGTCATTGCCAATGTTCTTAATTTTCAGAAATTCTAAAATATCCGGATGGTCAATATCTAAATACGCAGCAAATGCCCCTCTTCGTACCCCACCTTGTGAAATAGTATCCATAGCGGTATCAAACAATTTCATAAAAGAAACTGCCCCGCTGCTCCTTCCGTTATCAGTAACTGTGGAGCCACGCCCCCGCAATTCACCAAAGTAACCGGAAGTTCCACCGCCTATCTTCGTTTGCATAATTACCTCGCCAAGTTTATGTGTGATGCCTTCAATGTTGTCAGGCACATGCACATTAAAACATGAAATGGGCAATCCTCTTTCTGTGCCCATATTTGCCCAGATGGGTGAACTTAAACTCATCCAGCCCGATTCAATCAATTCAATAAAAGGCTCCTTCAATTCTGGCTTGAAAAGCCTTCTTGAAGCCGCAGTAGCCACTCGCTCAATAGCTCTATGTACGGTTTCTCCTTTTAATAAATATCCTCTGTTGAGAATTTGCTCGCTTTCTTCACTGAGCCACCAAAGATTCTTCATAAATTGTTTTCTGAAAAGGGTTTTGAAATATTTAGGATATGGTATCTGTGCGTATAGGTATAGGTCTCTTATATTCGTCTAATGCTACAAATGTAAATTCGCCACTTACTGCCTTTGCCCGGTCCTCAGAATACATTTGTTCGATATAAATATCAACGCGTATCTTTAAGCTGGTTCTTCCAAGATAAGTAACCCTTCCTGCCAGTTCAATAATGGTTCCGGAGGGTATGGGTATTTTAAAATCAATCCTGTCGCTGCTAACAGTTACCATCCTTAATCTACTAAACCGGGTGGCAGTGATAAAGGCTACTTCGTCCATTAATTGCATTGCCGTACCACCAAAAAGTGTATCATAATGATTGGTAGTGTTTGGGAAAACAGCCTTGAAAATACGTGTTTCCGACGATTCAATCTTTTGCGCTAAGGTCATTTCTTAAAATAAATCGCTTGCTGAAATACTTTTATCGTGCTTTGTATACTCTGTTGGGCGTTTTGCAAAGAAGTCATCTAAAGAATTTGCAAATACTTCTTCTTCGAACCACTGCATCGGCCTATATTGCTCAGTAGAAACGTTGTAAATTTTATTTAATCCAATTTCGGCAATACTCTCATCTGCCCGAAACTTCATAAAGTTGATTAAATCATCTTTTCTGATATCATGCAAGGCACCACCAGAAAAAATC
Organism: Bacteroidia bacterium; assembly: GCA_019695235.1. Taxonomy (GTDB): domain Bacteria; phylum Bacteroidota; class Bacteroidia; order M30B66; family M30B66; genus JAIBAI01. The sequence goes on along the minus strand of JAIBAI010000002.1, from coordinate 90,413 downwards.
CAATCTAATATTTCAGCCTCTACCGAAATTGATTTTTGAACTAATTGGATGATAGCTGCTTGCGTTTTTTGGTCAAAAAATTCAGGAAATTCTTTTTTGATTTGGTTAATGATATAAACCCCGGCATTGGCATGCACCTGCTCATCAACGGATGTCCAGGCGATAATATTACTCACATTCTTCATATACCCTTTGAAGCGTGTAAAAGAAAGAATAATGGCAAACTGGCTGAACAAGGAGACATTTTCAATTAAAATAGAGAATAAAATCAAAGAGAAAACATACTCTTTAGGCTCTTTTGAATTTGTAAAAGCTAATGCCTGGTTAAGGTATTCAATCCTTTTCCCGATGACCGGTTCCTCTATAAGTTTTTGAAATTCATCATCATAGTCTAAAAGAGATAACAACCTTGAATAAGCTTCTGAATGCCTGAATTCGCATTCGGCAAATGTGCTTCCCAAACCATTAAACTCAGGTTTTGGTAGGTGTAGATACAAATTGCCCCAAAAAGATTTTACTGCTACTTCAATTTGTGCAATCGCAAGTAAACTTTTTTTAACCGCTTCTTTTTCGTGTGGTGCTAAATGTGAATGAAAGTCTTGAATATCAGCCGTAAAATCTAGTTCAGAATGAACCCAGAACGACTTGTTAAGCATCTCAGTAAATTGCAATATTTCGGGATACTCGAAAGGTTTGTAGTTTGTTCTTTTGTCAAAAATGCTCATGAATTTATATTTTAATGGTTATTAAAACATAAAAAGCAATTTTGAAAAACCCTTCTCAGATTTGCTTTTTATGCGAAAACAAATCTTAAACTATTCAAGTAGGTAATCTGGCTTATTCTCCTTTTTAAAGGTGAACTTACAGTTGCGCAACAGCTCGTGAATTTCACACGATTCCCCTATTTAACTTCAGAAGATTATTCTAAAGCCATGAGATAATTAAAGATGCCACAAAGGTATCACACTATTATTCTTCTTTCAAAAAAACACTTATCAATACTTATTAACAGTGCTGAGCCAGATGTTTGCATCAGGTCTTACCTGTTTGTTCGTCTTTTAGAAATGACAGGCAAATCTTTTGAAGAAATATTCAGTTGATTCATTGCAGGTAAATGACTTGTTTAATAATTTTACAAAAAACCAATTGAGGATGCGAACCAGAATATGTATAATCTTCATTTTTACCTGTATAGCAAAGTTACACTCACAACAAGCAGGTATGAGGCCTATATATGGTGGAGGCTATGTATTTGATGCAGAGAAGTACAAAGTAGATGTTGCAGCAAAACAATATTCAGGTTCTTCCTCGTCATCCGGGTTTGGAACTTCCACCGGAAGTTCTAAAATATACCTCTATCGCCCTAGTCGCGAAGAACGAAAACAGCTGAAACTACAAGCTCAACAAGAAGAACAGGCAAGGCAGGCTAAAATCAATCAGCTCAGGATTGATTCTGCTCACAAGGATGCCCGGAAATGGACTGATACATACAGTAAATTTATTGAAAATTACATGCGCATTCATGCTTATACCGATTTCCTTCGTGCAGAAGCTGAGTTGTATCAGCATCTTGATAGAAACGAACTTTTAATATACAGGCTTAGCGGAAAATTGCCAAAATTAGAACGTGAGTACAGGACACTCTTGTCGTCTTTTCACATGCTTGCATTGGTAGAAACCGAAAAGTATCAGGAGGCCTTTAAATACTATAAAGACCACTTTCTCGCGCGAAATAATTATCGAGAGGTGAACGCAAAATGGTACGAAACAAAAAATCCAATTCCGATTGACGAGTCATATCATATCCGATTTAAAAATGACGGAAAATATTTTGAGGACTCATTGCTTTATGAAACCGACTTCTACATTGCTGATTTAGCACTTATTCAGGCAATGGATTTACAGGGCTTACATCCCGATTTTCTAGACGAAGTGATAGCATTTTACAGCGCCAGAATAACACCAGATGCTTGGCTCGACGAACTGCTTGCTTTTACACATTATTTCCACGGAAGAACCGAAAAAGCTGTAACTATATTAAATAAAATCATAGGTACTGAGCCGGAAGCACAAACACGTATCCTTTTGAAAATATCAAACCATCTGCTTTCTCAAAATATCAATCCGCTAAACGACCAGGTATTCAATGTTATTTTAAAAGCATCTGAAGAGAAATATTATACAGAAATTGTTCAGGAATTGAAGGTGAAAGAGATGAAAAAAACAAAAGACTATAACGGCTTGTTGCAGCATTATACCGCTAAACATCAGGCATTAAATATACCAGACAGTGTTTTTTACACCAATCATGCGGAATACCTCGATTTGTGGGAGGCCGAAGTACGGTATTACTTGCTAACAGGCAACAAAACAAAAGCTGTTGATATTCTAAAAAAAGCATATAATTTTACATGGCATGCAGAAACTGTTCGGATTAACAAGGCAGAAAAATCAGCACTGTTGCATGCCCAAAAAATGGCGGAGTACGGCCCCAAATACAACACAAAAGAACAGCAGAAGTCAAGAGAAAAGTACAATAACCAGCAAATGCATTCACAAAAACTTGCCAGGTTGCAATGTGCCATAGACATCATTCTGCCTCCCGTATTATTCGAGGAAAATGAATGGGAATTAATTAAAACGCTTGCTGAGCCTCATAAAAATGATTTTAGTGCTTATGCAAGAACAGAGCTAGCGAGTATGAACTATGTGCGACCTCCCCATTCATCCACAATTGACCGTTTCGCCTTGCTGGAAGAAAAATGCAATTTCCGGTTTAACTTCTCCAGGAGAAAGAAGGAATTCTGAATACCTTGACTTGCCGCTTATTCTGACATTGTCTTTATAGCTCAGCATCAGGCTGCTAAAAAGAAATTCAATCTAAGGCGCTGGCTCAGTCCAGCGACCATGTAACTTTATCAATTGAATCAATTCATCTACTGCTTCTGAAGCGGCAAGATTGCGCTTAACCACCTCACGACCTTTGTAAAGTGTTATTTTTCCCTCACCTGTACCTACATAGCCAAAATCTGCATCGGCCATCTCTCCGGGTCCGTTTACGATGCAACCCATAATGCCGATTTTCACCCCTTTCAGGTGCGAAGTACGTGCACGGATTCTTGCGGTGGTTTCCTGAAGGTCGAACAAGGTGCGGCCACACGAAGGACAAGAAATGTACTCTGTTTTAGAAATCCTCACGCGGGCAGCTTGTAAAATTCCAAAAGCTGTTTGATTCACCTGCTTCTCTGTTACTGACTGCTTGCTGCTTCCAAGCCAAACACCATCACCTAATCCGTCAATAAGTAATGCCCCTAAATCAGTGGCCGCATATAATTGAAACGCGGTGTCGTCAGTATGATTGTAGTTTCTTTTTACAATTACAGGGTTGGTAATTCTATGTGCAATGAGCTGCAAGAAAAAGACACGAATATCCTGTACTGAATTCTCTTTATCTGTGCTTACAACCGGAATTAAGTTCGGGCATTCTTTGAGCCGCTCTAACAGCCAGGGCTCTACTTCTAATGTGTCAAGTGCAAGAAATGTCAATCCTGAGGGCAGGTTTTCTTTTTCCGGCAAGTTGCTTATTGTGAATAAAGGATAAACACGTGGACTATTTGAACGCCACACTTCCGAATCTACGATAATACCAAGGCTTCCGGGAATTTCGAACGGTGGTATCTGTCGCCCGGTGTAAATATAATCACAGGCTGTGTCTGCGATGTTCCATTTATCGTTAGGAACTGAATAAGCATAACCTACCCGAAAGAATGCGGCCTGACTTTCGATTGTTACCTTGCTCAAATCAGCTACCACTCTTGGCACCTGTTCACCACCCAGCATATCAGAAACATGTGTACCGCGACGTGTATATTCAAATGGGTTCAGGGTGTAGGCTGGCGTCTGGTTGGCCGTTGGTGCCGTGCTTTTACGATTTGCATAACGCTCTGCAAGCGTTCTGGCAACCGGTATTTCAAATTCAGGATCTTCGGTGAGGGAAACACGCAGGGTATCACCCAAGCCGTCTTCAAGCAAGGTACCAATGCCCACAGCCGACTTAATACGACCATCTTCGCCTTCACCCGCTTCTGTTACGCCCAGATGAAGCGGGTAATTCATCCCCAGCTCCATCATGCGCGAAACAAGCAGACGGTAGGCCTGAACCATCACCTGGGTATTCGATGATTTCATCGAAAGCACTATGTCATAAAAGTTATTTTCTTCGGCAATGCGCAGAAACTCAAGGGCTGATTCAACCATTCCTGCCGGACTGTCGCCATAACGGCTCATGATGCGGTCAGAGAGCGAACCGTGGTTTGTACCAATACGCATTGCGGTGCCGTACTCTTTGCAAATTTTCACCAGGGGGGTAAAACGCTCACGGATGCGCTCCAGCTCGGTTTCATAGGATGCATCTGTATAATCAATTTGTGAAAACTTCTTCTTATCCGCGTAATTTCCTGGATTAATCCTTACCTTCTCTACCAACCGGGCTGCCAGCTCGGCAGCATTGGGGGTGAAATGAATATCTGCTGCAATAGGTGTTTGAAAACCCGCTGCCCTAAGCTCCTTCTTAATTTCTTCAAGGTTTTGGGCTTCTTTTATACTTGGTGCGGTTATACGTACCAATTCGCAGCCAGCTTCAATCATCCGAATACTTTGCGCCACTGTTGCCTGCGTGTTCAGGGTGTCAGTGGTCGTCATTGATTGTATCCTGATGGGATTTCCACCACCAATACCCAATACTCCGGCTTTGACCTCGCGTGTTATCAACCGCTTATATTGAAATAGTCCGCTGCAATACCTGACATCTAAATCATGCTCCATGCAGCAAAATTAAACAAAAGCTTAAAGAGCTGCCCAGTATATCTTATGACGTGTAATAAGTCCGTTGCTAAAACGCATTTGCAGAATATAAATGCCCCTACCAAGCCCGGTTAAATCAAGCCGTGAACCATTGGCCTGGTGTAGCAGTTCACCTGAAACCCCATACAAAGCAAGCTGTTCAGGGGCTTGCGTTACATCATCATTTTGTACCTCGAGAATGGCGCTCATCGGTAGATGAAGAATCCTGATTTGTTTGCTCAGCTTTGTGATTCCTGCGACACTGTTGGGGTCGAGCACAAATATCTCAATGCGTGTGGTATCAGAACCTACTTCCGGAAGATCAAGAAAAGAAGGCCAGATTACAACAGTATTCCCGCCACCTTTAAAAATACCAGGCTTTACCGGAACAGTAATGAGGAATTCTCTTTGCTGACCTGGTGCAAAGTACTGTCGTGAGTCTGAAATCCCTACCGGAGCTACGATACCTGAGATATCCTGATTCTGGAACCAGATGCGCAGATTGCCCAAACGGCTGCTACTGTCTTGATTTTCAATACGCAAACTGGCAGTAATACTCGTGCCAAGAATCGCTGAATCAGGCAACTGCACCGATACAATCCTCAGCTTCTGGGCATTCAAAGGCAAAACAAATCCTGTCAGCACCAGAATGATAAAAAGCCTCTTCAGGGGGTATGTTTTTACCGGATACATCGGTTTTGTTTTTCTTTAGACAAATATAAACTGATTATCCGGCACAAATTATTTAAACTTGCAAAAATCTTACGCACCCAAACCATATAATACAATGGATATTCTTTTCGAAATTGCTGATTCAATGAGCAAAGAAGAACTAAGGTTTTACAAGGTTTTCGCACTTCGCCAAGGCCAATCAGATGACAGAAAAGATTTGCGTTTACTCGACCTGATTCGGCAAAGTCAGGATGCTGACGATGAAAAGTTATTTATCAAGCTCTATGGCGCAGGTGACAAGAACGCATATTACAGGCTAAAAGGCAGGTTAATTGACGACCTTAACCGTTGCTTGTTTTTACAACATTACGATGCCGATGATGGTTTATACCTTTACCATCTGATGATGATCACCCGCATCTATGCTTCACGCAACAGGCATCAACTGGCATTACACTTTTTAAAAAAAGCGGAGAACCGGGCTGCAAAACTCGAAAACAATGAGTTACTCGATATTATTTATGGCGAGTTCATTCAGCTTTCGCACCAATTACTGACCATTAATCCGGAAACATATATTGAAAAACGAAAAAATAATTCTGAGAATCTGGCACGTCTGCGGCAGATGGACGACCTACTGGCAATGGTTTCTTATCGGTTGAAAGTGACACAGAACTTCGGTGATGCCGAAAATTCACTCCTTGAAATACTTGAATCTACTACGCAACAATTTAACCTTGATGAAAAACTACGTAACTCAGCACGTTTTCGTTTTAAAATATACAGCCTGGTAAGCCAGCTCCTGCTTCAACGCAAGGATTTTCAAAACCTCGAAAGCTACCTGTTGAAAACCTACCGTGAGTTTTCAGACGAGCAGTTATTTAACCGCAACAACCACGACACCAAATTGCAGATGCTCACCTATATCGTGAATAGTCTGTTCAAGAATAACAAAGTAAAGCAATCACTTGAGTTTGCAGAAGCCCTGCACAAAGCAATGCAAGAGTATCAGCACTTGCATTACGAACGGTTTGAGATTTTCTACTACAACGCACTTGTAAATAATTACAGCACCTCTGATGTAGAGGAAGCCATCCGTATTTTGCTCGAAATGCAGGAAAACAAACGGCTGATAAGGATGCCTTTTTATGAAATGTTCATCTACCTGAATCTTGCAACAAGCTACTTTGACCTTGGCCAATTCAGTCAGGCCATCAGAAGTTTGAACCGACTCTATCTGCTTGAAAACTATAAAAAAGCCGACATTACCCTGAAATTCAAAATTGCAGTAGCTGAATTAATGATTCGCTTCGAATTAGCAGATATGGACTTCTGGAACTACCGCCACGAACAGATTTGCCGTGACTTTAAAACCATTTTATCACATCCGGCAAACTTGAAGGAAGTTGAATTATTGCATCTTTTGCAGGAAGCTACATCATTACATGGAGGTTTAAAACACCGCAATCTTCAAAAAAAGCTTTTGGCATTCAAATCACGCTGGCTGGGCGATGACCACGAAGACGAAATCATTAAATATATCAATTGGCTCAATGATAGCATACAATAGCGCAGCTCCGCTTTACTTAGATTACAATGCGACCACCCCGGTAGCCCCCTTGGTGCTTGAACAAATGCTGCCCTGGTTCAGTCAACACTTCGGCAATGCTTCCAGCAGCCTGCATGCCTACGGATGGCGGGCAGCAGAGGCGGTGAAAATAGCCAGAGAGCAAACAGCCGCATTGATAGGAGCTGAACCCGATGAAATTTATTTTTGCTCCGGTGCCACAGAAGCACTGAACCTGGCAATAAAAGGGCTATTTGAACTGGGTGGCAGTCAGCGTAAGCAAATTATCAGCTTTAAGACCGAGCATAAAGCAGTACTCGACACGCTTCAATACCTCCAAAAAAAAGGTGCTGATGTAATTTATTTACCGCTTGATGAAAATGGCCTGCCGGATATTGAAAGCATCAAAGCAACCTGCAATGAGCATACCCTTGCAATTGTTGCCATGCTTGCTAACAACGAAACCGGTGTTATTATGCCAGTAAATGAGTACGCTGAAATTGCCAGTGCTTCAGGAGCTGTATTAATTTGTGATGCTACGCAAGCCTGCGGGAAGATTCAAGTGAACCTGCTGCACAGTGGGCTTGCTTTGCTGGCAATGTCGGCACATAAGTTCTATGGCCCTAAGGGTTGCGGGGCTTTATATGTTCGCCGGAAGAATCCACGTATCCGAATCATACCTCAACTACACGGAGGTGGTCATGAGAATGGAATGCGCTCAGGCACCCTGAACGTACCTGGGATTGTAGGTATGGGAGCGGCAGCAGTGCTTGCAAATACCACATTTGAAAAATACACCGCTGTTGCATCTGAAAGAAACAGCCTCGAATACCATTTGCAGCAATTAGGGGCACAGGTCAACGGGCAGAAGGCTTCAAGACTACCCAACACATTGAATTTCAGGTTCCCCGGAATAGATGCTGCCCGTTTGATAGGCCTTTTGCCTGAACTGGCGCTTGCCACCGGTTCCGCCTGCTCATCAGCTAACAGCGAACCCTCGCACGTACTTCGGGCAATGGGGCTTTCTACTGATGCTTGCCGTGAAAGTATCCGAATATCGCTTGGCAAATACGCATCCAGCGAAGAAACACAGTATATTTCGACAAAATTCTCAGATGCTCTTCAGAAAATACAGGCTTAATCATTTATTTCTGCTGCTCATCCTGTGCCTGGCGCCAGGCTATAGTGCCAAGGCTGCTTTCTCAATGGGCTTTATGGATTTCACCCTTAAAGACCCAGACAGGTCGAACAGGGAAATCCCCATCAGAGTTTGGTACCCTGCTGAATCTCAGGGCTTAAATGCCCTTCCGGCAAAAGGCAACTTCCCTGTCATCTCATTTGCCCACGGCTGGGGAATGGGGCCTGAATTGTACCAACCACTTGTCAATAAAATCGTTCCGGTGGGTTATATCATGCTAATGATTGGCACCGAAACAAAATTGTTTATCCCAGACCAGGCTGCCCTTGGGAAAGACCTTATTTATGCCCTTACTTGGTTTCGCAATCAAAGTAACGACAATAGCTCCGTTTTCAGTGGCCGTTCAAGTGGGAAACATGCGCTCATGGGGCACTCTATGGGAGGTGGTGCCAGCATCCTTTCGGGCAACAAACCTGAGCTGGTGAACATGCTTGTATTACTGGCGCCGGCAAATACCGAGCCTTCTTCTCTTGCCGCTGCACCATCTGTAACTGCACCCACCATTATCTTCTCCGGAAGTGGCGATGCTGTAACAACACCATCCGGCATGCACCAACCGATTTTTCAAGCACTGGCATCTTCATGTAAATTCTTCATTAACATCAAAGGAGGTAACCATTGCTTCTACGCCGATGATGACCCGGCTGCCTGCAATATCATGGAAATGATTGCAGGTTCTCAAACACAGATTGAGCGCGAAGACCAGCAAGACATTACTCTTGATTTGATGATTCCGGCAATGAACTTCTTCCTCAAAGATGATCAAACTTCTATGGAGATTTTTATGGATTCGGTGAGCCGTGCAAGTCGTACCGAAATAACTGGAGGCTGCGATCCGCAAGCCATTGAAAAGTTTGCCAATGAAGCATCATTGCTGATTTTCCCTCAACCTGCCGATAACTGGCTGCGTATTAAACCTCACGTACTCGACCAGCAACTCACTGAATGTCGCGTATTTGACCTTTCAGGTCAGCTGATGCTTGCTCCTTTTGAAAAATCTGGCCGTGAATTGGTATTACAAACCAATTACCTGGTCAATGGACTGTACCTTTTAGAAATTTCAACAAAGGGACGGCAAGCCATCCGGCGATTAATTCAGGTTGACCATTAGACTGTGTAAAATCATTACCTTCATCATTCAAATCAAGTATCAACCAAAGTCTTTGTTCTTTGCAATGCGATGTCGGCCGGATTTTAATAGAAACAAACTATAAAGCATTTTAACGGCTCCCATTCAACCTCAGCCACAACAAACTATTCACAAAGAATGAAAAACGAAAATGCCATAAGGATATTTGAACAAAAGAAAGTCCGCACTCATTGGGACGAGGACAAAGAACTTTGGTTTATTTCAGTCATAGATGTAATTGAAGTGTTGACAGAGACAGACCGCCCAAGAAAATATTGGAACGACCTAAAAACCAAGCTAAAAAAGGAAGGTAGTGAACTGTCCGAAAAAATCGGACAATTGAAATTGGCTGCCCCTGACGGCAAAATGCGGCTAACTGACGTGGCGGACAGTGAACAGATTTTCAGGCTTATTCAATCTATTCCGTCCCCAAAAGCAGAGCCGTTTAAGTTATGGCTGGCACAATTGGCATCTGAACGTCTGGATGAAATGCAAGACCCCGAAATCACAATAGACAGAGCTTTGGAACAATATCTGACATTGGGATATTCAGAAAATTGGATTAATCAACGGCTTAAAAGTATTGAAATCCGCAAAGAACTTACGGACGAGTGGAAAAAGCGGGGCCTTAGCAAAGGTTTACAGTTTGCAACTTTAACAGACATCATTACGAAAGCGTGGTCGGGCAAGACAACCAAAGCGTATAAAGTTCTCAAAAACCTGAAAAATGAAAATCTTCGCGACAATATGACCAATACTGAACTGATTTTTAATATGCTTGCATAGGCTTCAACCAAAGACATCTCACAATCTACAAACCCTGAAACTTTTGAAGAAAATGCTAAAGTTGCTGAGCGAGGTGGTAAAATTGCTGGTGATGCCCGAAAAGCATTGGAAGCACAAACGGGCAAAAAAGTTGTGACCTCTTTGAACGCAAAAACAGCACTCAAAGTAAAGGACGAACCCAACCGCATAGACAAGAAAAAAACAAAGAACCAATAGAAAACCCGCCTTTAACAATTAAAGAAAACACTGACGGAGGGAAAGCCCTGGGTGATGGCTCAGAAATATAAAAGCATATAAACATCAATTTTGTTATTTTTGGATTGAAATAAGTGTTTTTAGACCGACTGTTTTTATGAAAAAGTTCCTTTTTGTTTGCCTGATAACCGCCTCTTCGCTATTGATGGCATCGTGCAAAAAATGTTACGACTGTACCCGAAAATGCGGCAACTGCACTCATGCTACTCTCCCGCCACTTGCGGGTTGTACGGGAGATGATGACCTCGACGGGAAATCTGTTGAAGCATGGAAGATTTACCTTGAAACCAATTATGGCTACACCTGTGTTTACAATAACACAACGGAGGAAGCATGCGGCAAAGATGACAAGCAAAACAAAGAGAAATCTTATTACGAATGTCTGGCCAAATAACGCAGTTAAGCGATAAACGCCTGATATTGTTTCCTTCAGCTATTTGATTCATTTTATCTTTGCAGGCTTGTCATGAGAAATTTTCTGATTCTAAGCCTGCTGTTCCTTGTTGCTGCACTTCAGGCACAACAAGCTACTGTGCGGGGTTTTGTTTACAATAAAGCCAACGGAGAGCCGGTTATCTTTATCAACGTTTACCTCAAAGGAACGGTTCACGGCGCCAGTACCGACGTGAATGGGTTTTTTTCAATTACCAAAGTACCACAGGGCGAATATACCCTTGTGTTCAAAGCTCCGGGCTACGATTCTCTTACAGAGAACATCTCACTTAAAGCAGGACAAATTCTCAGCCGGAACCTGATGGTGAGTGAACGTGCAATTCAATTGCGTGAGTTCGAGGTGAGTGGCCAGAAAGAAGAGGCCCAAACAAGGGTGAATATATCTACCACCACCATTACTCCAAAAGACATGGCGAAGTTGCCTTCTATTGGCGCCGACCCGGATATTGCTCAGTACCTTCAGGTGCTTCCGGGCGTTACATTTACTGGTGACCAGGGAGGGCAGTTGTACATCAGGGGAGGCGCCCCTATCCAAAATAAGGTGCTTCTCGACGGAATCATCATTTATAATCCCTTTCATTCTATCGGTTTATTCTCTGTTTTCGACACAGATATAATACGCAATGCAGAAGTACATACCGGCGGTTTTGGTGCTGAATACGGTGGCCGGATTTCCTCAATTATGAAAATAACCACCCGCGACGGAAATAAATCACGCATGGGTGGGAAGGTATCGGTAAGTCCGTTCGTATCGAAGATTCAACTGGAAGGCCCTCTTGGAAAAGACAAAGGTGAAGGCAAGGGCAATACCTCCTATGTGCTCAGTGGCCGCTCGTCGTACCTTAAGCAAAGTTCACGTGTTTTTTACCCTTATGTTGATACCGCAGGACTTCCGTATAACTTCACTGATATTTACGGTAAGCTGTCGTTCTCAGCTGACAATGGCAGTAAATTAAACATCTCAGCGTTTGATTTCAGCGACAAGGTACGGTACAAGAGTCTGCAAGACTTAAGCTGGAATACCTTCGGCATAGGCAGCAGCTTTGTACTGATCCCCTCCAATTCATCGGTGCTATTTGATGGTGTTTTTAGTTATTCAAACTATAAAATCATGCTCGACGAGGCATCCCGCCCCTCACGCTCAAGCAGTATTGATGGCTTTAACCTGGGCCTGAACTTCAAATATTTCTTCGGTAAAAGTGATGTACAATATGGCTTTGAAGCCATTGGATTTAGCACCAACTTCCTCTTTTACAATGAGTTGAATAGAAAAATCGTGCAAGAGGACTTTAATACCGAATTGGCTGGCTATGTAAAGTACCATGGTGTACTTGGGAAACTCGTGCTTGAACCCAGTTTCAGGGCACATTATTATGCTTCTGTGGGTGAATTTTCGCCCGAACCAAGGCTTGCTGTAAAGTACAACCTGACTGATTTTTTCAGACTGAAATTTGCCGGAGGGATGTATGCACAAAACCTGATTGCCGGAGTTTCTGACCGTGATGTAGTGAATCTGTTTTACGGTTTTTTATCCACTCCAGAAAGTCTTCCGGCAACGTTTGAAGGAAAGTCGCTTAACTCAAAATTACAAAAAGCCCGCCATCTGATTGCAGGTTTTGAAGGCGACCTTTCAGAGCATCTCAAAATAAATGTAGAAGGTTACTATTTCGACTTTAACCAATTGGCCAATATCAACCGGAATAAACTCTATGATGACAACCAGCTGAATTTGTCAAAACCTGACTTGCTCAAAAAAGATTTCATCGCAGAGAAAGGAAGCTCTAAAGGCATTGATTTTGTGATAAAATATGAGTTTAAGCGACTGTATATCTGGGCGGTTTATTCACTCATGCAGGTAAATCGTAAAGATGAATTGCTGAGTTATAGTCCGGTTTGGGATCGCAGGCACAATGTAAACCTTGTTGTTTCATGGGTTTTCGGTAAAAACAGCGAATGGGAGGCCGGTGCACGCTGGAACTATGGCTCTGGCTTTCCATTTACACAAACACAAGGGTTCTATGAGCAATTTAACCTTAACAATAATCTGAATCAGAATTATACCCAAACCAATGGCAATCTGGGCATCTTATATGGCGACCTAAATAGTGGCCGCCTTCCTGCATTCCACCGTCTGGATGTGAATATCCGCCGAAACATTAATTTGAAAAACAAGCAGAAAATAGAGCTGACTGCCGCCATTACCAATGCCTATAATCGCGAAAATATATTCTATTTCGACCGGGTGAAATTTGAACGGGTGAATCAATTGCCCATTCTGCCAAGTATTGGAGCGAATTTTAAATTCTGATTTTTCAGGCACGTATCTTTTCTTCTTACCATAACCCAAGTACTTGCATTAAGTAAGCCATTACGGTTTGGTTAAATGCAAAAAATTACGATAATTTGTATATTACATGTTCGCATAATAGTGACATGTAAAAAAAATGGAAGGGCTGAAAATCCTTATTGTTGAAGACGAAGCGCGTGTTCTTCAGTTTATCCGGCAGGGTCTGGAAGAAAACGGCTTCGAGGTAGATTTTGCCTACGATGGTGAAATTGGGCGTAAACTTGCCCTTTCAAAAACGTATGACCTTATTATTTTAGACGTAATTATTCCGCAAATCAACGGGCTTGAACTTTGCCGGAGAATCAGAGAAATAGACAATACAACCAAGATATTAATGCTTACTGCCTTAGGCTCTCTGAGCGACAAGCTTGAAGGCTTTGAGGCTGGTGCTGATGACTATCTGGTAAAGCCATTCGACTTCCCTGAATTACTTGCACGCATTAAATCATTGCTTAAAAGGGGGCGCTCTTCTGAAGATGACGCAAAAAACACCGACCATATCATCAGGGTGGCCGATCTTGAACTGAATACCCATAACAAAAGAGTTTATCGTGCAGGGCGTGAAATACGACTCACCGCCAAAGAATATGCTTTGCTTGAATTGCTTGCACTCAACAAAAACCGTGTACTGAGCAAAGCCTTTATCGCTGAAAAAATATGGGCAATTACTTTCGATTCAGGCACCAATGTAATAGAGGTATATATGAATTTTCTCCGGAAGAAAATTGACCATAACTTCGAAGTAAAACTCCTGCACACCATGGTGGGCATGGGTTATACCATGAAAGACCAGTAAAGATGACGATACGAACCCGCTTCACCTTATTGTTTGCGGCCATAGTAGGCATCATTCTGTTCTTCTTTTCGTTTTCTATCTACTTTTTATCAGAAAATTTCAGGCAAAATGATTTCCATGCACGCCTGCAAGACCGGGGTATTGCAAGGTTCAAATTCTTCATGGTTTCTGATACAAACAATATTGATAACCCCGCCTCCCACTTCAGAGAAGAAATGTTGCATTCAGTATCCAATGAGCGTATTGCGATATACAATGCCAGCCTGGCACGCATTTACAGTGATTCAGGTACCATAGAACTGAGTGCAGATGAATTGAAGGGTATTTCTGCAGCACAGCCCTGGTCATCAGAGAGCAATACCGGAGAAAGCATAGGCTTCTTATATCATTTTCAAAACCAGGACTTTATTATTGTCACCTCCGGCTTTGACCAGCATGGCATGAATTACATGGCTAACCTCAGGAGGGTGTTGTTCTTTCGCGGTTTTATTCTCCTGCTCATCATTTTTATAAGTGGCTGGCTTTATGCCGGACAATTCTTAAAACCTATTGCCAACATAGTGCAACAAGTTGAAAGTATCAGCTTTAGTAATCTGAATAAACGACTGCTCAATAAAAATGCAAGCGATGAAATAGGTCGTCTGACCGCTACTTTTAACAATATGCTCGAAAGGCTTGAGAAATCTTTTAATGCACAAAAGCGCTTCGTATCTAATGCCTCGCATGAATTGCGCAACCCGCTGACTGCTATCAATGGGCAGATTGATGTGGCACTGCTTAAAGACCGCAGTGTTGAAGAGTACAAACAAATTCTGAAAACCATTGCACAAGACAACCGCAACTTGCGAACCCTTACCAATAACCTGCTTGAACTGGCAAGTAGCGATGAAACGCTGATTCAGCATTTTGAAGAATTACGCATTGATGAAATCCTTTGGAATGTACATGATGAAATGGCAAAACAACATGCCGGATGTGTTGTGAATATTCAATTTGAAAAAGTACCCGAAAACGAGAAATATATTACTTGCAAAGGTGACCGCAAATTGCTCGAAACCGCTTGTACAAACATCATTGACAATGCCTGCAAGTTCTCAAATCAGAAACCTGTAGAGGTAAAAATAGGCTATGAAAAAACGATGATTGTGGTTCAGTTTATTGACCAGGGAATTGGTATGCCGGAAGAATATCTTCACCATGTTTTTGAGCCTTTTTACCGGGGAAGCAATGCCCTCGGCATTCGTGGCAATGGCATCGGCTTGCCACTGGTGCAACGTATTGTTCAACTTCATTCGGGAAGTATTCAGATTCAATCAGGCCTTAATAAAGGAACCAAAGTAGAAGTACGTATCCCGAATTTAAGTCGGTTTTAATACTTCTTAAAAATCTCAGCTGAATTTTAAGCCGAATGGTAATATTATGACCATCCCCGGCATTATTTCCTTAAAATTTAATTTTTTTTAAGCCGGAAATAAGTGCCCTTTAAGGTGGTAGGAAGAATTTTGTAAGTGTAGAAATGAACACTTCAAGCTTTCATACAACACTTGTAAATAGCCTTAAAAAGGAAATTGCTGGGCATTTCCCCAGCTATTTTGCGCTCACGATGGCAACAGGCATCGTTTCTATGGCAGCCTTTCTGATGGGTATCCCTTATGTAGGAGAAGCGCTACTGCAACTTAACATCGTATTCTACCTTGTTTTATGGTTGGTGCTTATTGCACGACTGATTTTCTTTTTTGACCATTTCCTGAACGACATATCTGACCATTCGCGCAGTCCGGGCTTTTTAACCATCGTGGCCGGCACCAATGTGTTGGGCAGTCAGTTTGCCGTTATTGACAATGATTTTCAGATGGCCAGCTGGCTCTTCTATTTCGGTTTCATTCTCTGGGCGGTGTTGATTTATTCATTCTTTATGATGATTACTGTACGGCACGGAAAACCTTCACTTGAAAAAGGAATGAACGGAGTATGGTTACTTATGGTGGTAGCCACACAGTCTGTATCAATTCTTGCGGCACAATTGGTAGAACACCTACCCTTCTCAAAAGAGCTGATACTCTTTGTTGCGCTGATGTTGTTTCTCATCGGATGCATCCTGTATATCATCATCATCACGCTGATATTTTACCGCTTAACATTTTTTGAGCTCAGGGCTGAGGAGTTTGCCCCACCCTATTGGATTAACATGGGGGCAGTAGCCATCGTAACCCTTGCCGGTTCTGTTTTATTACTCAACACATCGCATTGGGAGTTCATGGCAAGCATTAGCCCCTTTCTAAAAGGCTTTACCTTGATGTTTTGGGCTACCGGCACCTGGTGGATTCCACTTATTGTATTGCTTGGAGCCTGGAGACATTTCTACCAGCTTATACCTATCATTTATCACCCGCAATATTGGGGCATGGTCTTCCCCTTAGGTATGTATACCGTATGCACCTACCGTCTTGCACAAGCCACCGGAATTCACTTTCTCTCCGAAATCCCACAGATATTTGTTTATTTCGCGCTCTTTGCGTGGACTGTAACTATTGCTGGGCTGTTTTACAAGCTCACTGGCAGCATACTCATAGCTGTGCGGCAACAAACTTTACCATCCACCCCTAAAAACAACATCTTATGAAAACGAACATCATCACTATCGAAACGAAGTTGTCACCAGAACAACTCATTGATCGTCTTCACAACATCACCATCACCGATCTTTCTCAGATTTATCAAAGCCCCGGGGCATCCTATTATGGTCAGGTAAGCTCATATACATTCGACCTGATGAACGTAAATTACGGCCCTATGAGTTCTATCCCTCCCATTCAGGGGGAGATTAAAGGCATTTCACCTGATAATCATCAAACGATAGTGAAGGTAAAAATGGACATTCAGAGTCACTATAAACTGAGTAGAAGGATGTATTTCAGCACCTTACTGCCCATCGGAGTGGTGGTGATGCTGTTAAGCTTTCTGGTGCTTGGAGGTACCCAATACCAGGTTCATGGGTTTATCTTTTCGGTTTCATTTATCGCTTGTGCTATTCTGGCTGCTTTGCTAACCAAATCGTCGCTTATCAATACCCGTCACAGGGAGGTCAAAAACTTCGCCCACCAAATTGAAGGAAAAATCATACCATCATCTGTTAGCGACCAGGCGGATGCGCATAAGAGCATCGTGCCATTATCTGCTTCAGCATAAGTTACAATCAAGGCTTTTCGCCTTCTTCTGAGGCCGCTTTTCCTTTTCCGAACCAGGAGGAGAAACGTTCCTGAATCCATTGAATAAGCCTTTCGAAAAGGCTTTCACTTTGTGCTTCGCCTGAAATAACTCTTCCGGCAAGCCAGGCAAATAATAATTGCAACAATGAGCCCAGGCGTTCACTAAGCACTTTGTTTGATGGTATTAACTGACTTATCAGAATTGCAGGAATATTGTTTTTAAGAAAATAGAAACGATAGGCAAACTCAGTTTCTATCCGTTTCGCTTCTCCACGCAATTCAGCCTGCCAGGCCCGTAAATCTTCTACATTATTGATTTTGGGGGTTCTCATCACTTGGAAGATTTTGGGTTTGTTCAAACAATATACGGATAATCACATTGGTTATTTTACGCCCTAACCAGTTATTGCCCGAAGAAACAACTATCGCGAAAAGTACTAGGTAAAATAACGCAATACTTGCATATCCGGCCAAACGACTTGCGAACAACTCACTCAGGTAATCAGCTAAAAATAAACTTAAAAAAAGAAGGCCAAAGAAAAACAACAGCGCCGCTACAAATCCAATGAGCAGGTAAGCAACAATCCGTGCAATCTTTTCAAAGGCTGCTGCTTTGGTTAGCTCAAGCCGAACCTGTAAATACTCAATGAGCAGGTTTTTCAGGTCAGAAAAAAAGGCAGTCTTGTCGGGTTCACTATACATACTTTTCTTATTCTGGATACAAAGATATATCGAACAAATGTCATTTGCAGTTCTTTTAATCAGGCTTTCTCTACTCCTTTTTTGCTCCCTTGGCAGCCTTCATTGTGGTAAGATAACTCCCTGTAAGCTTTTTACTATTGTTATATTCTGTATAAATGCCCTGGCAAAATTTAGCACCCAAATCCATCGCCTGCACGCATTTATTAAGGCGTTCTATATGTTCAAAAGTCTCACTGTCTTCGCCACCATAACCTTCAATGTACTCCGCCCAGGTGTCGCTTGCACTCAGAAATCGCCTTACTTCATATAGATATCCTTCTATTGCCAAGTGAAAATCTAATTTATCTTTCAGATATTTAAATTGCTCAAAATCAGATGAATACAACTTCAATTGTGCATTTGCATCTTTAAGCATGGTATTCTTTAAATGACGCCCGCTCTCCATCCATTGGCTGCGGTTAAATTCTCCACTACTATTCTGCATCGTAGTAAACCTTAAATATTGCTGTATTTTATTTACCTGTTCATAAAGCGCTTTATGGCGTTTGGTATAAATACCCATTAAACTGGCAATCACTGAATCTTCTCTGGTTTCAAGAAGCTTATCCAGGGCTTCCTGTTTCCTGATTGCCCGTTCTTTTTCAAGAATTGCGTCTTCTTCCCTTTGCTTCGCCGCTGCTTCCTCTCTCTTTTTCAATTCAGCAGCATAAACAATTTGCTCCTCAACTTTTGCAGCAGGCACAAGAACAGCCCCATTTCTGTACTCTACCTTCCCATCCGGCAAAGTGCATGCAAACTGAATGCCGGGTATATCACTTCTTTCTACTTTTTTGTATACAGGTGCCTGAAACTCACCATCATACACATACCCTACAAGGCCATCTTTATCATGGGTCACTATGTACTTATTACTCAGCTTGCCGCCGCGATTGTATATCACTTCAACCCCACTCTTATGCATACAAATTATTTCAAAACGAGAAATAGGTTGGTTAAACCTATAACGAAAGTCAACATAATCCTTGTGCAACACAATCTCTTCGCCATCACTACCTACCACCCCTTTCTTCCCATCCACCATTACACCTACCACCCCTACAATCGAACTAGCAAGATGTTTCCCGTCCATATCTTTAAGGTATATGGTAAATAAAGAATCGAACTGGGGCGCAACATAGTATGACCTGTCTGCAAACCCCCATTTACCATTCTTAACAAAAGCCTTCCCCCCCCTTAAAAGCATCAAATATTTTTTGCTGTTCAACACTCATCGGATCAACAGCATTGGTCCATGTATAGTCTTTGATTAAAGGAATGGCTGAGTAACCACCATATACCTTAAACAACGCAAGTTGGCTGTTTGTCAGTCCTTTAACAATTAGTTTCTGTCCATAGTGTATTTCATAAACATCTGTCAACTCGCCCTTAGAGCAAAGCAGGTATCCGCCTACTGAGCACATAGTATCTCCCTTGAAATTCCGGACCCCTCCATAACCTTCAATGCGCTCATAACTGGCTGGTACCACCCAGGTCTTCTCTCGCTTTACACCGTACAAGCCATTCTCTTTCTTTATCTTTTCGTCAGTCATGAACTTTATTTTATACTGCGCTGTCAATAAACCTGAAAACGAACAAAGCAAACAGATGCTTGCAATTGCTTTGAGGTAGATAAATTTTGATGCCTGTATCTGCATAATTCGGAGCGGGTTGAATTTAAAATCGTAATAAATGTAAGGTTTTTGATATTCCAAAACCTTACAAAACATCTCAAATTTCAACCATTACGAATCATAATATTAACAGCGTCGCATCAGGGCATACAGAACACCTGCTTGCCTCAGCAAATCGAGCCTTCCGGGTGGCAGAACTGCGAAAATCTTTTAACCAAAAATTCGGGCAAGTAGCTCGCGCTGTTCAGCAGCATGCCGCTTCGACGAGCCGGTTGCTGGTGAACCGGTAGCAGCCCGCGCAACATACTCAAAACCATAGTCACCCTGCGTTCTCATAAGATAGGCCAAAGCGCCCATATTCCCGGGTTCCTCCTGTGCCCACACAAGTTGCGCTCCTTTGTATTTCTCAACAAGGCTATCAACCTGCGCTTTGGGGAATGGGTACAATTGTTCTAATCGTGCAATAGCAATATCTGTACGCCCTGTATTCTCTCTTTCTTCAAGTAAATCATAATACAACTTCCCGGAGCAAAGAACCAGGCGTTTTACCTCCTGTGGCTTTGCTGTTGCGTCATCAATAAGTTCCATGAATCGGCCGGATGTTAGTTCGGCCATTGAACTCACACAACGAGGATGGCGTAGAAGACTTTTGGGGGTGAACACAATTAGTGGCTTTCTGAAAGCCTGTTTCATCTGCCTGCGAAGCATGTGAAACAAATTCGCAGGTGTAGTCGGATTTACTACTACCATATTGTGCTCAGCGCAAAGAATTAAAAAGCGTTCTAAACGTGCTGAACTATGCTCTGCTCCCTGCCCTTCATACCCGTGCGGAAGGTACATCACCAGGCCACTCATACTGTGCCATTTGTCTTCACCTGCTGTGATAAACTGGTCAACTATAATTTGTGCTCCATTGAAGAAGTCGCCAAACTGTGCCTCCCAGATGGTTAATACATCCGGCAAAGCCAGCGAATAACCATAATCAAAGCCAAGTACCGCATATTCGCTTAACAGCGAGTTGTATATCCTGAATGGTGCCTGTTGTGGGTCAAGGTTCGACAGTGGAACGTATTCTTCTTCTGAATCTTCAATCTTCAAAACTGCATGACGGTGCGAAAAGGTACCCCTTTCAACATCCTGCCCTGAGAACCGAATCGGATGCCCCTCCATCAACAAGCTTCCGTATGCCAACTGTTCGGCCATTCCCCAGTCGAGCTTGTCGGTTTTTTCAACCATATCGGCACGGGCACTCAGCAGACGCTCCATCTTATTGAAAAACTTCATTCCTGCCGGAATCGTGTAAAGCACCCTTGCGATTTGTTGTAAAATCTCTTTCGAAACTCCCGTTTCCTGTGAATGTATAAAATCATCTGCTTGTGCTATGCGAATATGACTCCAGCGGTTCTCAAGAAAATCTCTGATTACAGTACGGTCGGTAGTACGGGCTTCATCAAGTGCCTTCTGTAAGGCATCCTGCTGCACCTGATTCATGGTATTTGCTTCTTCCTGCGTAATATGGCCTTCGGCAAGCAGATGTTCTAAATAAATCTTTCGTGGGTTGTCATGCTTTGCAATGGCTTTATAGAGCAATGGTTGTGTAAAACGTGGTTCATCACCCTCATTATGCCCATATTTACGATAACCCAACAGGTCAATAAATACATCCCCCTGAAACTTCTGCCTCAACTCCATCGCCATTTGTACCACAAAAACCACCGCTTCTACATCATCAGCATTCACATGAAACACAGGGCTTAAAGTAACTTTCCCTACATCTGTACAGTAAATTGACGAACGTGCATCAGTGAAATTCGTGGTAAAGCCAACCTGGTTATTCACCACGATATGAATGGTACCGCCGGTTTTGTAGCCGTCTAATTTCGACATTTGAATCACCTCATACACAACACCTTGTGCGGCAATAGCAGCATCTCCGTGAATAATGATGGGGGCAATACGATGGTAATCTTCTTCCTGTTCAAACTCAGCAAAAGCCCGTGTAAGGCCCTCTACAACCGGGCCCACAGCTTCAAGATGTGAAGGATTGGGCACCAGGGTAATTCTTACAGCTTTGCCTGCTGCCTGCACTTCGTCTGAATCACCCAGGTGATACTTCACGTCACCACTGAACTCTAAGTCGTCTTCGTACTCCTTGCCTTCAAACTCGGTAAAAATACTGCGTACATCTTTTTTGAAAATATTGGCCAGCACATTAATTCTCCCACGATGCGCCATACCCATCACAAACTCACGAATACCTAATGCCGCCCCATGGTTAATTACCTGATCGAGTGCCGGAATAAGTGCTTCACAACCTTCAAGTGAAAAGCGTTTCTGACCCACAAATTTCTTATCAAGAAAATTTTCAAAACCAACGGCTTCACTGAGTTTACCAAAGATTTGCTTTTTCTCTTCAGCAGAAAATGTTGCCCTGCCACGTGTAGATTCCATCTTGTTGCGTATCCACTCAACCATTTCAGCATTGCGGATATACATGTACTCAACGCCCACGCTCTGGCAATAGGTTTCTTCGAGGTGGTGAATGATGGCAGAAAGTTTTGACGGACCAATACCGACAAGTGTACCGGCATGGAAAACCTTTTCCAGGTCACTCTCTTCTAATCCGAAGTGGATAATATCAAGGTTCGGGCGATACGTTCTGCGCGCTCTTACCGGATTGGTGCGGGTAAACAAATGCCCCCGCGAACGATAGCCATTTATCAGGTTTATTACTTTAAACTCACCGGCCATCACCTCTGATGAGGCCTGACCATTGGCACTTGCCTTGCTTGGGTACTGCCTGCCGGCGAAATCTACCCCTTCAAAGAATTTCCCCCAAGAAACATCAATACTTTCAGGGTTTTTGCGGTATTGCTGATACAGACCGTCAATAGCTGCCGGATCGGCGTTTGACAAATATGAAAATGAATCCATTTGCAGAATAAAACGCCGCAAATTTATCCAAAAAGCCGCTGATAAAGCGGAGAATTAAAATTCAAGATTCTTTGGTGTGCGCGGAAATGGAATTACATCCCGAATGTTTGACATTCCGGTAACAAACAACACCAAACGCTCAAAACCTAAACCAAAACCACTGTGCTGAACAGTACCAAATTGACGGGTTTCAAGGTACCACCAAAGACTATCACGGTGTATGCCCAATTCATCAATTCGTGTACTTAATTTTTCATACGACTCTTCACGCTGAGAGCCTCCAATTATTTCTCCAATACCCGGAAACAGTACATCCATGGCCCTAACCGTTTTGCCATCTTCATCCTGCTTCATATAAAATGCTTTTATTTCTTTAGGATAATTTGTCAAAATAACCGGCTTTTTAAAATGCTTCTCTACCAAATACCGCTCGTGTTCACTTTGCAAATCAATTCCCCATTTTACCGGAAACTCAAATTTCTTCCCTGATTTTTCTAAAATTGAAACAGCGATAGTGTAGGTAAGTCTTTCAAATTCGTTTTCAACTACGAACTTCAGTTTATCTGTCAGGCTCATTGCCGAACGTTCCTCCTTCTTCAGCTGACTTTCTTCTTCTAACTGGCGTTTTTCAAGAAAGGCCAAATCATCTGCACAATTTTCAAGTGCGTATCGGATAAGATACTTTAGAAAATCTTCTGCCAGATCCATATTATCATTCAAATCAAAAAATGCCATTTCCGGCTCTATCATCCAGAACTCAGCAAGGTGGCGGGCTGTGTTTGAATTTTCTGCTCTGAAAGTAGGCCCGAACGTATAAACGCGTGAAAGTGCCAGCGCTGCCAACTCAGCCTCTAACTGACCCGAAACGGTTAAGTTTGCCTCTTTGCCAAAAAAATCCTGGCTAAAATCTACACTTTGGTCTTCTTTCCTGGGCGGGTTTGCCGGATCCAACACCGAAACCCTGAACATCTCTCCGGCCCCTTCTGCATCTGAACCTGTGAGGATAGGCGCATGTACGTAATAAAAATGCCGGTCGTTAAAGTACTTGTGTATGGCAAATGCAAGGGCATGCCGGATACGTAAAATAGCGCCAAAGGTGTTTGTACGCGGGCGTAAATGCGCAATCTCACGCAAAAACTCCAGCGAATGCTTCTTCTTTTGTAAAGGGAATTTCTCAGGGTCAGCTTCGCCCAATACTTCCATCTTCTCAGCAAGTAATTCAACCGCCTGTCCGCTACCTTGTGAAGCAACTAATTTTCCATGCACCTCAATACTACAACCTGTTTGTACCGTCTTTAACAAGTCATCACTGAAACGATTCAATTCTGCCACAACCTGGAGACTGTGAATCGTTGAACCATCATTGATGGCGATAAAGGCAAGCTCTTTGTTGCCTCTTTTGGTACGAACCCATCCACTCACACTGATGGTTTGTTCTTTTGCCTCTGTTTGCAGCCAGTCGGCTATTCTTTGTCTGTTTAAACCTGTCATTGATAATTATCTCAATTTCAACAAATTACTCATTCTATTACTTGAGGTGTTTCCATTGCTTATGATAACAGCATATAGTAACATCATCAATAATTCATGCTATTTTTTGCCAAAAATAACCATTCTACTGCTTAACTACCTGCATTAAAATAAAAACTTAGTTTTGCGCTCTAATTTCATTTTTATGCGAAAAATCCTTTTTTCTTTGATGATGCTTTTAGCCATGTCCCCGCTTAGTCTTGATGCACAGGCACTAAAGGTTCCGGCTCCAAGCCCTTTGCAAACATTTAAACAAAACTTTGCGCTCGGCGAGGTAAGTGTTGAATATTCACGCCCCAGTGCCAAATCACGTGTTATCTTTGGTGATGTAGTACCATTTGGTAAAATATGGCGCACCGGTGCAAATGCTTCTACAAAAATTACTTTCAGCGATGCTGTGAAGCTTGAAGGTGTAACCGTTCAGCCAGGCACTTATGCGCTTTATACCATTCCCGGTAAAGATGTGTGGGAAGTGATGCTTTACTCAGACCTTAACCTTGGTGGAAGTGTGCATGAATACAAAACTGAAAACGAAGTGCTCCGACTGAAAGTAAAACCAAGCACTTTACCAGCACTGGTTGAAACTTTCACCATACAAATCAACAATGTAAAACCCAGTAGCGCAAGCATTGACCTCAGCTGGGAAAAAACACAGGTTTCAATTGCGCTGACTGCTGATATTGACGAGCGCATCATGAAGAACATTGAAAAATCTCTTGCTGCTGATACGCGCCCTTATTACCAAAGTGCCAGCTACTATTACGAAAACAACAAAGACCTTGGCAAAGCCCTTGAATGGGTAAACAAAGCAACTGAACAAAGTCCGAAAGCATTCTGGATAATGCTCTTAAAAGCAAAGATTCAATTGAAATCAGGTGATAAAAAAGGTGCAATTGAAAGTGCTAATAAAACCATCGAGCTTGCCAAAGAAGCACAAAGCGACGACTATGTGAAAATGGCGGAAAAACTAATTGCCGAAGCTAAAAAATAAGCACAGGGTAAAAATTTACCGTTAAAAGAGGCTGCCCAAACTTTTTGGGCAGCCTCTTTTTTTATACAAAAAGCGCATATCAATCAGGCATCAACTCAAAGCTCGCTTTTATCTCAATCTTCTGATGCTATCTGTTGCCAGACAACCGATACACCCATCACTAACAAGCAGCCAAGTACGTTTAGCCAGAGAAAAGCAGCCACCTCGAAATACCATGCAAGCACAACACAAACCTGCGCGAAAATTGCAGAATAAAATACCGCATTGCCTTTTATCTTTTTCATAAAAAACGCAACCATAAATATTCCCAAAACCGTTCCATAAAAAAACGAGCCTAAAATGTTTACTGCTTCTATCAGGTTGCCAATATTTCTTGCATAAAACGCAACAACCACACAGAATACACCCCATAAGAATGTTGAAATACGTGATACCAACAAATCTTTTCTTTCACTCGTGTGAGAGCCGGCAATCTTCTTGTAAATATCTACAACGGTAGTAGAGGCCAGTGAATTTAATCCGCTTGCAGTGGAACCCATTGAAGCTAAAAAGATAACAGCAATAAGCAAGCCGATCAAGCCTACCGGGAAATGAGTCATCACAAAGTGCAAAAACACATAATCGTTATCATTTACGTCTGCTTTCGGATTATTCGCCTGAATGAGCTGTATCGCTTCTTTTCTAATAGCCTTCGCCTCAGTATCTAATTTTTGAAGCTCACCTTGCAATTGCCGCCCCGCCTCACCTTTCAGTGATGATGCATCTAACGAAAGCGCTCCCAGCACCTGCTGTTTTTTTTCATGTACATCTGCATACGTTAATTCAAGCTCACTGAATTTTTTCCCAAAAGCACTCTCACGCACATAAGTGCTTTCTGCCTTGTTAAAAAATACAGGAGGCGCCTCATACTGATAAAAAACAAAGACCAACAGACCGGTTAACAGAATTAAAAATTGCATCGGTATTTTAACCAGTCCGTTAAAAACAAGCCCCAGCCTGCTTTCATTGACCGACTTACCCGTAAGGTAACGCCCCACCTGCGATTGGTCGGTTCCGAAATACGATAACTGAAGAAAAAAGCCCCCGATAATACCTGACCAGATGTTGTATTTGTTGTTCCAGTCAAACTGAAGGTCAATGGCCTTTGTCTTACCTGCCATGCCCCCTACCCTTAAGGCTTCAGTAAAGCCAATACCTTCTGGCAACAGACGCAAAACAGTTACTGCACTAATTATTAACCCTGAAAAGATTACCAGCATCTGAAGCATCTGCGTATATGATACTGCCTTCGCCCCACCATAAACGGTGTATATAATCACAATTCCACCGATAAATAAAATAGTATAGTCGGTATGAATCTGTAAAATTGAAGAAAGAATAATTGCAGGCGCGATAATGGCAACACCGGTTGAAAGCCCCCGCTGAATTAAAAAGAGAATTGATGTAAAATACCTTGTTTTACCGTCGAAGCGCTGCTCTAAATACTCATAAGCTGTATAAACATTCAGGCGTTTAAATGCCGGAATAAACGTATGACAGATAACTACCATAGCAAGCGGTAAACCAAAGTAAAATTGAATAAACCGCAAGCCATCACTGTAAGCCTGACCGGGCAATGACAAGAAGGTGATTGCACTTGCCTGCGTAGCCATCACCGAAAAGCCAACCACATACCAGGGCATCTCCTTATCTGCCAATAAAAAACCGCTGATATTTTTTGTCTGCCTGCTTTTAAATACCCCATAAAAGACAATAAAAACAATGGTCAGAACTAATATGATCCAGTCAATACTGCTCATTCAAAATATTTTGTGAACCAATACAGGCAAAGGATATTTATTGCAAGAAAAACAAGTACTGCTGCATAAATAACTCTCCATCTGTAAGATTTTTCTTGCATCATGCTTACTTACCTGAGGGGAGGTTTAACAAGTTTACAAACAGACGATAGGCACCAGGAACACCTGCCGGAAGCTGCCTGAAAAACGACAGACCAGTATATACAAAATTGCCTTTCCCATAGGCTGTCACAAGCAGGCTGCCATCTAACGCGGCTTCTCCTGGGTCATTCATTGAAAGCAACTTAGTGTAAGCCGTGTCTGTATCGGTGGCAAAATACAATCCTCGTTCCTGAACCCAGCCATTAAAATCAGCCTCCGAAATTTTATTGGGTTGTAATAAGGCCGGATGCTGCGGCGCCAGGATACGTACCTTAGCTGTTTCATCGGTGACACGTCCGCGTGAGATAGTAAAGGGATAGGGGCCTATTGAGCCGTTCAAAGGCCCAATACGGCTGTTGGTATTGTATTGCACAAGTAAGTTACCTCCCTGCTTCACATAATCAAGCAGTACCGGAACCTGTTTATATAAATTCTCATCTGAGTTAAAGGCCCGAATGCCGGTAATAACAGCCCGAAATCCAGCCAGCACCTCACTACTTAACTGCTCCGGTTTAAGCTCTTCTACTTCAAAACCCAACTGCCTCAGATTAACAGGCGTGTCTTCGCCCGAACCATTGATGAAACCAATTTTCCCTCCTGCTCCGAAACAATCAAATTGACGAACATTCACCGCCGCATCTGTCATATATAATTGTTCAGGTATGTGATCATAACTCGCCCTGTGGATGCTTTTCTTTAACGTATCATTTCCAATAACCACACTTGCACGTAACTGACCTGTCAGCTTGGTAACACCCGAAAACAATTCGCTCGTAACTTCAACCGTACTGCCCTTAGCCTCAAGAAAAAGCGGGATGATGCGTGGATTTACCTCCAAACCGGGCGGGCCACTCAGGATCACCTGCCCTCTTTGGTTCGCCTGTTGGGCACTGAGCTTTAACCCGATACTTGCTTTTTTGCCGGTAAGCAATACCAGCGGTGTTGAAAACGAAAGCGATACCGCCGGCAAAATTTCTACACCACGGTTTCGCTCACCTTTTACCGGATCAACCTCTTTATACATAACCTGAACGGGCACATTCAACCTGATGCCCCCCAACTCCACCTCTGCCACGGTTTCCCAAACAGGATCATTTTCGGCTTTACCCACCAAAGCCTGCATTGGCACCTGGTACATGTTTTGATGAACGGGTTTATTTAACCAGAATGGGTTGGTAAGGGCACTTGCTGCCGGCACACGCATTCGGTGCGTAAAGGTGTAAAGTTTATTCGTTTCAAGGTGCTGAGCAACAAGGCTGTCAGTATCATGAAAACGCAATTTGATTAAGCGCAGACCTGCATCCCTGCGTTGAATACATTGCAGGCGAACTGTAAACTCCTGACCAGGTGTCAGGCTATAAGCATCTGCCAGGCACTCTGCATACCAACCGGCACAGGCAAGTAACAAAGCACGAATCTCTTTTTGACGTACTGCTACCCAATACCTGACTTCTGCATCCTTTAATGGCAAAGCGCCAAGCCACTGGTATAACTCAGCTATGGCTGCAATTGATTTTTCAGGTGCTTTGTCATCAAAGGTATTGATAAGTTCAGCAACCTTGCTCCTGAAATCAACGGGCGCCCCTACCCTACTCCAGTTCATGTCAAGCCCTTCAAACAAATCGCCTTGTACTGTTTCACCTTTCAGTTGCTTAAAGAATTCAATCATTTCGCCCCGCTGTGCAGCTGTTCCAAAGCCTTGACTTTTATGCATGCTACGGCTACGTGCAGCTATTTCACCAGTTGATTCTCCTAGTAAAGGATAATATGCTCCTATATTAATTTTCAGCTGCTCAGCACTTGTAGTATTTACATTTCCAAACTGAAAGGTGTTCCAGAAAAGTCGCTTGGCCTGCCAGGGTTCTGTGTACCTGAGTTGCTGAGGGAAGCGTTTGGGGTCAGCAGCCGCACTCCAGGCTTGCTCAGCAAGTATCGCCGATGCAGTATGATGCCCATGACCGCCTTCGCCGCTGGTTGGGAAACGACAAATAATTACATCCGGCTTGAAATTCCGAATCACCCATACCATATCGGCCAACACGCTGTCTTTGTTCCACATCCGCAGTGTTTCTTCAGGGTTTTTTGAATATCCAAAATCAACTGCACGGGTAAAAAACTGCTCTGCACCATCTATCCTGCGTGCAGCAAGCAGCTCTTGTGTTCTTATCATACCCAGCATTGCCCCTTGCTCACTCCCAATCAAATTCTGCCCTCCCTCG
The DNA here is from genome assembly GCA_019695235.1 of Bacteroidia bacterium. GTDB lineage: Bacteria > Bacteroidota > Bacteroidia > M30B66 > M30B66 > JAIBAI01. Next base: position 61,173 of record JAIBAI010000002.1, on the reverse strand, counting down.
CCTCTGGTCAACGAAAGATAGCCTGTTCTTAAGTGCTTCTCTTTCGAAAGCCAGGTAAGTAAACGAGTGTTTTCATCATCCGGGTGAGCCGCAATGTATAATACAGAACCAAAGACTTGAAGGCCTTCCAGCCGATGACGTATTTCACCTGCCGATAAGGCCCAACGCTCTTGTGATTTTCCTTTTAATCCGCAAAGAAGCAGAATAACAAATAAAACAATTCTCATCCTTTATTTACAACAATTCATTGGCCAGGTTAGCCAATTCTGAACGCTCCCCTTTTTCTAATGTAATATGGGCATATAAGCGGTTATTTCTGATTTTGTCAATCAGGTAGCTTAAACCGTTCGACTGGGTATCGAGGTAGGGCGTATCAATTTGAAAAACATCTCCGGTGAATACAATCTTAGTATTCTCCCCTGCACGGGTAATGATGGTTTTGATTTCGTGAGGAGTCAGATTCTGAGCCTCATCAACAATAAAGAAAATATTACTCAGACTCCGGCCTCTGATATATGCCAGTGGCGTAATCATCAACTTCTCACTGTCAACCATCTCCGTAATTTTTTTGTATTCCTTGTCTGTCTCATCCCATTGATTTTGAATCATCTTCAGATTATCCCAAAGCGGCTCCATGTAGGGGTTTAGCTTACTCTTGATATCACCCGGAAGGTAACCGATGTCTTTGTTACTCAGGGGTACTATCGGTCGTGCAAGATACACCTGCCTGAACTCTCTTTTTTGCTCTAAGGCTCCGCTAAGTGCCAACAGGGTCTTTCCGGTGCCGGCAACACCCTGAAGGGTAACCAGTTTTATTTCAGGGTTCATCAGTGCATGCAAGGCAAAAATCTGCTCCGCATTGCGGGGCCGGATACCATAAGCCGAGGTTTTCTCCACCCGGTCAACTACACCCGAAATCGGATTAAAATACCCCAATACTGAATGTTTTCCGTTTTTTAAAATGTAGTAATGGTTAAAAATGGGCTTTCTGTTTTTCAGAAAATCTTCCGGCTTACAAAACCCTTCTGAATATAGCTTATCTATAACTTCTACATCTACATTATTGATGATTGATTTGCCGGTATAAAGGCTGTCAACGTCTTTTATCTTCCCGGTTTCAAAATCTTCGCTATAAAGATTCAATGACTTAGCCTTCAGGCGAAGATTGATGTCTTTACTTACCAAAATCACTTTCCTGTCAGGATATTCATCAGCCAAAGCCAATGCCGAGTTGATAATCCGGTGGTCTGGCTTGTCCTCGCCAAGAATCTTAATAGCATCAAGCTTCCCCCTTCCGTTCATCACCACTTTGAAACGCCCGAGTCGCCCTCCCAGATTTATCCACTCAGTGAGAACATAACTACCAGCCAACGCATCCATCTTCCTGATGAACTCCCTTGCTTCAAAGTTCTTGGTGTCATTGCCCTTCTTAAAATTATCAAGCTCCTCAAGAACCGTGATCGGAATAGCCACATCATTGTCTGAAAAGCTATATATCGAATTGTGGTTATAGATAATTACCGATGTGTCAAGAACGAAAATTTTCTTTTCCTTGTCTTTCTTTGTGGCCATTGTAGAAATAAGCTAATTGACGAAACTAAGCAACTTCATTACCGCTATCTGACCGGATGTAGCAAAAGATGTAAACAGGATTTTGACAGCATTTGTAGTCGGGTAATTATCAGTTGGTTACAAAACGAATAACTTTTACAAAAACTATGTACAAAACTTAATCTGGTTTTGTGAACACTTAGCCCCTGCTTTTTGTTACTTTGCACGTCGAATTAAGAAATAGATTTTGATTATGTCAGAAATTGCCTCTCTCTCACTGGATGGTAAAACCTATGAATTACCTGTTGTGGTTGGCTCAGAAAACGAAAAAGCCATTGATATTCAAAACCTTCGTGCCCAAACCGAATTTATTACCCTCGATTCAGGGTATAAAAACTCAGGGGCAACTTCCAGTAAAATCACCTTTCTGGATGGTGAAGCCGGTATCCTCCGTTATCGTGGATATCCGATTGAGCAACTGGCTGAGAAATCTTCATTCATCGAAGTTGCTTATCTGCTGATTTTCGGCAATTTGCCATCGAAAATCGAACTCGAAAATTTTGCAAATGCTATTACGCGCCATACCCTCATTCATGAGGACATGAAGCGCTTCTACGAAGCATATCCGGCAAAAGCACATCCAATGGGTGTTGTAGCCTCTATCACCTGCTCACTCTCGACTTTCTACCCCGATTCACTCAATGCGAATCCTAAAAAAGAAGCAGTTGAGCTTACCATTACCCGGATGTTGGCTAAATTCAGCACCATAGCAGCATGGGCATATAAAAACTCTGTCGGTCATCCAGGTATATACCCAAGAAACTCATACAATTACGTCGAAAACTTCCTTTACATGATGTTTGCCATGCCTACGGAAGACTATGAAATTGACCCCGTTATTGTCAATGCACTCGACAAACTCCTTATTCTACATGCCGACCATGAGCAAAACTGCTCCACTTCTACGGTGCGCATGGTGGGTTCTTCACAGGCAAATCTTTACGCTTCTATTTCAGCCGGAATATGTGCACTCTGGGGGCCATTACACGGCGGCGCCAACCAGGCGGTAATTGAAATGCTCGAGCAAATCAGAGACGATGGAGGCAATGTTGCCAAATTCGTTAACAAAGCCAAAGACAAAAACGACCCCTTCCGCCTGATGGGATTCGGACACCGTGTTTACAAGAATTTCGACCCTCGCGCCAGTATCATTAAAGTGGCTTGTGATCAAATGCTCAACAAACTTGGCGTCAAAGACCCCCTCCTTGACATCGCCAAGCAACTTGAAGAGGCAGCACTGAACGATGAGTATTTCGTTGAGCGTAAACTGTACCCTAATGTTGATTTTTACTCAGGTATTATCTACAAAGCAATGGGTATCCCAACCGAAATGTTTACCGTAATGTTTGCTTTAGGTCGCCTTCCCGGATGGATTGCTCAGTGGAAAGAAATGATTGAAAACAAAGAGCCAATCGCCAGACCACGCCAGGTATATACCGGCGCAACCAAACGCAATTACATCAATATCGCTGACCGTTAATTGCCGGAAAGTTTTTCAACTGCGCTGATAATTGCCGGAAGGTCTTGATTACGCATACATCTGAAATGCCCTTTCGGACATTTGTCAAACCCTATCTTTGAACAAGGCCGGCACGAAAGCCCCTGTACTTCCGAGATTACATTCAGCTGTTCGTTGCCCTGTAGGTAGGGATACATTCCGAAGGCCGGAACTGTATTGCCCCAGATGCTTACAATTGGCTTTTTGAATGCCGCAGCAATGTGCATCAAACCAGTATCATGCGTAAGCACCACCTCTGATGCCTTGACAAACCATGCAGATTCGTGCAAACTAAACTTGCCGCAAGCGTTAAATACATTGCCTCCACAGGCTTCAGCAATAGTCTGCCCCAATGCAGCCTCCGCTTTGCCACCCAATAAAACTACCGGCCGCTTGATTTGCCTGCATAAACTACTCAGCATGTCGTCAGGCATGCGCTTGGTACCCTTCAATGCCCCGCATACCAAGGCTACAAAGCCTTGCTGATGCGTCTCCGGAAGCTTTTTTAATAAATCCGGCCCAATGTCTTCCGGCAAAAAATAATCAAGGCCCAAGCCATCATTTTTTACACCTAAACCTGCCAGCGTATCCATGTAACGGTCAACAATATGCCTATCGGGCAACCTGTTTATTTTAAAACGTACATACAAATACTTCTCAAAGTTTAATTTGTTAAACGAAACCGACCGAACCCCCAGCGCCAGCTTCACACGCAACGAACGCAAATTATGATGCAGGTCAATGAGCATATCAAACCGCTGCTTTTTAAGCTCATCAAGTAATGGCCCTGGCTTATCACCCCATTCCCAGAGCTTATCAATGTACTGATTGTTAGCCAGCACCTGCACAAATTGCGGCTTGGTAAGAAAGTGAATTTCTGCCCCCGGAACCTGCTGTTTTAGACAACGCAGTACTGGACTGGTCAATACAATATCACCAATCGAACTAAACCGAACCACAAGGAAACGTGGCATCAGGCAAGCAAACCTTTTGTAACTAAGTACTCAGCAATTTGCACTGCATTGGTGGCTGCTCCTTTCCTGAGGTTGTCAGCAACAATCCACATATTCAGCGTTTTGGGCTGACTTTCATCTCGTCGTAACCGACCCACAAAAACCTCATCCCTGTCTTTTGAATGGAGCGGCATAGGATATTCGAACTTTGCAATATTATCCTTTACCTTGACGCCCGGTGCGTTTGACAGTAAATCTCTTACAGCATCAAGGCTAAACTCGCGCTCAAATTCTACATTCACTGCCTCTGAATGGCCGCCCATCACAGGTATGCGCACAGTAGTTGCCGTAATACCAATATGTTCGGCCTGAAGAATTTTACGGGTTTCGTTCACCATCTTCATCTCTTCTTTGGTGTAACCATTCTCTAAAAAAACATCAATCTGCGGAATAACATTCAAATCAATAGGCCAGTGGTAAGCTTTCTGACCATCCTCTCCTTTTCGCTCTTGCATCAATTGTTCAACTGCCTGAACTCCTGTACCGGTAACACTTTGATAAGTACTCACCACAATCCGGCGAATATGGTACGCATCGTGCAAAGGCTTTAAGGCAACAACCATCTGAATTGTCGAACAATTCGGATTGGCAATAATTTTGTCAGATTTTGTGAGTTGATTTGCATTGATTTCCGGCACTATCAGCTTCTTTGTCGGGTCCATCCGCCAGGCAGATGAATTATCAATAACCGTAATTCCAGCCGCGGCAAATCGGGGGGCCCAGGTCAGAGAAGTGCTGCCTCCTGCCGAAAACAAAGCGATAGAGGGCTTTAATGCAATGGCCTCCTCCATAGATACCACCTTCCAGCGCTTGCCTTGAAAAAGCAATTCCTTCCCGACTGATTTCGCCGAAGCTACCGGAATTAACTCTTTTACCGGAAATTTCCGTTCTTCAAGTACCTGCAACATCTTACTCCCGACAAGCCCGGTGGCTCCAACTACAGCAATTTTCATATCAGCGTTGATTTTTGTTTCTTTATCGTGATGAATCAACAAAAGTACAAATTCAAATTCAGCTGGTTGAGCAAGCTTACTTTAGCCTTGTCGTACCTGTTAACCCTTACAGCCATTCCTTTATCAGCACAGGTTCAGGATGATTTTAGCGATGGGAACTTCACCGAAAACCCAACCTGGATTGGCGATGTAAATAAGTTCCTGATCAGCGCCGATGGTATGTTGCAAAGCAATGGCGATTCTCTTTCAGGCAGTAGCAATACCGTTTATCTGGTTACAGAAGGGGCGCTTTTCACAAATACCCAATGGGAGTTTTTTGTCAATCCAAAAATGAGTACATCTTCTAACAACCTGATGGATGTGTACCTGATGAGCGACTCATTCAACCTGAAAGGACCATTGAATGGCTATTTTGTACGAATTGGAGGTACACCGGATGAAGTAGCACTCTTTCGCCGGGATGGACTTACGGAAACTAAAATCATCAACGGTGTTCAGGGTAGTATTAACGGTACCTCTACCAACCCCACACGTGTAAAAGTAATACGCACAAGCGCAGGTCAATGGACTTTATATGCTGATTATGACGGTAGCGGTACTGCCTATGAATTGGTAGGAATTACATCAGACATTGCATATTCAGAAGCGCTGTTCTGCGGGCTGATTGTGCGTTACAGCAATTCAAATCGAAGCAAATTCTTCTTTGATGATTTAAGTATCGGGCCTGAAATTCTTGATACCATTGCCCCTCAGCTATTAGAAGTGAATGTGCTTAATAGCCAGGAGCTCGAATTGGTATTCTCAGAAAACTTAGACCCTGCTACAGCTGCTAACACCGAAAACTTCGATGTAAACAACAGCATCGGTGAACCAGGCTCAGCTTCAAGAAACGCTATCCGTCATAATGTAGTCAACCTGCATTTTAACACCGCTTTTCCTGAAGCCCTTACACTTACACTCAGCTGCACTGGCATAAAAGACCTGGCCGGTAATTCAATGATTATCACCCAGTTACCTTTTCTTTATTACAAGGCAAAACCTTTCGACATTGTTATCAATGAAATCATGGCCGACCCTGACCCTCCGGTGCAATTACCTAATGTTGAATACATTGAATTGTATAACAGGTCGGCCTACCCCGTTAATCTTCAAAACTGGACCATCCAGGCAGGTACCAACTTCAAGCTAATTGCTGCTGCAAAAATACTCCCTGACAGTTTTATTGTATTAACGAGCTTTGTCGGAGAAGCCCTCTACAAAGACTCTATTGCGGTTTCAGGCGTGGTCGCCTTCCCTTCACTCACCAATACCGGAGCCGCTCTGAGCTTGATTGACCCCTCCGGAACAATTATTTCTGCAGTAAGCTATGCCGATGCATGGTACGGCAACACCGCCAAGAAAGACGGAGGGTGGGCGCTGGAGCAGATAAGCCCCTTGAAACCATGTGAAGGAGCTGCCAACTGGACCGCCTCAACAAACGCCAGGGGAGGTACGCCCGGTGCCAGAAACAGCGTATGGAACCCGGCGCCAGACACCATTGTGCCAAAGATTGACCGTGTGGCTGTTATCAGTCCTGATACCATCCGGGTATTCTTTACCGAAAATGTTCTGGCAGAGGACCTCGCTGACTCAAGTGCCTATTTGATTGACCAGAGCATCGGGCATCCGGCTAAAGTGTTTCCGGAGGGCCCGGCATTTAACACCGCAAAGCTGCTCTTACCCACACCGCTTCAGGTAGGTTTGTTGTATACTATATCACTTGAAAAACCCGTTCGTGATTGCCTGGGCAACCCCAGCCCTATCAGCTCAAATGCAAAATTTGCAATCCCAAGCGTCTGCCTGCCCAACGATATTATTATCAATGAAATTCTATCTGACCCCAAATCAGGGGGGGTAGATTACATCGAACTGTACAACCGCTCTCAGAAAATCATTGATCTGGCAAGTTTACAATTAGGTTCTAAAGATACGCTCAGCGGAACACTGACTGCAAGCGTTCAGCTCGCCCCAAAAGGTTATCTGTGCTTCCCGGGCCAATACCTTCTCGTTAGCACATCACTCTCAGGCATTACTCCTTTTTATACTGTTCCGCCGGATGTCGCCTTCATTCAGGTACCTTCACTTGCTGCTTACAACAACGAATCGGGCGTGGTTACACTTTCAACCATTGCCAATCAGGTACAAATTGACCAGGTGGTTTACCGCAGTGATATGCACTTCGCTTTCCTAAATTCACTCGATGGGGTGAGCCTTGAACGCGTTAATTACAACCGCCCTTCAAATGACCGAACCAATTGGAACTCAGCTGCATCTACCGTAAACTACGGAACACCGGGGTACAGGAACTCTCAGTTTAGCGAAATTTCCGGCCAAAATAACGCCACACTTACTGTAAACCCTGAAGTGTTTTCACCCGACAACGACGGCTTTGACGATGTGGTGACCTTCAATTACGAATTTACTGAACCCGGTTTTACCGCTTCGCTTTATATCTATGATGCCAATGGACGTTTAGTGAATACCATCACAAGAAACATGCTCATGGGTACCAGCGGTCAGCTTTCATGGAATGGTATTCAGGATGATTCAGGCAAAGCCCGTGTAGGAATTTACATTGTTTTTCTGGAAGGTTTTACCCTTGATGGAAAAACTATTGCCGTTAAGAAACCGTTTGTTTTAGGCGGGAAGCTTTGAAGCACTGAACATAGGGTCTTCTCTGGCAATCAACGCATACATATCATTGCGCACACGCTCTTTCAAACCCTGAACATCATGTGGGGTCAGTCCTTCTGTGATGTACGGGCCTAAAAAAACTATCCGGATTGTACCAGGTCTCACAGCATAGCCATCAGAAGGCGTTATGTGCCTTGCCCCAATAGAACACATTGCCACGATTGGCACCTGACCTTCGATGGCAAACCTGAATGCCCCGTCGAAAAATGCATTTATCGGTTCATTTCCTTTGTTGCGTGTACCTTCCGGATAAATGAAAATTGAATTGCCATTTTTCATTTCCTGCTTAAGCCTGCGAGAGCCTTTTTCACGACTCTCCCTGCTCGATCGGTCAATCAGCACACAAACTGTTGAAAACAAGAAACCAAGCAAGGGGATTTTTTTTAACTGCACCTTTGCCAAAGGCTTGGTATTCAATGGCAAAGCATAAGCCCCTAAAAACATATCGAGATTTGAGCCATGATTGGCCACAATAATGGCAGGATTGTTCTCCTTTACAATCTTTCTGTTCTCCATCCTGATACGCACAAATGCAGCAGTAAAAAATACAGCCGCCCAAAACTTATACAAACCTATTAATGGCTTTTGTGCTTTCTTGCTTAAAACCAGCAAAAGCAATGAAGAAATCAAGGTTGAACTCACCAAAAAGGCAAGAAACACTAGAAAAAGCCAGACCCAATAAGGGACAAAAAGGAGTTTTTTTAGAAATTGCACCGGTTTCAAAAGTAAAGATTTTCTGAACCATGCAGAAATTTTCCTAAATTCAGCCTGGATATATTCAATGCATTTTACTGATATCAAATCCATTCTTAACCGGCAACTCATCGCCTTGTTTAAACCCGCATCATTATATCCTTTGGTGCTTGTGAGGGTTATGTTTGGCGCGGTGATGGCTGGATGGGCATTGAATATGCTGCTTAATGGCACCCTTTCAGAATTATTTACTTCAGGTAATTTCGTTTTCCACTATAAAGGATTCGCTTGGATTGAACCACCCGGAACAACAAGCCTGTATCTCGTATTCATGCTGATTGCCCTTAGTGCCCTTCTGCTTGGAGCCGGATTGTTCTTTAAAATAAGTACCCTGGTCTTTATTCTGGCTTTCGGATACATTACATTGATAGATAAATCAAATTACCTCAGCTACTATTATTTTGTAATTATCATGGCGTTAATGCTTTTGGTATCCCCAGCACACCGCCTTTTTTCACTTGACCTTATCCGGAAACCATCAATACGCGTTGACTTTATTCCAACCTGGTTTATGCTTGCAATGAAAATACAGGTGGTTTTGGTCTTCTTTTTTGCCGGAATGGGAAAATTAAACTACGACTGGCTCTTTGAAGGCCGTCCACTCTCACTTTGGCTCATGGAGGCATTTCGGAATTGGGGGCTGTATATTGACCTAACCGGCAGCTTTAAATGGCTCGCCATTTTACTTTCATGGCTGTTAATTCTTTCTGATTTTATTTTCCCTCATTTCCTCTTCGATAAAAAAACCGCAACAGGCACCTTTCTATTATTTCTGTGCTTGCAAGTGATTTCATTGGTACTTTTTCCGGTTGGCTTCTTCCCTGTTTTGTTTTGTGTTTCCTGTTTGATATTCCTTCCTCCTGCCGGAATTCATGAATTTATTTCACGTATCTCTTACTTTTTATACGATGTATTTCAATTTAAAGGAGATGTATTTAAACCCGGTGGGGGCTATATGTTAGAATACCGCAATAAACGCCTGATGATAGTGCTGATTTCAGTGTTCCTGGGCTTTCAATTAAGCTGGCCCGTGGTGGCATATATGAAATGGGGTGCCCTTAAATGGGCCGACACCATATTCCATTTCTCCTGGAACATGGAACTTTATGAAAAATCAGGAAGCGTTACTTTCTGGAAGATTGATACTGTTAGCGGGCGTGAATCAAAGATTCATCTTGACACCTATCTTACGCAACACCAGCAAAAATTCATGGCTCAGGACCCAAGAATGATTCTACAATTTGCCAATTACCTGAAAGCAATATTGCCAGGTCAGGTTGAAATAAGAGCAGATTTAAGCCTTTCTATGAACGGACGGGAACCATTTGTGGTGGTTGAAAAATCAAAAGACCTCTTCACGCAACTGGAAGCTTATAAATCAGGAGTAGCCAGCAAATGACAAGACATCTTGCTCCTCTTGCATTAGCTTTGCTCTTCATTTTTGCTTGCAACACCCAGTCAAAAGACCATTGGCAACTTGCAAAAAACGAATACGCTGCCCGTGATTTCTTAGGCTGTATCCTCGAAATCAACCTCTATCTTGAAAATCACGCTCCTTCTGATAGCGTATTGGTCTTACGTGCCCACTGCTATAACCGTGTAGAAAAACACGAAAAGGCAGCCAAAGACCTCTTGCATGCTTTACAACTAAACCCAACAAGCCTCGGAGCAAAACTCGAATTCGCCCGCCTGCTTGCTTACCAGGGTGATACCCTCGCCGCCCTACGACATCTCACACTCCCATCAACCAAACAAAGCGGACATATCGTTTCTGAATTCTTATTAGAGCGTGCTTTGCTGCTATTCTATACCAAAAAACCTGATGAAAGCCTCCAGTGCCTCCATCAGGCAATTCAGGCCGACAGTACCAACCCGGATGCCTGGTTTCTGCGGGGTGCTTTTTACTCTTCAAGCCTTGTTGATTCATTAAAAAACTTCCTGCAACCTCAACAGGCAGTTAAAGACTTCGAAAAGGCAATTACATTGAACCCTCGTTATGCGGAGGCTTATTTTAAACTTGCCCAAACGCAACTAAACATTCTCAAAGATACACTTCAAGGCATGAAAAATCTTTCGTATGCTATTCAACTTGATTCACACAATGCTGGCTTCTATCTCGTACGGGCAAAGTGGCACATTTTACGCAAAGATTTCATCTCCGCCCGAAGAGATTTCAATACTGTACTAAACCTCAACCCGCTTGACTCAACAGCGCATGCCGGGCTAAAGCAACTTCAATAAAAAAAGCCCTGAAATACATTTCAGGGCTTTTCTTTTGAAAACTACTACAAGTTATTTCGCAGGAGTTGGTGTTTCAATACCACCCTCAATATTTTTCAACTTGTCTAACATTTTTGCTCGATTGAATCGTACATCCTGATAACGTGCTACTCTTCCACCCTCGTCCTGATCAGCGCGGTTGCCCACTACATGCCATTGGAAGGCCACATTTGATTTGCCACCATTCAACTCAACCACTTCAAAACTATTGCCAGTTTTATTAGTGATATACACACCATTGCATGCACCTTCAAGTTGCACAAATACACGCAGCGGATGCTTGTCGTTCACTGCAATGTTTTTTACAAGAATCGGGTCAAGAGAAATGTGTGCCTTACCATTTATCAACTGACCCTGGCCATAGTCCTCCAATAGAACTTCCGGCGCTTCGGGTGCGTACATCGTAGCCCAGCCACCATTGTTATCCCTTACAATCGTTGAAACAGCTCCACCACCCCAAATCTTATAATGAGTATCTGTGTTATCCCACAGATTCACCACTACCTGACTTGCCGGTACCGGGCTAGGATTGCCATCAAATGTAAAAATTGAGCCTTGGTTTACACCGGAAGAGTAATTTAATGGTTTAGCAAATAAGCCCCAGTTCCAACCGTTAAAGGCACCACCAGCACCTGCAGTGTTCACTGAATTATTGTTATAGGGCAATTGGTTTCCGATACCAAAAACACCGAATCCATTTGCATTGCTTGACTCACCGCCAACACCAATAGAGCCCATTCCACCAACACCTACACCTGCTCCAACTCTTAAGTTATTTCCGTAAACACCGGCATACGATGTTCCGCTCGACATAATCTGTCCGCTTACCCCGTACGCTGCTCCGGTTGAGTTGCCCAGAATGGCTGCATTACTTGCCGTAGAACTGTTGGTTTCTGCCTGAATTGCAGCAAATGTGTTCGCGGCAAGATTGCTCTTTGCACGTATTGCCACACCCGTTCCGGTGCTGGCCACATCTACCCCAATTGCACTTGTACCAGCCGTATTTACCAATAAACCGGTGCGTGAAGCAGCTGCCGTGCCAGCAACTGTAATTTCTACCGGACTTGCATCTGCAGTTATCGTACGACCCAAACCCGGGCCGCCAAAATCATAAGCCTGATCAAGTGTTCCACCGCCCGCAGGACCGGCAGGGCCTTGTGGACCGGCAGGACCCTGAGCACCAGTTGCACCAGCAGGACCAGCAGGACCTTGTGCACCAGCTACCCCGGCAGGACCTTGAGCTCCGGTTGCACCGGCAGGACCTTGAGCACCAGCTACCCCGGCAGGGCCGGGAGGGCCTTGTGGACCTGTTGCACCGGCATCTCCTTTTTCACCCTTTTCTCCCGCAGGGCCAGCAGGGCCGGGAGGCCCCTGTGGTCCGGTTCCGGTACCACCATTTCCTGCACTTTCGGCATATAAGGCATAAGGAACTGATAAAAGCTCACTATTACCAATCTCAACATAATTGGTTCCTCCGGCAATGTCAACCTCCACTTTTACATATTGATTGGCTGTGCTCCAGGTGATGTCATCAAACGTACCTTGCACAGGCGTACCACCACCAATCTTTAGTGAGAAAAGACCAAAGCCATTGGTAGTTACTGCATGGGTCTCTGAGTATTGTATAGCACCCGATGAAGAACCCTGCAATACAGATATCCGTACCGCAATACTCTGATTTACATAAACCCCGCCATTGCTGTTACGCGCAATCGCCTGGTAATTAATGCCGGAGGGTACCGGTGTCTGAGCACTAAGAAGACCTGACAATGCCAGTCCAAGACCCAGAATCAAACTTTTTCTTCGTGAAAACATATATTTATTTTGTGTTTGAATTACTTGCTTGCAGGGAATGTATTTTGTTGTCCCTTGCCTTTAGGAGTTTCCAATGGCGCTACTTTGCTAAAGCGGCGAGCATTCAGGTAGGATTTCTCAATAGGCTCCCCGTAAAGTTCAGGCTTCATGTAAGTTCCTTTCTTAAAGGCTGGTTTTTCTCTTTCAACTTCTCTTTCTTGTGGATTTTTCTGCAGATACAGGTCGTTACGTTCTGCTGTAACCTGCCATGATACTTTGCCATTGGCAATACCGCCAGCAATTGTAAATTGTCCGGATGCAATCTCCGATTTTACGTATACTCCTGGCATTGACCCGCCAACAGCCGTTAACTGATAGGCAAAATTCTTATTAACTGCTTCAAAATAGGTAGGTAAGCTTATCGTTGCTTCACCTTTACCATCTAACTGTACAACACCTCTATACATGTTCAGTACCTCATTCGATTCAACAGCAAAATGCCTTAAAAATTTATTGGCAGGGTCAGCCGGATGGTCAATGATAAATGTTTTGGTGCCATAGGCCTCTAAATTGCCTAAAGCAAGAATGTTCGTTAAAGAACCAACTCCATAATAAGCGGCATTTGAATATCCAACCACTCCCACAAAATCACCATCGCCAATCACACCGGCAGCGTCATCAGTTGCTGTGGCTGTGGCTATGTTTAATCCGAAAATTCCCGAACCACCTGCAAATTGTGTCTGACCAACCGTACCACAGTATCCAACACCAAGTACGCCGGCATTATAAATACCAGTAGGCGTTGCAAATGGATCTGCACCGGTAGCCGGAGTGTTATGCTGCCCAAACACCCCTGTACCAGATACACGAATTGTTTGCCCGGTTACTCCCTGAAATCCAATCCCGTTTACTCCCGCACCACCTGTAGTACGCAGGTTACTTCCATGAACAGCTGCAAAGGCAGTAGCAGAAGAAGATACTTCACCGGCAACCCCTGATGCTGCACCAGTTGTCTGCCCGAATATGGCTGAATTATTAGCGGTGGTACTATTTGTTTGTGCCTGAACAGCAGCATAGGTATTGCTCGCATTTGAATTGTTTACACGCACCCCTACCCCACTTCCTGTATGTGGAATATCCAAACCAATTGCATTGGTGCCGGCTGTTGTTATGCGAATACCCCTGTCTGATGTGGCATTGGCTCCTGATACAATTATTTCTACCGGACTTGCATCTGCAGTTATCGTACGTCCCAAACCTGGGCCACCAAAATCATAAGCCTGATCAAGTGTTCCACCGCCCGCAGGTCCCGGATCACCCTGATCACCTTTATCTCCCTTATCGCCTTTTGCACCAGCAGGGCCTTGGGCTCCGGTTGCACCGGTTGCACCAGCAGGGCCGGCAGGACCTTGAGCGCCAGTTGCTCCAGGAGCACCAGGAGCACCAGCAGGACCTTGAGCACCAGTTGCACCAGTAGCACCAGCAGGGCCGGCAGGGCCTTGAGCACCTGTTGCTCCGGTAGCACCAGCAGGACCAGTCAAACCAATTGGGCCAGTTGCTCCGGTAGCACCAGCAGGACCAGCAGGACCAGCAGGACCTTGTGCACCGGTGGCTCCGGCAGGGCCTGTAGCACCGGCATCTCCCTTGTCGCCTTTTGCACCGGCAGGACCGGCAGGACCTTGCGGGCCAACAGCACCTGCACTACCACTTGTGCCTTGCGGACCTACCAATGAAGTTCCAGTACCCCATCCTGAACCAGTCTTAGGTCCGAAAATTTCATCAGTTGTTGTGTTGATATAAAAATCACCCAAATTTCCTGTTCCGGCACCAGGGTTTCCAGTACCGTTTAATACCGTATTACCAGAACCACTACCACTTCCTGGAGGGCCTTGAGGACCTTCCGGGCCGGCAGGACCAGCAGGACCTTGTGCTCCTGTTGCTCCGGCAGGGCCAGTAGCACCTGCATCTCCTTTATCTCCCTTGTCGCCTTTTGCACCGGCAGGACCAGCAGGACCTTGTGCACCGGTGGCTCCGGCAGGGCCAGTAGCACCGGCATCTCCTTTATCTCCCTTGTCGCCTTTTGCACCAGCAGGACCGGCAGGACCAGCAGGGCCTTCCGGACCTACAGAACCTGAATTGCCAGAAGTTTCTGCATATAATGCATAAGGAACTGAAAGCAATTCGCTGGTACCCATGTCTACATAATTAGTGCCTCCATCAATATCTACCTCTACTTTAATGTATTGATTGGCGGTTGTCCATGTGATATCATCAAAGGTGCCGCTCTCGGGTGTTCCACCACCAATCTTTAAATTAAACAAACCGAAACCATTGGTAGTAACAGCATGGGTTTCTGTGTACTGAACCGTTCCGGGGTTGTTGTCTTGCAATACAGTGATGCGCACTGAAACTGCCTTGTTAACGTAAACCCCGCCATTGGCATTTCGCGCAATGGCCTGATAATTAATGCCGCCAGGTACAGGCGTCTGCGCCTGTAAAAACTGAACCGCAAATAATGTGAGAATGAATACTCTGAGCAATTGTCTCATATTGGTATCGAATTGTATGGTGTTTATGAATTTACTGTATGAAATTGTTTGATGCTAATTAAGGGGCGTAAATCAATACATTGATTAAGCCCTGATTGATGTCTGTTGGCCCGCCTCCAACACTTATTGCTGGGTTTCCGGCCAGAATCTGGCGCTTACTTTGTAGCTCAATGGTATGCGAACCTCCGCTTACATTGGTGTATAAATGCGAAAACGACCAATTCAGATAATTTTCACGTACCCCGGCTGTATGATATAAAGTATGCATCTCATAGGCAGATCCCAGATTAACTGCCGGTAATTGCCCGTCAAAAAGCAATCTGAATTCAACTGCTGCCCCTGCTGTTCCTGTATAATCAGAGTAAATCCCACCCTGGGTGTTAACCAAAACCATCCCACCTTCAGGTACATTGATGGTAGCTTGCATACCCGGAATCAATTGGAAATTACTTGTTAAAGCAATCGAAGAACTTGAGTAAACCTGAGAACCTGTTGCTCCCCCTGAGCCTCCGCTCGCAGGTGTAACTGGCTCATACCTATTATTTGTGGCATTAAATTGAAGAACCTGCCCCTCGGTTGGAGCATCAGGAGAAACAGGAATTCCCTGAATCTTAACCACTGATGGGTCAGGATAGAACCCACTCAGGTCACCACCGGCAACTGAACCAATGACTATATCGTTTGTTGAATCCCTGTCTCCGGTATTCGATATGACATTTCCGGAAATCCCGATGCCCGGCCCCGCTTCATACTCCGGAGCCGGAGTTCCTGCCGGACCCTGCTCGCCTTGCGGTCCCTGAGGCCCTTCAGGCCCTGGCGGCCCCTGCGTACCACCAGAACCGCCGTTTTGCGCATAAAGTGCATAAGGAACCGATAGTAACTCATTGGTTCCCAAATCAGTGTAATTTGTACCACCTTCCGGGTCCAATTCAACTTTCAAATACTGATTGGCCGTACTCCAGGTAATGGATGCAAAAGTATTGCTGAGCGGAGTGCCTGAACCTATTTTTAAGGTAAACAAACCAAAAGAATTGGTCGTAACAACATGACGTTCACTGTATTGAACAGCCCCGGAAGAACTTCCCTCCAACACACTAATACGAATTCCTAATTGTTTGTTTACAAATACCGCTCCGCTTGCAGTTCTGGCAATTGCCTGATAATTTATAAGCTGCGGAACTAAGTTTTGTGCATATACAATCCCTTGCATGAGGCATGCCAGCAAAATCAACCGTACATTTTTCAGCATGGGCGTTTATTTTAGGCGATTGTAAAATGGCTGTCTCCCTTGGCAAACAACCCTCTTCCAAGGCTTGTGTCTTTATCAGAAATATGCCTTATTAAAGCGGAATGTTTTTTGACTTGTTCCGTCAATTGTACTTAATCTGATTAAATAAGTACCCGCAGAAAGTCCACCAATTGAAAACTCATATTGCTGCGCTCCGGCAACATGCGAAAGTTTCTGACTGGCAAAAATTTTACGGCCTGAAGCATCAAACAAATCAGCAACAATGCCTTTTTCAAACCCCGCAGCAATAGCAAGATACACACGGTCGCTTGCCGGATTTGGATATAGATTGGCCGAAACCATATTGTCAATTTCATTTACACCGACATAAACAGAGAACTTATCCGGCTGATGAAAACCTTGTGTAAAGGTTAAGGCTGCACCTGTATTAGTGATAGTTGAAACAGCCGCCAACTCGCCTATGGTATAGGAAATCTCAAAGTTGCTGTTTACAAAATTACCCCCCTGTGATGCAATAACACTGGGTTTTAACTGTAATGTCTGAGCGTGCAAAACACCAAAACCAAACACTGCTACAAGCAGTAAAATAGTGCGGAATGAAAATTTATTCATAAATGATGAACGTAGAAATAGAAACGCAATTGAACCGACAAAAGTAGATTTTAACTTTGATTTAACAAACAAATATAAGAATTTAAAGCGTTTCAGGCAATTGTATCGGTGAAAATTTATTTGGCAAAAAAAACGATGCAATTTTGCAAAACAATTAATTTAAAATTTGCCCCTATGGAAAAAGCGCCAATAGCCACTGTGTTTCGAAAAGAAAGCTTTAATGCTGCACACCGCCTTCATAATCCTGACTGGGACACCGCAACCAACCAAAAGGTATTTGGCAAATGTAACAACCCTAATTACCACGGACATAACTACCGCCTGATAGTTGGGGTTAAAGGAGAAATTGACCCCGGAACTGGCTACGTAATTGATATGAAAGTATTAAGCGCACTCATTGAAAACGAAATCATCGAACGCTACGATCACCGCAATCTTAACCTCGACGTACCCGAATTCAAAGATACCAATCCAAGTGCCGAGAACATCGCTATCGAAATCTGGAAACGCCTGCACAACAAATTACCGGCAAAATTTCAAATTTCTGTAAGACTGTACGAAACCGACCATAATTATGTAGAGTACACCGGCCCGGTGAATGATTAAGCAAATGGTGTTCCTTGAATTTTTTGGGGCATTCATTACCCTGCTTGGTGTGTGGCTAACCGCACGTGGTAAAACAAGCGGGTGGCTTGCCGGAATAGGCGGTGCAGCTATTTATACCTACATTTGCTTTCACTCAAAATTGTACGCCGAAAGTACCTTGCAGGCAATCTATGCCGGTATGGGTTTTTATGGCTGGCTTGCCTGGAAAAACACCCAAAACACAAGCTTTCAGGTTAAAACTATTAGCACACTCACCTTCAGTCTAAACCTTCTCATCTGGCTTTTACTGACAATGTTTACAGGAATTGTACTTGAAAAATATGCCGACACCGATTTGCCTTACACCGACGCTTTCTTAGCAGCAGCAGGGCTCGTACTTACATGGCAAATGGCAAAACGCTACCTTGAGTGCTGGACCGGTTGGATGGTCGTTAACCTTTTAAGTGTCATCGTATTTTTGTTCAGACACCTATACATTAGCGCACTTCTTTATTTCATTCTGGCAATTTTGGCATGGTACGGACATAAGCAATGGAAAAAACTATTCGAATCGCCATAACCGGGCCTGAGTCAACCGGCAAATCAGCAATGGCACGCCACCTTGCAGAATACTTTAAAGTACCCTGTGTGCCTGAATTTGCCCGTTTCTACCTCGAACGATATGGGCCTGAATACACTCAAAACGACATTATTAAAATCGCCCGGGCACAAATGGCTTATGAAAACAGTTATTCACGGCTTATGCCACACCTGCTCATCTGTGATACCGACCTGCTGGTTTGCCATATTTGGGCTGAATTTGTATTCAGCTCATGCCCGGAAGAAATCCTGAAACTGGAGGAAACTAACAGTTACCACTTTACCCTCCTGATGAATACTGACCTGCGCTGGGAGCCTGATCCTCTCCGTGAACATCCCAATCATCGCAACGAATTATTTGAAATTTACAGAAAAAAACTGGATGAGCAAAACAGGGCCTACACAATTATCTCAGGCCTTGGAAGCGAAAGATTCGAAAATGCAAAAAACGCACTTACCAATTTCTGCCGCAATAAATCAATAGTTATCTGTTGAGACGAATTGCTGCACTCCTCTTTAATTGACAATACACAGGCGCATCTGTACAACATCGGGGCCTGTTCAAAAATCAATGCCCCGGATGAACGTGTCGGTGATTCCTTGTGGTATTTTCGCATGCAGAATACAACAGACTACCTGCACAAACTATTATGCTAAGAACACATACTTGCGGAGAACTACGGCTGAAAGATGTAGGCCAAACCATTCAACTGGCCGGATGGCTGGCTCGTTCAAGAGACCTTGGCGGCATGACATTTATTGACCTGCGCGACCGATTTGGCATTACCCAGCTTGTTTTCAACATGGATGATGAGGCTGAGTTATGTGAAAAAGCCCGTCGCTTAGGACGCGAGTTCGTAATTCAGGTAAGTGGCCAGGTACGGGAACGTTCAAATAAAAACACCCACATCGCAACCGGCGACATTGAAATCAGGGTTAGCGCACTTGAAGTGCTCAACCCATCCATCACCCCGCCTTTTACCATCGAAGATGATACCGATGGGGGCGACGATTTACGGATGCGCTATCGTTACCTCGACCTCCGAAGGTCTGTGGTTAGAGAAAACCTGCTGCTGCGTCATAAGCTTTCAGGCCTTATCAGAGCCTACCTCGATAAACAACAATTCATTGAAGTTGAAACACCCGTGCTCATTAAATCTACCCCCGAAGGTGCACGCGATTTCATTGTACCCTCACGAATGAATCAGGGTGAATTTTACGCCCTTCCTCAAAGCCCGCAAACCTTTAAACAAATATTGATGGTTGCCGGATTTGACCGTTATTATCAGATTGTAAAATGCTTCCGCGATGAAGACCTTCGGGCCGACCGGCAACCTGAATTTACACAGGTTGATTGCGAACTTTCATTTGTTCAACAGGCCGACATTTTAGCGCTTTTCGAAGGCCTGGTGAGAAGCCTGTTCATAGATGTCAAAGGGTTTGACCCAGGCGAATTCCCAAAAATGACCTACGACGAAGCCATGCGGCGTTTCGGTAACGATAAACCCGACATGCGCTTTGGTATGGAATTCTGCGACCTTACACCGCTTACGCGTTCTTCCGGATTTGCGGTCTTTGATGCTGCCGAACTCGTACTCGCAATTACCGTACCCGGTGCGGCAAATTATACACGTAAACAAATTGATGAACTCACTGACTGGGTCAAACGACCACAGATTGGCGCCGGAGGGCTGATTTACATGCGTTATCAGGAAGACGGCGCACTCAAATCATCGGTCGACAAGTTCTTTAACCCTGATCAACTGGCTAGCTTCGCAAAGCAAGCCGCTGCTAATGCGGGCGACCTTATACTGATACTTGCCGGAAAAGAAGCCCAAACACGCAAAGCCATGAGCGAATTGCGCCTGGAAATGGGCAATCGCTTAGGCCTGCGAAAAAAGGATCATTTTGTCCCTCTTTGGGTTGTAGATTTTCCACTGCTTGAAATGGATGAAGAAAATGGTCGCTGGCATGCCATGCACCATCCGTTTACATCGCCAAAACCAGAGCATATCGCTTTGCTTAGTCAAAACCCCGGTCAGGTTAAAGCCAATGCTTATGACCTGGTAATTAATGGCACCGAAATCGGAGGTGGTTCTATCCGGATACATGACAAGCAATTACAGCAACGCATGTTTAGCCTGCTTGGCTTTTCAGATGAGGAGGCAAGAAATCAATTTGGCTTCCTGATGAATGCTTTTGAGTATGGAGCACCACCCCATGGCGGCATCGCACTGGGTTTCGACCGCCTTTGTTCGACTTTTGGAGGGGCAGATTCAATTCGTGATTTTATTGCCTTCCCAAAGAACAATGCCGGACGTGATATGATGATTGATGCTCCCTCAACTGTTCATAACGACCAACTGAAAGAACTTGGAATTAATGTGGTTCAGAAATAAAAGTTGCCTTAGCCTGCTTCTAATAAGCTTATGGGGCTTAAATCATGTAACAGCACAACGTGAATTCAGCAATGCTTTTCAAAAAGGTATCGTACTGCTCGATTTACATTCAAGTCTGGGTATTTACCGCAAAGCCGATAAAAACTTTCTGAGTACCCGCTTGCCAATATTTATTGGGGCTGAATACGGTCTTACCAATCAAATAAGTGCTGGCTTGTTCGGCGGATGGAACCAACGGAGCTATAAACCTCCAGGCTCCTTAATCTATGATGTAAACTACTACTATTATGGTTTGCGATTTAATTTCCATCTCACCGAATTGTTAAGTAATAAAACGGCATTGAAACTTGAACCTTCCCGTTTTGACCTTTATGCCGGATTGTGGGCTGGCAGACAAACAGCCAAGACGCTTACTTTCTCAGGATTGGGTTTTAACAATTCTGGCGCTGTAAACCTTGCCGGAATTCATCTTGGTGCCAGAATATACACCCTGTACCGTGTGGCAGTTATGGCTGAAATCGGCCTCTGCCCTTATGGTGTGCTTAACATCGGTATTGCTACGCGTTTATAGCCTACACATCAATCATCACAGCCTGCCACTACCTCAATTGCGGCTATAACCCTTAAGCATCTCCATTAATTGGCGGCGCGCAAGGAAAATCCGGCTTTTTACAGTGCCTATCGGAAGATCAAGATAATCTGCTATTTCCTTGTACTTATAGCCGTCAAAGTACATCATAAACGGAACCTTGTATGCGTCTTCCAGGCGCTCGATAGTACCCAAAATCTCGCGCTCAGCATATTTCGATTCAGGTGCAACATCACCTGTATGCTGTGGGATGTTGATGAAATACAAGTCTTTGGTGGTATCTAAAAGTGTGTTCGACTTTTGCTTGCGACGGTAATTGTTGATGAATATGTTTTTCATGATTGTGTACAACCATGCTTTCAAATTCGTCTGCTCTGCAAAACGATGACGATTACTAATGGCCTTCAAAATGGTCTCCTGCGTTAAATCATTCGCATCTTCATTGTTAGAGGTCAGATTAAGCGCAAAATATTTCAATGGCTTACTCAGATTAAGTATTTCGGTATTGAATTCAAGTGCTGACATAATAGCTTCCTTTTAAAGGGTTAACAACTAAATCTGTTCAAAGATATTAAACAATACTTAAACAAACTAATGTATGTACATTTAATTGTAAATTTTAATCGTCTCATAATGTGCTGATTGCGATTTTACCATTCAAACGTTCTGTGTGAATATTTTGTTTTTGTGCATTATTTGACGTTTTGATTATTCGGTAAAGGTTCGACCCCTTCGGGGTCGGATGGTGGGGATGGTTTGTTTTCTATAATGGTTTGATGCCTTCGGCATCATTTGATTATGGTACATTTTTCAATAATCCCAACGGGATTAAAGCTGATTTCTTAAATAAAGTTCCTGTAGATATTTTCCAAAAATATCGAACTCTATGTTAAGCTTGTTACCGGGTTGTAAGAGGTGAAAATTTGTGTGTTGCCATGTATATGGAATTATTGCAACCGACAACAAACCAGCCTGACTGTATACTACAGTAAGGCTGACACCATTCAGACAGATGGAACCTTTTTTAACTGTAAAACCAGCATTTTTATCATATTCAACCTTCAAAAGCCAACTTCCACCTTCTTGTTTAACTTCTTGTACCACCCCACATGTATCAACATGGCCCTGTACCATGTGGCCGTCGAGCCGATCTCCAATACGCATACAGCGTTCAAGGTTGACTACATCACCAGTCTTCAAATCAGAAAGGTTGGTTAATGCAAGGGTTTCACCAATAGCTGTAACCTGGTGTACCTGCCCTTTTATTGCAGTTACAGTTAAACAGACCCCATTGTGTGCCACACTCTGATCGGGTTTCAACTCCTGACTAATTGCCGATTCTATGCTAAATATCAGATTCTCCTGATCCTTATCTATCTGTAACACCTTTCCAAGTGCTTCAACAATTCCTGTAAACATCTCTATTCGTTTGATTGTATTCCTGAACCCAACATGGTAATAATGCCCTTCATGCGCCGGGTAATGATTCCCTGAAGCCTGATTTCATCAACTTCGCAAACATAGAAGTAAACACCATCCGGAAGAAGCAGTCCACCATTTTTTGCTCTGCCGGTCCATTTTATTTCCGGATTAGTTGTTTCAAATACCTCAATACCCCAGCGGTTAAAAATTTTCATCCTTACCCCGGCAATAAAAGCATAAGGATACGGCCGAAATTCATCATTCACTCCATCATTGTTCGGACTAAACGAATCCGGCAAACGATATTCAGGACAATTATCTACACATACCCAGGTTGATTTGGCACTATTTCCAACTGAATCATAGGTAATTACCTGATAACATCCTGCAAGTGAAATTGCTGAAACATGCTCAACTAAATGATTTTCAATCTTGCCCCAACTTGCCAAAGTTTCAGTTTCCCCATCCGGTGCAGGTTTAAAAAGCAATCTGCCTTGAAGCACGTCATCAATACATCCGGGCGGAATGCCAATGCTAATGCGACTAAACATTGAGTCGCAGGATGTTTGTACCATCACAATTGCGGCACAAGGTGGCTCAAGGTCAATGGGTGCCAGGCATTGCTCCTGACTGAAATTCAGGTATGCGCCGGATGATGGTAAAGTGCTGTAAGCACCGGATGAGCGCAGCTTGTAACAATAGCTTACATGATTTGCAAGGCCTGAATCACGGTAACTTAGCCCTGAAAACACTGTAATTGAATCATAATCTGCGCTCCCCTGCTCCTTCCGGAACAAGGTGTAGGAGTGATTTGTCCATGGCACCTGCTCTTCTAATTGAATCTCAATGCTATTGTCAAAGGCTTTTAGCTTCATAAACAAAGAAGCTGCCGGCAAACTTCGGCCTACCACAAGGCCTGAACTCGTTATTAATCTGATGCGGTAATTCCATGCATGACCTGAAGTATTCAAACCTGCAGAAGTGTCAACAAAACTGGTGTCGGCAGTTGTTCCTATGTCCTGCCATTGGGTACTCATATTTCCGGATGCACGCTCCACCTGATATGCGTAGGGTGGCGGCCATTGAAGGCTGTCAATTTCTGTAGCTGGCCGCCATGCCAGCAAAATAGCCCCGGCATTCGGGTCTGTTTTCAACACACTCACATGGGTCATTATCGGCACATCACGACGCAGTGTGGTGCAGAGCTCATTTGAAGCATAACTCTCAGCACCATCGGGAAAGCGGGCAACAATGCGGTAACAATAATCAACACCCGGTTGAAGCCCGGCAGAATCAATGTAACCAAGCGTTGCAAGACCCGACAGTATTGCAATCCGCTCAAATCCATAAGCAGCAGGAATGCCGGTAATACAATTGCCGGGGGTGAAATTTGAAGGGCCTGTACGACGGTAAACTTCATACCCGGTTGCCTCCTTGCAAGGGCTTTCAGTCCACTCAAGCCGAATTGTATTTCCCAGGGCACTCGCACTCAAAAGCGCAGGTGCAGGAGCTATAACTTTTACCGAACTGCTCCCGTAGGCAGCCAGGTTCGGGTTTCCGTTATCTCCTACCCTGAAACTGATCACCCAGGGCTGTTTGCGCACGTGGTTACAGGCGGTTTGCCAGATAAAATCCTGACTGATAGTTTCTTTGCCGGTAACCGGGGCGAACTGAGCCTTCCCGGGATGGGCTAACTCAAAGGGGCCACCGGTAGCACTAAGGGTTATCAGATCATGTGGAAAATCCACATCGCTTGCACTTATCTTGAATGAAACAGTTTCACCGGCCAAGACACATAAATGGTGCATATCTGACAATAACGGCGGTGTATTGGTGCATGGTACTACATCAATTTGCATATCGCGGGTCACACTGCCGAGTAGCACCCCCCGGCGCCATTCTTCAATTACAAAGGCCACATTATATTCACCAAGGCCTGTGGCGGGGGGCGCATCCCATATCAAATCGCCAGTTACCGGGTCGAGGTTGAACGAATTAGTAGCCTGGGGCTGCGTAAAGCCAGGAATTGCTTGTCCACCCTCACCCCGACAGCTAACTAAACGATACGAAATGCTATCCCCGTCAGGATCCCATGCTCCCGGATTATGGATGAATATCTGCCCCGGGCAAGCCTTGTCAATCGGAGGATTGAGCAGTTGTACCGAATTATTGATGCCCACAAAAGGATTAATCAGCAGTTGGGTACTCACGTAAAACGGAATATTCACTGAATTGGGGATGTTAACCACCCCGCCGTTCCTGTTGGGGTCTTCAAAGAACATGGTATAACCTGCAGGTCCCGGGTAGATATGGATACCCCTGTAAATATTTTTTTTCAGATCTGGTGCAATTAGTTCACCTTGCCCATTACCATTCAACCTTTGAATAGTATCTACCGTACCATCACCCCAATGAATGCCCAGGCTGGCCCTATCGGCCTGGCTATCTGCCTTGGTATAAGTAGTAATCGTTGCTTCAATCTGATAGCCTCCCAGATGACGATAAGTAATTTCACCCGCCCGGTTATGGGTAGCATAAAGCAAGCCTGATGAACAGGACAAGACAATAAAAACAAGCCAGGCTATCAATCGCATACCTTCAGGGGCTTGAAATATACGACGCAGAAGCGCACACCGGCCAGAAAATATCCGACAGGTTCAATTTGCACCCCTTGTAGGTGCTTAGTTACCGTTTTCTGAGATGAAGCGCAGGCGCATCAGACGAATCTGCAGTTCATTCACTTCATCATCTTCCAATTCCTTCAAGGCTGCCGTTAAATCATCAGACTCACTATTGCGGAAGTAATCAAAAATTTCTTCCTGAATCTCTTCGTCAATATTGTCGTCAATATAATAGCCAATATCAAGCTTTGTTCCTGAATAAACAATGCTTTCCATTTCCTCAACCAGGCTTTCAAGGCTAAGGTTCTTCGAGGATGCGATATCTTCAAGCGGAATTTTACGGTCAACGCTTTGGATAATATATACCTTTTGAGTTGACTTATTTACTACCGATTTAACCACCATATTCAGAGGGCGTTCTATCTCATTCTCGGCAACGTACTCACTAATGAGTTTCACAAACTCACGACCGTATTTTTCTGCTTTTCCTGAGCCAACACCTGCAATTTGCTTAAGTTCATCAAGCGTTATCGGGTATTGGATGGTCATATCAATGAGTGATTGCTCTTGAAAAACCACATAAGGAGGCATGTTGTGCTTTTTGGCAATCTTCTTGGTCAGCTCTTTAAGCATGCTGAACAGGACTTCATCAGCAGCACCTGCACCAGCTCCGCCAGCAGCCACAATTGTATCATCATCCTCATCAGTATCGCTGTAATCATGGTCTTCGGTTATCATGATACTGTATGGATTTTCAAGATATTCATTGCCTGCCTTGGTAAGTCGCAGGGTTCCGTAATTCTCAACCTCTTTTTCAAGGAAGCCCATCACTACCGCCTGGCGGATTACGCTAAACCAGTGAAGTGCAGTCTGGTCGCTTCCCTTTCCGTATATCTCTAACTGATCGTGCTTGTATGACTTTATTACCGAATTAAACGCACCCGTGAGCACATGAACGATATGTTTATCTTTAAACTTCTCTTTTACAGCCAATACCGTGTCGAGTGCCAAACAGAGATCATCCTGACCGTCAAATTTCTTGCGTGGATTCCGGCAGTTATCACACATACTGTTACAGCCGCTTTCATCATATTCTTCACCGAAATAATGCAACAGATATTTTCTGCGGCAAATAGAAGTTTCAGAATAACCTACTGTTTCAGCCAATAATTGCTGTCCGATCTCCTGCTCAGCAACATGTTTGTTTTTCAGGAATTTCTCAAGCTTTTGTATATCGTCGTAACTATAAAATGCCAGGCAAATACCTTCACCGCCATCACGGCCTGCTCTGCCTGTTTCCTGATAATATCCTTCAAGGCTTTTCGGAATTTCGTGGTGGATTACAAAACGAACATCCGGCTTGTCAATACCCATACCAAAGGCGATTGTTGCAACTATTACATCCGCTTCTTCCATCAAAAACTGGTCTTGATGTGAAGCCCGGGTAGATGCATCCAAACCTGCATGGTAAGGCAATGCTTTGATACCATTGACCACCAAGGTTTCGGCCATCTCCTCCACTTTCTTCCGGCTAAGGCAATAGATAATACCTGATTTACCCGGATGTTGCTTTACAAAGCGGATAATTTCTTTTACAACGTTTTTCTTCGGACGCACCTCATAATAAAGGTTTGCACGGTTAAATGAAGATTTGAACAAGGTAGCCTCGGTCATGTTCAGGTTCTTCATGATATCCTGTTGCACCTTTGGGGTAGCCGTTGCCGTAAGGGCCATAATGGGCACCGAGCCAATGGCCTCAATGATTGGTCGAAGACGACGGTATTCCGGCCTGAAATCATGCCCCCATTCAGAAATACAGTGGGCTTCGTCTATTGCAAAGAATGAAATATTGATTTCCCGGAGAAACTCGACATTTTCTTCCTTATTGAGCGACTCAGGTGCTACATACAGCAGCTTGGTCAAGCCCCGGGTAATGTCGTTCTTCACATTGGCAATTTCTGTTTTGTTCAATGAAGAATTCAGAAAATGCGCAATACCGGTTTCTGAGCCATAATTACGGATGGCATCCACCTGATTTTTCATCAGGGCGATAAGTGGTGAAACAATAATAGCAGTACCCTCAGAAATAAGTGCCGGGAGCTGATAGCAGAGAGATTTACCTCCTCCGGTAGGCATGATGACAAACGAGTCACGCCCTTCTAATGTATTGCGGATGATGGCTTCCTGCTCACCCTTGAATTTGCTGAATCCGAAAAAATGTTGCAGCCGCTCTGTTAAATCAATTTGTACTGAGCTTTCAACCTCGTCAATCATACTTATATTTTTCAAAAATTTTAATTAATTACGCTTTTGTAGATTTTTCAACAGCAAACTTCTTGTATTGTTGTGATTTTCAGAAAGTTTTATAGTCTTTGTTTTAAAAAACGCAATTTTCATCATAAAGTTACACTTTATTATCGTTTAAACAAGTGTTTTCATTGCCTTTTGAATAAAATTTTATCGGCCTGATAATCAGCAAATTACGCACTAATGAAGGTCAATCATTTTATAAAGGCAGGCAAAGGATGGGAATCGGGCATCAAAAATGAGGCCAAAGAATCGAACAGCGGGGTATTATTTTTTGAAAAACAGAATTAATCTTCTAATTTAGACCTTTTAACGATGAAATTCGGTATATTATTCGTATAATTTTTACTCCTTAATAACTTGTTCTATCATCCTTTTTTGTCCAGGCACGGAAAGCCTGCAAAGCCTCTTCGCGTAACAGCTCCTTAATAGGCAACTTTCTCATGTTTAGCGGCATTGCCAGCTCCTGGTAAATAAAATCATCGTCAAACCCAATATCGGCAGCATCCTGCCTGTTATTGGCATAATAAACCGCCGCAGGACGCGCCCAATAAATTGCTCCCATACACATCGGACAAGGTTCGCAGGAAGTGTAAATAACACAGCCTTCAAGCTGAAAGCTTCCCAGATTCTTACAGGCATCTCTGATAGCCTCTACCTCAGCATGTGCCGTTGGGTCATTGCTGCCGAGCACCCGGTTAAAGCCTTTCCCGATAATTTTATTGTCCTTCACCACAATCGCACCAAACGGCCCGCCCTGCCCTTGTTTCATCCCTTCCTGCGATAAGCTGATTGCCTCACGCATCCAATATATATGTGTTGGCTCGTTTTGCATGCGCTATCCTTCTTGGTGTTATTTTGCAATCGCAGCACGAATCAGGCCTGCAATTTCTTCAATGCTTCCTACCCCGGGAATACCTGAATACTTGCCTTGTTCAGCATAATAACCCGCAAGTGGCGCAGTTTTGTTATTGTACTCCCTGATACGGTTACGTATAATATCCTCGTTTGTATCATCACTTCTTCCCGAATCCTTGCCACGATTCAGCAAACGCCGGGTGAGCTCTTCCTCACTCACTTCAAGGGCAAGCATCACTGTAATCTCAGTACCCACTTCATGCAATAGGCGGTCTAAGGCTTCTGCCTGTGGAATGGTTCTTGGAAAACCATCAAAGATATACCCGGGTGCTCCTTTGGTGCTTTCTAATTTCGACCTAATCATCCCTATGACTACCTCATCAGGCACCAGGTTTCCCTGATCCATCAGCCCTTTGGCCTCCTGCCCCAAACGGGTACCTGCAGCAATTTCGGCTCTGAGAATATCCCCTGTTGACAAATGAACCAAATTGAAATTATTTACCAGGAATGTAGACTGGGTTCCTTTTCCGGCACCGGGAGGGCCAAATAGCACAATGTTCAGCATGCTGTTACTCATTACTTAATTGATAAATGTCGGGTAAATTCCGGGCATAGCCATTCAGGTCAAGGCCATAACCAATTACAAATTTATCCGGAATAGAAAAACCAATAAAATCAACGGGCACCTCGACCTTCAAACAATCAGGTTTTTGCAGAAGTGTTGCCACATGAATGCTGGCAGGCTGACGTGCTGCTAACTGGTCAATTATCGAATGTATGGTTAAACCGGTATCAACAATATCTTCCAGAATAATGATGTGGCGGTCGCGGATATCTTCTGCTAGACCTACCAACTCCTTCACCTGGCCGCTTGAGCTGATTCCGGTATAGGAAGCCAGCTTTACGAAACTCAATTGACATGGGATACTGACTTGTTTTAACAAATCAGCAGTGAACATGAATGAGCCATTCAGGATACTGATAAAGACAGGCGACAAGCCATCAAACTGCTGGTTCAATTGCATAGCAATCTCCCCTATTCGTTTGTTAATCTGCTCGTTCGAAATAAACATTTCAAACGACATGTTTTCTACGTTGATCTTTTGCATAAAAAGCAGTCAAAAGTAAGAAATATTAAAACGGATTTGCGGGCATCTGCATGAACTAAATATTCATCAGCACACTTTCATGACAATGACTTAGCAATTTTAAAGGTAAAATTCGTTCTATCTTTGCCTTGTGAAACAAGCCCAAATGCAAACGGCCAAAATTGGCATCCTTGGAGGCGGTCAGTTGGGGCGCATGCTTATTCAGGCCGGAATTAATTATCATCTCGATATTCACACCCTTGACCCTGACCCTGATGCGCCGGCAGCCAGCATTTCTTCAAGCTTTACATCTGGTAGTTTTAACGATTTCAAGAGTGTTCTTGCTTTCGGTCAAAACAAAGACCTTATTACTGTAGAAATAGAACATGTTAATATTGAGGCGCTCCGTGAACTTGAACAACAAGGCAAACAGGTGTATCCACAGGTGGCTGTACTTGAGATGATTCAGGATAAAGGCCTGCAGAAACAATTCTTTACAAGGCATTCTATTCCGACTTCTCCCTACGTACTTATTGAAAACAGTGAAGAACTTGAGCATTTACCGGATGCGTTTTTCCCCTGCTTTCAGAAGTTACGCAAATCAGGTTACGACGGCAAAGGAGTACAACGTCTGCAAAGCCGAGCCGACCTCCACAAGGCTTTTGACGCACCATCAGTAATTGAAAAGGCGATCGCCATTGAAAGAGAGGTTTCTGTAATTGTTGCTGCCAACGGCCAGGGCGAAATCAGCACCTTCCCGATGGTGGATATGCTTTTTCATCCTGAAGCCAACCTGGTTGAATTTCTTTCCTGCCCTTCTGAACTCGACAATTCATTGCAACATCGGGCTGAACAGCTTGCGCGGCAACTCGCTGAAATAACCGGTATCAGAGGTTTGCTTGCCGTAGAAATGTTCGTCACAAACGATGGGCAAATACTCATCAACGAATTGGCGCCAAGGCCCCACAACAGCGGGCATCAAAGCATAGAAGGCAATGTAGTGAGTCAGTTCGACCAGCATCTAAGGGCTATTCTAGGCTGGCCTTTGGGAAACACTGCAATTGTAAAGCCATCAGTTATGCTTAACCTTTTGGGTGAACCCGGTTTTGAAGGACCGGCACTTTACCACGGGTTCGACAAAATAATGGCAATGTCAGGCGTATATGTACACCTTTATGGCAAAAAGAACACCAGGGCTTTTCGCAAAATGGGGCATGTCACTGTTACAGCCGACACTTTGCAGGAGGCAATACGCAAGGCAAAAGAAGTAAAAAACAACATCAGGGTAATTTCAGCAACATGAACAGAACAGCACAGGTAGGAATAATTATGGGCAGCAAAAGCGACCTGCATGTCATGCAGGCAGCAGCCGACCTATTGGAGTTTTTTGAGATTCCTTATGAGATAAGTATTGTATCAGCCCACCGTACTCCCGAGCGGATGCTGCATTACGCCAGCTCAGCCCGCGAGCGTGGACTAAAGGTAATCATCGCAGGAGCAGGTGGCGCTGCGCATTTACCCGGCATGGTGGCAGCCTGCACTACACTTCCTGTGATTGGGGTGCCTGTAAAATCGTCAAACTCAATTGACGGCTGGGATTCGGTACTTTCTATTTTGCAAATGCCTTCAGGAGTACCAGTAGCTACTGTAGCCCTTAACGGTGCTGCTAACGCAGGAATTTTAGCTGCACAAATTCTGTCATGCAATGACCCGGAGCTGGCCGGGCGACTATTGGCTTATAAAAACACAATGAAGCAGGGTGTCATTGACTCACTGGATGCCCTCAAAGATTCATCACACCGGTACAGAACCGAAGGTTTTCAGGGCTAATACGTTCTTTAGCAGTATTCGTTTGGAAATCTGCTTTGTTTACCCGTACCTTGCTCTTGATGAAACAACTGTTACCCTGCTTCCTGCTGCTTTTTTGTTTGCCGCTTGCCAGCCAGGAAAACTTTCCGGTTGGGGCAAGGCAAGCAGCACTGGCCAATGCTGCGGTTACCCTCTCAGATGTCTGGTCAGCACATCATAATCAGGCCGGGCTTGGTTTTATTAAACATACAAGCGTAGGGGTATATTATGAAAACCGTTTTTTAATTCCTGAATTAGGCCTTGGTGCTTTTGCTGCAGCCATACCTGTGGGCAAAGGAAGCTTTGGCATTAGTTTCCGCAACTTTGGGTACAAACTGTACCATGAAAGCAAGGCTGGCATTGGCTATGGAAGGCAGTTTGGTGATAACCTCAGCATCGGAATGCAATTAAATTACCACCTGATTGGCTTCTCTGAATATTATGGCAACCGCTCACTTTTTACAGCAGAAGCAGGTGCTATCTACCGTCTCGGGAAAAACCTTTATGCAGGCGCTCACGTGTATAACCCGGGCCAACCACGCCTTACAGATTACGGGAATGAACGCATGCCTGCTGCCATCCGGTTTGGTTTACGCTATCAGTTTTCTGATAAAATTCTATTGGCTGCTGAGGTTGAAAAAACAGGAGAATTTAAACCACGCCTCCGGATGGGGATGGAATACCAGGTGCATACAGTATTGGTAATTCGTGCCGGAATTTCATCGCAGCCCGTCAACAGTTCCTTTGGGTTCGGCTTAAAGCTAAAAAAACTTAGGGTAGATTTTGCCGGGGCATTCCATCAGGTTCTTGGTTTTACCCCTCAATGTGGTATCAGCTACACATTCAGTGAATAGGTATAACTACATACTGTTTTTATTGCTTGTGGGATGCTCCTCCACTGTTTTTGCACAAGTTGAAGACGACCCGAAAAATGATAACTTCTTAGAAAGAAAGATAGAAAATATCGCAGAAAATTCATCTGAAGACGTTGATTACACTACCCTTTTTGAAAACCTCGCTTATTTTAGAGAGCACCCTTTAGATTTGAACTTCGCCGATGCAGATGAATTAAGCCAACTGCTCATGTTGAACGATTTTCAGATTGCAGCCTTGATACGGCACCGTGAAAAATACGGCAAACTGTTGTCTATCTACGAATTACAATCTGTTGAAGGATTCGATTTACCGCTTATTTACCAGATGTTGCCCTTTGTGAAAGTTGACCGTGAGCTTAACCGATTAAACATCAATATAAAAGATGTATTCAGATACGGAACCAATGATGTTTTCATGCGGCTTACCCAAACCCTGGGTGAGCAAAAAGGCTTTTCTCCCATTAGTGATGCAGATTTGGCAGCCAATCCGAATGCACGCTATCTGGGAAGTCCGCAGCGCATTTTCATGCGGTACCGTTTTAAATACAGCAACCGGGTAAGTGCCGGATTTACTGGTGAGAAAGATGCGGGTGAAGAGTTTTTCAAAGGCTCACAAAAACAAGGCTTTGATTTTATGAGCGCCCATGTGTCAGTACAACAAATTGGGAAAATGCGCTCACTAAACATTGGTGATTACCAGGCACATTTCGGTCAGGGGCTCACATTTTGGTCAGGTTTTGCTTTCGGAAAAACTGCCGATGCCCTCAATGTAAAACGCTCTGGTGTAGGATTAAAACCTTATACCTCGGTGAACGAAAACTTGTTTCTCAGGGGTATTGCAAGCGCCTGGCAAATAGGCAAACGCTTTGAAATCACCGGTTTTTATTCTGATAAAAAAGTGAACACCAATGCCAGTGAAGCTGATTCACTCAGTCAGGATATTCTTGCATTTTCAAATTTCAACCTCAGCGGTTTTCATCGCACCCCTGGTGAACTG
Organism: Bacteroidia bacterium; assembly: GCA_019695235.1. GTDB lineage: Bacteria > Bacteroidota > Bacteroidia > M30B66 > M30B66 > JAIBAI01. The sequence continues at coordinate 27,939 of JAIBAI010000002.1, read as the reverse complement.
CAAGACAAGGGAAATATACGTGAACAAATTGCGGGCGGGCATATTACCTACCGAAAGCGCAACCTGAATATCGGGCTTACTGCCGCTGGCTATCAATACAGTGCCGCCATGACCCGAACTGACAAGCCATATAACAAGTTTGAGTTTCAGGGAAAATCAAATTACAACATTGGTATTGACTACAATTGGGTTTACCGTAACTTCAATTTCTTTGGTGAAACTGCACGCAGTGCCAATGGCGCTATTGCCAGTACCAACGGCTTGCTCCTCGCACTCGACCCGAGGTTGACATTCAGCTTTTTACAACGCAATTTCGCCCGCGACTATCAGGTGGTTTATGGTGCTGCCATTGCCGAAGGTTCACGCAATATCAATGAAAGAGGCACCTATATAGGCATGGTCATGAAGCCTTACAGGTATGTTAGCGTTTCAGCATTCTATGACCGCTGGAAATACCCCTGGCTGCGCTATTTGGTAGATGCGCCCAGCACCGGGCATGATGGCCTTCTGCAAATCAATTACACCCCCTCGAAGACCACCGATATGTATTTCAGGTACCGTGAACGGCTGCGTGCAAAAAATACCGGTAGTGAAGATGCCCTTGAAATTGATTATCCGGTACATACATTGCAACGCCAGTATCGCTTCGATTTATCGTATAAAATAAGTCCGACAATCAGGTTAAGAAACCGTTTTGAAGCCATGCAATACAAGCGGGCCGACAGCGAGCTTTGGGAGCAAGGTTTTCTGGTGATGCAGGATATTTATTACCGGCCAATTGGCATACCCATCGCTCTCACCATGCGCTATGCATTATTTAACACAGATAGTTACAATGCCCGGATTTACGCTTATGAGAATGATGTATTGTATTCATTTTCAATTCCGGCATACAGTGATAAAGGCTCACGATTTTATTGTATTCTTGAATACAGTCCGATGCGCAATGTTGACATCTGGTTACGGTTTGCACAGTTCTATTACCTCAACAAGCAAAGTACTGGTTCTGGCATGTCAGAAATTCAAGGCCCTGCCCGGTCTGATTTTAGGGTGCAGGTACGGGTGAAATTCTAAGTAACTTTCAGGTAAGCATTGCCAGGTAGGATACCTGCTATTGTGCAGATTCAATCGCTTGCATTTCCTGCTGGATGAATTCTGCCAATTCTTTCACGTAAGCAGCCGAAAAATCAAAGCGTACTCCTGCCTTCTTGTAGAGGTTAGGGAGGGTCATCTGATTGCCCTGGGCAAGCGCTTCTTCATAAAGCCTGAGTGCATTTTCGGGGTCTTTTTTGAAGTTGCGCCAGATGCCAATTGCACCTAACTGGGCAATGCCATATTCAATATAATAAAAGGGTACCTCAAAAATATGGAGTTGTTTGTGCCAGCTGTGTCGTTCAAATTCAGGGTAACGACTGCGGTCAACTACCTTACCTGAATACTCATTCAGCAGGTTCACCCATACCTGCTCGCGTTCTGCCGGTGTATGTGCCGGATGCAGGTACAACCAATGTTGGAATGCATCAATATTTGCAATCCAGGGAAGGATACCCAGAATTTTTTCCAATTGGTACAAACGTGCCCGGCGCAAATCAACAGGATTAGAAAAAAAGACCTCCCAGTGTTCCATAGAAATCAGTTCCATGGCCATAGATGCCACCTCGGCAATTTCAGAAGGGGTATGCTTAAAAGCAGAAAGTTCAAGGTCGCGTGTAAGCCAAGCATGAATCGCATGACCGCCTTCGTGCATCATGGTAACCATATCACGCAAAGAGCCGGCAGCATTCATAAAGATGAACGGGAGGCCTGATTTATACAATGGGTAATTGTACCCGCCCGGTGCTTTTCCGAGCCGTGAATCGAGGTCAAGATGGCCTCTTTGCTGCATTAAGCGGATAAGATCACCGTATGCAGGCTTCACTCTTGCGAAACACTCAGCAGATTTTTCAATTAATTCAGCACCATCAACAAATGGTTTCAAAGCCGGCTTTGAATCAGGGTCAACCTCTAAATCCCAGGGGTATAGATTTTCATACGCCAACCTCGATTTGCGCAAGGATTCAAACGCTTCAATCAGGGGTAGAATATGTTCCTTCACTGATTGATGAAACGCAAAGCAATCTTCAGGTGTGTAATCAAACCGGCCCAGGGCATCGAACATATAATCTCTGAAATTTGCCTTACCGGCGTTCAGGGCAATCTGGTTTCTGATTTTCAGCAAGTTGTCGAACAAGCCATCCAGCTGAGCACTGTCATTTATCCGGCGACGACATATTTTAACATACACCTCTTCTCTGAGGCTGCGGTTAGTGTCTTTTAAGAACTGGGCGGCTTGTTGCAGGGTGAGTTCCTTGCCATTAACCTCTACCGACATCGCTCCAAGAATCTGCCCGTATTCATTTGCAAGGGTCTGTGCCTCGGTCTGCAAGGGGATATTTTCTTGTCTGAATATCTCAGTTTCCTTTCTAACTGCTCTGAAAAACACACTGAATTTCTCATCGTTCAATTGCTCTCCAAAAGGCAGTGCGAGCATTTTCCGATTTAATTTATCAGCGTATTCTGCCAGGTGCGGCTCAATTTCACGGATAAAAAAGTGAAGGGCTTCTTTTTTTTGCTCATTGTTGGTGTCGCAGGTTTGGCGAATATATCGCCAGCCGAGTTCTTCTTGAAGGGCTGCATCCAATTCACTACGATTGCGCAGCCATTCTCTGAACTGTTCAGCAGTAGTAATTTCTCTTTGCGCCAATTCAATGAAAAAAACCTCAATGGGTTTCCATGTTTCTACCTGAAAATTTTCAGGCAGAAACCCTTTTGTAGCAGTATTCATCAGGCAATCAGGCACCTGTTTTCCGCACAGTCTGTGTCTTGGCCATCCCTTTGCTGGATGCCTTTGGTGCTGCGCTTTTCGGTTTTGCTTTAGCGGTAGCCGGCTTATTAGCTGCTTCTGACTTCTTCTTGTCTTCTTTCTTTTCTTCCTTTTTCTCTTCAGGGTCAGGCGCTGTAAGCAGGTTCTTCTCAAGGAGCAGGTTATACCATACAAAAACTTTTTTGATGTCGGATGTATAAACCCTTGCAGCATCATATTCAGGCAAAAACTTACCGAAGGCTGCTTTCAGTGCAGTTGTGTCAGAAAGATCACCCTCATAGGCTGCACCATCTAATTGTTTCATGATAGAAGCAAAAACATCTTTTAACGGAATATCATCCTGATTTCCGTATATACTGATGTCTTCAAGGGCGCTCACCCTGGTGGTTGAATAAACCGGAAAACGCTTTCCGTCGCTCATTGATTCAACAAGCAAACCCGTGCGGGTTTGTGCAACCACCTTGTATAAACCGCTCATCCCGGATACAGAAATAATGCTGCTTAAGTCCATGCGAAAAATATAAGCTGCAAACCTAAAGCAAAATACGAATCCTGCCAAATCTGATTTTTCGCATGCATGTCTTACCTTCTCAGGGGTTTGCCTTTAAAAAACGATTGCCATTCAGAGCCGACACATAAAAGTAGTAGAAAAAACAGGCCGGAAAAAATCCATGTGATTGACTGAACATAGGGGCTAAAGCGGAGCCCAAACACAAAAAAGAAACTTGTAAACGCCAACCATGGCACCATAGGGAGACTTCTCAGCACCAGATAAGCCAAATCTTTGCTTTTTACCCCGGGGAATATTGATTTACCTGCTTTTTGCATGTAGCGTTGTACCCAATCAATCACACTCATATAAACATGATACATTGCAAGAAACAACAAGAGTGGGGGCGCTATTACAACCATCAAACTCAGGGCGCAGATGGCGATCAGAAAAAATCCGACAATCAGAAGTATTGCTCCGCTGATGACTCTGAAAAGTCTGAATATGATAAATAGCAGTCCATTGAGCCTTTCCTCACCTGTGTACTTGCGTTCAAACAGTCGGATATACCAGGTTCCCAGTACTTCAGAAGGATAAAACCGAAAGGCAGAAATTCTTTGCCATAGTCTGGTCTTTTTTCCCTGTGTATTTACCAGGTGCAAAAGGCGTGCAATGCGGTCAATGTCGTTTACAATAGGGTGTTTAACAACAGGGCTGTGTTTACGGTAAACAGGCCTTTCAGATTTCCGCCTTATCGGTTGATGGGTTCTCCTGTAGTTGCCGCTGTTGATTTGTTCAGGTTGAAACTTCAACAAAAAATTGTAAGCATCTTTTGCACGGATAAACCTGGCACTTGCCTGTTGCTGCTCCCGTGGGTCAATAAATTTATCCGGATGATAACGCATTGCCTTCTCCCTGAATGCTTTACGCAAGTCATTGGCACTGACAGGAATCTTCAGTTCAAGAATCTGGAGTGCTTCCGGAATGGTCATGTGGTTTATGGCAGTTGTTGAAAATGATTAGAACTTTACCGTTGCAAATTTACAATACCTTTGGCGCAAGCGCATCAATAACATGAAACTCACCCGTCAACATACCCTCGCCGAAATTGCCAAAATCATTGCTGCCCGCATGATTGGCAATCCGGAACATATAGTGCGTGGTATAAATGAAATTCACCAGGTTGAACCGGGTGATCTTTCTTTTGTTGACCACCCAAAATATTACGAACGTTGCCTTGGCTCAGCAGCAAGTACAATATTAATTAACACAGAAGTTGCATGTCCGGAGGGTAAGGCATTGCTGATCAGTGATGACCCGTTTCGTGATTACAATAAGTTAGTAGAACACTTTATGCCTTTTGTGGCGGCCAAAGAGATGGTAAGCTCAACTGCACAGATTGGTCAGAACACCATAATTCAACCGGGGGTGTTCATCGGCAATCAGGTAAAAATTGGTAATGACTGCATCATACATCCCAATGTTACTATTTATGACCATACCATCATCGGCGATAGAGTTGAGATTCATGCCGGCAGTGTAATTGGTGCTGATGCATTTTACTTTAAAAGACGGCCAGAAGGCTATGATAAGATGAAAAGCTGTGGGCGGGTATTGATTGAGGATGACGTAACAATTGGGGCCAGCTGCACCATTGACCGTGGGGTTTCAGGAGATACCGTGATTGGCAGAGGTACCAAGTTCGACAACCAGATTCATATTGGCCATGATACACATATTGGTGAACATTGTCTTTTTGCTGCCCAGGTTGGCGTTGCCGGGGTAACACATATTGAAGACGAAGTGATATTGTGGGGTCAGGTGGGGGTTTCAAAAGACCTGACAATTGGCAAGGGTGCCATAGTACTGGCACAGAGCGGGGTACCAAAATCACTACGTGGTGGGCAGGTGTACTTTGGCTCTCCGGTGGGTGATGCCCGCCAGAAAATGAAAGAGATGGCTCACATTAAACGCATTCCGGATATCCTCGAACGGTTAAAAAATGAGGGGCATATAAAATAATTGCACAATATTTGAAGTGGGCTAACTGAATCGTCAAGCTCAAAAAATGTCAGGACCCGTGATTGAAAAACTAAAAAGTAGCACCAGCAGTCGCTCGAAGTTAAAACTTGATTCACTGCTTGAAATTACGCAGGCCATCAATAGCAACTTTTCAGCAAGCGACCTTTTTAAAATATTTGAATTCGTACTAGCCGATCAGCTTGGACTTGAAAAATTTGCTTATTGCGCCAATGAATCACCCTGGCGTTGGACAGTTACGCACCATTCAGCAGAAGAGGTAAGTAAAATAAAGCCTGAGTTTGATTTAGAAGGCATCCGTGATTTGTGCTACACTGAAAATGCGCTCATTGCACCCTTGCGTGCCTTTCAAATCATCATTCCGGTGTTTCACAAAACGAAGGCATTGGCATATATCCTCATTGGGGGCATTGAACCTGAACGGCTCGATGATGTAAAAGAGCACGATTTAGAATTCATTCAGACCATCAGCAATATCATCGCGGTTGCAATTGAGAACAAACGTTTGTATAAAGAGAACCTTCAACAGGAACTGCTCCAAAGAGAACTTGATTTAGCCCGTGAAATGCAGGCGATGCTGTTTCCTGATCACCTGCCTAATAACGAGCATTTTGAGTTTTCTGCTTATTATCAACCACACCGGAAGGTTGGAGGCGATTATTATGATTATATACGTTTAAACGCACAGGAAGTACTCTTTTGTGTGGCCGATGTTTCAGGCAAAGGCGTATCAGCAGCATTGCTCATGTCGAACTTTCAGGCCAACCTGCGCGCGCTAGCTTCTGCCGACAAATCACTGGAGCTTTTAACACGTGAGCTAAATACCAAAGTGATGCAAAGTGCAAAGGGTGAAAAGTTTATCACCTTTTTCGTGGCACGCTACCACCAGCAGAAAAGAGAACTATTGTATATCAATGCCGGCCACAACCCTCCATTACTTAGGTGTACAGATGGTATCGAAGTGCTTCGAAAAGGCTGCCCGGGCCTGGGGATTCTCGATGAATTAGTTGACATTGAAGTTGGCCGGGTATCAATTTCGCCGGGCGCTTTTCTATTATGCTATACTGATGGACTGGTAGAACAGGAAAATGAAGGAGGCAAAGATTTCGGGCTCGAATTGCTTACAAATATTTTGGCTGAGAATCATGCGCTATCAACAAAAGCGTTCAACGCCCTCTTGGTTGAGCATCTTTCAACCTATAAAGGTGAAAGGCCGTATATTGATGATGTAGCGTTGTTAGCATGTCGCTTTTTTTAAAGTGAAATTTTTAATTGTTTATTTGAAAAATAAAATACTTTTGTATTTCGGAGATTCCGGAACGCATTTGTATTAATTTTGCATTAAATTTGATTCTATGAAACAGCAGGCCGATCGCTTAAGACTAATCAGAGTTTCGAAAGGGATGAGTCAGGAAAGCGTCGCAAAAGCCCTGGATATTACTGTTGGCGCATACAGTAAAATTGAACGTGGGGTTACCCGTCTTAACCTTGACCGCATTGACCAGATTTCGAAGGTTTTTGACATTGAGGTCAATGACTTCATAAGGTACATTAACGGCGAGCAAGACTCATTAGACCGCAAGCTTGCCATACCTGGTACTGGCAATGGCCATTCTTCAAACGACCAGGAGATATTACTACTGCGGAAGATTGTGCATCTTTACGATGAGAGCCGCGAGATCAATATCAAAGCTGCCTTAAAAAATCAGTTTGAAGACAACAAAGTAGATGTCGGTTCTTTTTTTGAAGTATTAAGGAACATTACTGTTAATCTCTCACAGAAGAAACTTGATGCCGAACAAATCACCAATTTCAATAAAGGCATCGAAATGTTAGGGAAGCTATTATCCTGAAACAGGGTATCAGCGTTTTCACGAATACATGCCTAAGAAAGCGTAATTTTGCACGCAATGAGCAAGCTTTCTGTGGTTATCATTACCTTCAATGAAGAGCGCAACATTGGTCGTTGTCTGGCTTCGGTGCAGCAGTTAGCCGATGAGATTGTAGTGGTTGATTCTGGCTCAGAAGACCAGACCGAAGCTATTTGCAGGCAGTATGGTGCTCGTTTTATTCTGCATCCATTTGAAGGGCATATTGAACAAAAAAACTTTGCCTTAGACCAGGCCCTGTACGATAATGTTTTGGCATTAGATGCTGATGAAGAAGTTTCTCCTGGCTTGCATGCATCAATACTTCACTGTGTACACGAAGGCTTACCCAACACCGCTTACCGCTTTAATCGTTTAAGTAATTACTGTGGTTCATGGATCAGGCATGGGAGCTGGTATCCTGACATTAAACTTCGCTTATTCTGCAAAAGCAAGGCACGATGGGGCGGTGTGAATCCTCATGACAAAGTTGAGTTGTTGCATGGTGGAACTGCAAAATGGATCAAGGGAGATTTATTTCATTACTCTTATCTGAGTGTTAATGAACACATAAAGAAGCTTGATTATTTCTCTGATATTGCCGCAGGGGCCTATTTGAAAGAGGGCAAGCGAGCCGGGATGTTTAAGATTTTGTTCAGGCCTTGCTTTGCATTTATTCGCGACTACATACTGCGTAGAGGCTTTTTAGATGGCTTTGCAGGTTATCAGATTGCCCGGTTAACAGCCTGGTACACATTTATGAAATACATCAAACTTCGACAGCTCACCCGGCAGACACCCACAAGTAATAAGCCATGATTAATCTGGAAGACAAAAAAGAAGAACTACAAAACTTAGAGCAGAACCTTGCTATATATAAAGAATCAATTCGTGAAGTAGCCGAAGAGATTTTAAACGGTAAAGTTTCAAAGTATCCGGTATTTATTGCAAGCCGGGAGGAAGTAAATCTTGGGCGAATGATTATTGACAAAGAGGAGCTTGCCCTTGAATGGAATATTTTTGCATCAACGCTTGAAGAATTTGTTCGACGTAACATAGTACCTGAATCTAAGCTGGAAGCTTTTCGGCAACATTACAAAAACCCCTTAGCACATATTTGTCTTTTCACTATTATTGATGGACAAACTGCCGGATTTATTTTTATCCCTTATGAATGATGGATCATATCGCATCAATTAAACAAGAATTTCATGAAGCGGCGCAAACATTGCAGCTATTCATGAGTGAGGAAAAGAATTTCGAACTTATTTCGGATGCCATCCGGCTCATGGTCACAAGCCTTCAACAAGGCGGGAAAATTATTTCTTGTGGCAATGGCGGTTCGATGTGTGATGCCATGCATTTTGCGGAAGAATTAAGCGGGCGTTTCAGAGACGACAGGGCACCGATTGCAGCAATGGCGATTTCAGACCCATCACATTTGAGTTGCGTTGCAAACGATTATGGGTATGAATATGTTTTTTCGCGTGCTGTACAAGCCCTGGGGCGTCAGGGGGATGTCTTACTGGCAATAAGTACCAGTGGTAATTCGGCCAATGTAGTTGCAGCAGCAAGGATGGCACGTGAGTTGAACATGCAGGTTATTGGGCTCACCGGAAAAGATGGTGGTTTACTTGCCGGATTATGTGATGTTGAAATTCGTACGCCTCTAACCCCTTATGCCGACAGGGTACAGGAAATACATATCAAAGTGATTCATTGCTTGATTCAGGGTATCGAGCAGTCGTTGTGATTGAAATAAATTAAATCTGAGTCTAATGCACCGCACGCAACCTACAATTATTCCGAACTTATGGTTTGATGGGAATATCGAAGAAGCCGTCGCCTATTATTTATCAATATTTAAGGATGGGAAGGTTTTAAAAACCACCTTCTACCCAAAAACAGAAGCAGAGGGGCTTGCTCCGTTCCAGAAAGAATTGGCAGGGAAAGTTCTTACTATTGAATTCGAGATATTAGGGATGCGATTTATTGGAATTAATGCTGGCCCGGAGTTTAAATTCAATGAATCGGTTTCATTTATGATACCATGTAAAGACCAGAAAGAAATTGATTATTATTGGGATGCACTCACCGCAAATGGTGGCGAGGAAAGTGTTTGTGGCTGGCTTAAAGACAAGTTTGGTTTGAGCTGGCAGATATGTCCTGCCGATTGGGAAGCGTTATTGAACAAGCCTGGTGGTTTTCAAAAAATGATGGAAATGAAAAAGATTATTATTTCAGCATTTTAAAAAGGTTCATATAAAAGAAACACCTGGTAAATAAAGAAATCTCAACAGGGCAGGCTTCTGGTTTTATTAAAAAAATGTTTTCCGGTATTAAGTTGTTTTGATTTTTTCGTTTACCTTTATTCATTATTATCAGCTTAGCGAATCTATTAATTAACGAATAAAATGTATCTATTATGCTTGTTAAAGTATCAGGCAGTGCCGTATATGGCATCAATGCCACCACCATTACAATTGAGGTTTCAGTAGCACAGGGCATCAAGTTTTTTCTTGTAGGCCTGCCTGACAATGCTGTGAAAGAAAGTCAGCAAAGAATTGAATCGGCGCTTAACCAGAGTGGTTTTCGGATGCCGGGTAAAAAGATTGTGGTAAATATGGCACCAGCAGACATCCGGAAGGAGGGTTCGGCTTATGATTTGCCCATCGCAATTGGAATTCTTGCTGCAAGTGGTCAAATAGCAGAAACATTGATACCTGACTATTTATTCATGGGAGAGCTTTCTTTAGATGGGAGTTTGTTGCCCTTACGGGGTGTATTGCCAATTGCTATTCAGGCCAGAAACGAAGGGTTTAGGGGTTTGATTTTACCCAGTGAGAACATACAGGAAGCAAGTATTGTAAGCGGGCTTGAAGTGTTAGGGGCCAACAGTCTTTCAGAGGTAATTGCCTTTTTAAATGGTACAGCAGGCTTGCAAATATCAAACCCGGCAGAGTCGTCTGTCATGCTTACTCAGCAGGAATCAGAAAACGAGTTTGACTTTGCAGATGTAAAAGGCCAGGAAAACATCAAAAGGGCGCTTGAAATTGCAGCTGCCGGTGGACACAACCTGATTCTAATTGGTCCGCCCGGTGCGGGAAAGACTATGTTAGCCAAGCGTTTACCCGGCATTTTACCTCCATTCACATTAGAAGAGGCCCTTGAAACAACCAAGATTCATTCTGTAGCAGGGAAGATTGGCCGTTATTCAGCATTGCTAAGCAGCAGGCCATTTCGTTCGCCCCACCATACGATTTCGGATGTTGCTTTGGTGGGAGGCGGAGGCAACCCCCAACCGGGCGAAATTTCGCTGGCACATAACGGGGTATTGTTTTTAGATGAATTGCCGGAGTTCAAACGTACGGTGCTGGAGGTAATGCGGCAGCCCTTAGAAGACCGTGTAATCACCATTTCAAGGGCGCGTTTTACGGTGGAGTATCCTGCCAGCTTTATGTTGGTTGCCTCCATGAATCCTTGTCCGTGCGGGTTTTATAATCACCCTGAGAAAGATTGTGTTTGCGCACCCGGGGTGGTACAGAAGTACCTCAACCGTGTATCAGGCCCCTTGCTCGACCGGATAGATTTACATGTAGAAGTAACCCCTGTTCGGTTTGATGAGTTAACAACAGCCCGAACTGCGGAGCGCAGTGCAGATATACGTTCACGGGTAATTCAGGCACGCGGTATTCAGAAAGAGCGGTTTGCACATCTTGACAATTTGCATTGTAATGCTCAGATGAATTCAAGGATGCTCCGCACCTATTGTCCGGTAGGTGAAGAAGGCAACCGTATGCTGAAAACGGCAATGGAACGGCTCTCATTGTCGGCCAGGGCTTATGACAGAATATTAAAGGTTGCCAGAACCATTGCTGACCTTGAAAGTTCTGAAGGGGTGTCAATACATCACCTTGCAGAAGCAATTCAACTCAGGAGTTTGGATAGGGAGAATTGGGCTGGTTAGGCAATCGTTTTATTTAACTCCCTGATAATCCTTCCCATTTCATTGTGCCACGATAATAAATATATTCTGTCGGGGTTCATGCTAAATGCCAGGGATGTATGATGTTCCTGATTGATTGCCTGAGGAATGTTGTTCTTCTAATATTTTCAGTAGTCGTTGGTTGAGATACAATTTTTCCTTTCCCACTTTTACCGATTTCAAAAATCCACTTTCTTCCAATGTCTGTAAATAGTTACCGACTGTTTTCGGGTTTCCAATGCTTGCGTCAATCAAGTATTGGCGTTTGGTGTATGGCAAGCGAAATAAAATCTCAACCAAGGCCTTTGAGTATAGTTTTGGCAATTTAGCTTTAATCTCATTTGCTGTTTTGTCAATTGTTGTTGTGATTTTATTTAGTCGTATCAAACCATTTTTCGATGTTTCTTCAATCATATCCAACATATACAATATGTAGCTTTCCCAATCGTTTTTTTCGGTTACGCCACGCAAACACTTGTAATAATCAGCTTTGTTTTTGATGATGTATTCACTCAAATAAATTGCAGGAGTGTCAAGCAAACCTGAAAGTTTGAGATACAACAACAATAAAATTCTTCCTGTTCTTCCATTACCGTCTGAAAATGGGTGAATTGCTTCAAACTGGTAGTGCATTAACGCCATTTTGATAAGTGGGTCAATTCTTTCTTTTTTGTTAACGAACTTTTCCAAATTCGCCAATCTTTCACGAATGACTTTTTCGTCACTTGGTGGTGTGTAAAATACTTCGCCATGTGTGTTGCTTAATGTAGTTCCGGGTGTAACCCGAATTGAAGCAGTATTTTGTTTAATGCACTTAACAATGCTGATACAAAGATTTGTTGTGATGAATGGTTTTTTCTTTAATTGTTCTAAGCCCAACCAGAGTGCTTCTTTGTACCTCAACACTTCTTTGGTAGCTGAATTTTCTACTTTTCTATCGGCAACCAAAGATTTGTAAAGTTCATCGTTTGTCGTGATGATGTTTTCAACTTCCGAACTCGCTTTTGCTTCCTGTAAATAAATCGTGTCTAAAAACAAAGTTGGATTTGGTAAATTTAACAAAGTTCCGTTTAGTTGCGCCAATGCTCTACCTGCCGAAATAGTTTTACGAAGTATTTCTTTAGTTTCAACATCTGTCTTTGGCGGTAACAAAGGCAGGTCGTTATACGGAATCTCTCTATTAAATTTGCCCATCTTGTTCAAGTGTAAGTTTTTCTCTTGCCTTAAATACAAGGGTAAAAATACCAATATTTTACTCTCGTTCAGAGCACAAGGGCAAAATTTGCCCTCGTTCGTTTTGGGCTGTTAGTTACTACTACATAAAAACAATTAAGGGGTTTGTTATATGAAATTTGTAGATATTTAGCTATGAGCCGTCCAGGCTCAACCAATCGTATGCATGTTTGGCGGGGATGTTCAACTAACCAACGATTAAAAGTTTTCGTGAAACCCATTTGCCATCTTTAGAGAACGATAACAGATACATGCCTTTTGACAGACCCTTTAAGGAGAGGGGGTGGTATTGGCCGGCCTCAAACTTTAAAATAATTCTACCATCAGGTTGTGTAAGTAAAGCAGGCAATGGTTGGGGGCTGGAGTGACGAATAACAAGCAGGTCGTTTGCCGGATTTGGAAAAATATTTAGGAAAAATGCTTCATCCGGTTGGAGCGAAACTAAATGTATTTCAATTTGCTGGCTTGATGAATCAATTTTACAGAAATGAATTGCCCGAAGCACAACATGGTGTGTGCCGGGTGTATTGTATGTGTGATTTACCTGAGTGCCGGATGCTACCTGTCCATCGCCAAAATTCCAAAAATAGCTGGTGGCAGTATCAGGGTTTAGCACCTGAAAGTTCACATTGTTTTGCACCGCCTGATAAGTAAATGTTGGGGCAGGATTAGGAACTGCGGGTATATTAATTGTACTGGCATTTCCTGTTGAAAGGACATAAAAGCTACCTGAAGGTGAATTTTCAAGTTTTACCGCACGCACCCAATAAGTGATGGGGCCTACTTCATTTACGCAAGAGTCAGTAAAACTATTTTGTGTGTTAATTGCCGGAGTTATGCGTTGCCATAATGAATCAGGATGTACCTGTTTATAAACAAAATACCCATCAGGCATGTTTTCTGCGGTTGTCCATGTTACCAATACATTTCCTCTGTAGAAAGTTGCGTTAGTTTGAGAGGGAGGCTCAAGGGTGAATGCTGACAAGGTAGGGTCACCCATCAGCGCCATGTGTACCCCACGCCCACCGTTATTTATATCATAAGTGCTGATATTGTTCATTGCCTGCAGGGTTGAGAATCCTATAGGGTATCCCAGACTCATGTGATGAAAATGCCATATTGGCCTTCCAGACCAGACATTAGTCAGGGTATTTCCTGTTCCGATTGCAGCGCGTAAAAAATTATTTTGAGTATGCCAATCTCCGAAATAGCTTCCAAAGAGCATTGTAAAAATCCCTTGCAATGAATCTGCTCCAAAACCGGCTGAATTTCCGATGCCTGAGGCACCGGTATAGTTTCCGGCCCCACAACCATAGGACCACAAGTAACTTTTTTGACGCAGATTGCCAAAATAATCCGCCTGTTCAATGCTATCGGTTCCAACAATTGTTGGGAATGTTCTCCATGCAGAAGCAGAGAAACCTTCTCCATATCCGGTAAAATTATCATCAATGAGCGCTTTGTGCCGCACCTTTATAGCAGCAGTCCGGTACAAATGGTTTTTCACCAGATACCATTTAAGCAGCAAGGATTCATTTCCAAGTTGTGAGAGCCCAGACATATCCACCCTTCCGACGGACAGCTCCAGGGAGCTTGGAAACACACTGGGGTCAAATTTACCATCCCCGGGTCTGTTTCGGGTTCTTTCGTTATTTGCAACTGTATCATTTACAAATTCATCCTTCCACTCTCCATCAATATCAGCGTAATATCCATCAGCAGGCCAGGCTCCTTTGTGATCAGGCTGGTGACCGTCAGGCGCAATACTCCCTGAATAAGGCACAGGAACTTTGCCGAATAGCAATGCCGCCCGGGTAGCTGAGGGGTTCAGTTGATATGCTTGTACAATGCTTCTTTTCACTGCCTGAACCGAGTCGTACGGCGACACGGGTATACGTCTAACCACCCAGCCTTCACCTGTCAAATCTGCTTCCCACTGGTTTAGCTCCGTTGAAAATGTACTTAACAAGGTTGTATCGAGCACCAATAAAAGACATTTTTGTCTTTCATCTGCGGGTAAACGCATTCCGGCCATGATATACCCTGTTGCCATATTTCCACCAATCTTCAACACCCGATATTCATAGGCCTGGCCTTCAAGGGCGGTACTGTCGGCCCAATGGACTTCAGTACCCGGGAGAGAAGGCACCAGCGGTGTTCCCCAGCTTGTTTCGAGTGGTGATTTACGGTAAACAGAAAAGTAGGACGCATCAGAGAAAGGTACCCATTGCAGGGTAATTCGGGGTACCTGGTCTTGAACATGGGCATTTAATTGCACCGATTTATTGATACCGGGGGTTTGCGTGTATCCGGATGACAGGGCAATAAAAAAGAAAATGAGGCTTGCGATTCCACCCTTACTATTTAATGATTTCATGGCCTGTGTTTGAAGGATAAATTTAGTAATTCTCAGAGATTTTGTTCTATCAAAATACTGCATCAGGTCAGTCCAATGGAATTTGACAGGATAGTAGCACACAGCTATTTTGTATAAGGCAGGCATACACTCTTTCCAAAAACCACAAGTGGGCTTACATCCAATTTTATGATTTCTTGAATTAGGCTATTAGTGCAATGTAACAAAGGGTGGATTAGAGAGGTAATGGAATTAACAAAAACTACATTGACATTGAAAAACTCATACGCTCAAAACCTTCTTAAATCAAGCAAAGCAGCTGATTCAACTACCTCAAAAGGGATGAACAAATCAAGTCAAGAAGCCCTCTGTACCGAACCCGGGTCAGGGGGATGTTTTTTTATCCGACCTACCACCAAATATGATAAAACGATGACCCATTCTTACTTTTCAGGCAAAACTGTTCCTGCAACAATTGCAGGTCGGAGTTTGATTTTTTTTCTGATAATTTCAGGATTAATCTTACATGGCTTTAGTGTACACGGTCAGCAGTTAGCTGCCATAGATGGCAAAGCCCATGATGATCAGGCAATAGAAGAGATGCTACATCATTTTGAGCGGCAAATCTTTTTTACAGAAAACAAGGGGCAATGGGAGAAAGACATCCTGTACAAGGCAGATTTTCCTTTGGGGAAAGCAATTGTAACCTCAAGAGGGGTGTTGATGCGTAGCTTTCACCAGGAAGACATGGCATTGCAGGCCGCTCAGGGACTTCGGGCTGAAGAGGCGCACAAAGCCGGCAATGTTCTGAAGGAAGAACCGGTGAACGTGCGTTCACATGCTTGGTTGATGCAGTTTGTAAACCAGTTGCCTTCGGCACGCATTGAGCCCAGAGAAAAGCACCAGGAAAGCTTTAATTACTTCATGGGTGATGTTTCTGCAACAAACCTTGGAAGCTATAAGGAAATATGGTACCGCGATGTTTACAAGCAAGTGGATGTTCGATACTATCCATCAGCATCAGGTGAGTTAGAATACGACATCATCGGTAAAAAAGGATTCAACCCCAAAGACATTGCGATACGCCTGGAAGGTGTTTTGGGACTAAAGAAAGGTAGCAAAGGTGAGCTTATTGTGACTACTTCTGTTGGAGAAATGAGCCTTCCTACCCCTTACGCTTACCAGCAAAAAAACGGGAAGAAAAAAGAAATTTCATCATCGTACGTGATTGAAGGGAAAGACATGGTTCGATTTGAATTGGGAGAATACGACACCTCACTACCGCTGATTATTGACCCTATTGCCTTGCGTTGGGCAACCTGGGTGAACAGCAATTCAGGTTCTTTGAATGGGAATGGTTCTGGTCACAACCACGGTCATGGTATCTGGGTAGACCCTTCAGACGGTGCGATTTATATCGTTGCCCGCGTTGACGGCCAAACCGACAATATTACCCCTGGTTCGCTTGAAACTTCAGCAAAAGGTGGCGTTGACCTGATCATTGGAAAATATTTTGAACCAACAAGCATTGGTGGTACAGGCCAGCGCGTATGGCAAACCTATATCGGCGGTGCTAAAGATGATAACCCCTACGCACTCGAGCAGGGGCCCGACGGAAACATTTACATTACAGGTTACACTGCCAGTAGCGATTTCCCGTTGATTGGCGGTACTGCTTTTGGGAACACTGGTGGGATAAACCATCGCGGACAAACAACCGACAACACATTTGTTTTAAAGATCAATAAAAGTGGTAATGCAATAAAGGCCGCTGTGATTGGTGGTGATGGTGATGATGGTTCTTATGACCTGCGTATCACACCTGAGGGAGATGTTCTGGTTTGCGGTAACACCAATAGTAAGAATTTGGGCACCCAATACAGCGGTAGTGGTGCAGTGAACAGAACCAGCGGTTATACCGGCGGCACAGATGTTCACATTTTCAAAATCAATCAAGACCTGAGTTCAATCATTTGGATGAAAAATTATGGTGGAACAGGAAGTAAAAGCAGCAACAATACAGATGTAGCTACCATCATGGTGATGAACCCGGTGAACGGCGACATCTTTGTGGGGGGGCATACCAATGCGAGCAATTTCCCGGTAAGTTCAAACGCACGCCAGGCAACTGCCGGCGGAAGCAAAAACGGATTTATTCAGAAGTTCAAATCGAATGGTACAGAAGTATGGTCATCTTACTTTAATTCAGCATCCGGCAAGAGTACCTCCATTCTTTGTATGGAGTTTAACACCTTGCGCAATAAATTGTATTTCGGCGGTATCAGTAACGGTCTTTTATCTCCGGCAAACATACCTGCTTCAGGCACCTATGATAACAGCTACAACGGAGGCTCTAATGACTTCTTTGTAGCATGTATGGATACCAACCAAACATTTGTGCGCTCAACATATATTGGAGGCGCAGCCAATGAAGTAAACATGATGGGTCTGAATGTTGATTTGAATAATGATGTTTATGTTTTCGGTTATACCAATAGTACTAATTTCCCTGTGACGACAGATGCGCTTCAGAGTAAACTGAACAATACATCCAGCAATGGTTCTGATCCGGCAAATGACAAAGTATTCTTCAAATTGCCTGCAAGTCTAAATGCGAGTCCGTTGTACAGCACTTATTATGGTGGTAGTGCAGATGATTATGACCCTGTAGGTGAGCGTGGAATTAAGTTCTCCAATTGCCGTATTTACACCATAGTTACTGCGAAATCAAATGATATACCCCTTACGCAGGGTGCGATTACAACAAGCAAACAAAGTTCAACATCAATTTACGAGCCGGGACTTGTTGTTTGGGCAAACCCTCCTGATTTATTGAACAATACCATTTCAGGCAATCAAACCATTTGTGCAGGCGCTATTCCTGTGGGTTTGACCGGTTCAGCACCCAACTACTCAGTTGCAACTATATTGCGTAATGGTACATCAAGCGCCTATCCCGTTAACTTGCCATCTTCACCAACCTTCACATGGCAATCGAGTACTGACAGTACCAACTGGACAGATATTGCAGGAGGAACTACCCAGAATCTGGCTCCTGCACTGATGGGAGCTCTTCAGCAGAAGACTTATTATCGCCGGATTATTGGCGGTGATGCATGTGTGATTGCAGGTGCTGCTGACCAGTCAGTTACCGTTAAAGTATTAAGCGTTCCGGCAGAAGTTCGTAACATTTCATGTTTTGGATTATCAGATGGACAAATTAAGGCAACCCCTGATGGAGCGCCACCCTATAACTACACCTGGAAGAAAGACAATGTGGTGATTTCAAACAACCAGACAATTACAGGTTTGGGACTTGGCACCTACCATGTTACCGTAACTGATGCGAGCAATTGTAGTGCTTCAAACAGCTTTACCATCACCCAGCCAGCAGCGCCCCTGTCGGCCAGTGCCAGTTCAACCAATGCTACCTGCGGAGGTAACAACGGCACTGCCACAGTAAATGCCAGTGGCGGTACTGCACCCTATACCTATGTTTGGTCAAATGGGGGTACAACTGCTACAATTACCGG
Source organism: Bacteroidia bacterium (assembly GCA_019695235.1). GTDB lineage: Bacteria > Bacteroidota > Bacteroidia > M30B66 > M30B66 > JAIBAI01. Next base: position 9,571 of record JAIBAI010000002.1, on the reverse strand, counting down.
CGTTGGTGCCGGCTTCTTACAGGTAACAGTAAAAGATGCAAACCTTTGTGAAGCAGCGTCCAATACAGTGGTAAACAACACGTCGAACTTAAGTGCAGGTACTGTATCGGTAAGCCCGGTTGATTGCAAAGGCAATGCTACGGGTTCGGTTACCCTGAAAGGAAGCAATGGTGTTCAGCCATACAGTTATAGTTTTAACGGTTCAGCCTATCAGGCTTCTGCAAGCTTTAGCGGTTTGGCTGCCGGAAATTATCCTGCTTCTGTAAAAGACAATGCCGGCTGTATTTCGAATATTTTCGTTGAAATAACCGAGCCGGATGCCTTGCTAATGGCAAGTCTTGGCGGCAAAACAGATGCTGAATGTGCCGGTCATGCCGGAGGTTCAGCAAGTATTACCGTAAGTGGTGGTACTACTCCATACAGCTATACATGGTCGCCATCAGGAGGCTCAGGAGCCTCTGCCAGCGCATTGGTTCCAGGAGCATACAGCGTACAGGTGAAAGATGCCCGCAATTGTTCAGCAGCACTGGTTGCCTTCAATATCGGTCATGCAGATCACACAGCACCTGTATGGTCAAGTGCTGCTGGTTCGCTTAACAGAACAGTATCTTGTTCAGACGATGATGCGTTGGCTGCTGCCCATGCGCTTACACCGGCAGCTACAGACAATTGTTCGGTTCAATATATTAAAACTTCCGGAAGTTTTGTAGCCGGAAACTGTGGTGCAGAAGGCAGCTATACACATACCTGGATTGCAAAAGATGCAGCCGGTAACGAAAGTACCGTCTTCACCCAGGTAATAAGCATAAAAGATGAAACCGCCCCAAGCTGGACAACGGCTGTTGGTGCGCTTGATATGACAATTGCCTGCAACGATCAGGATGCACTCGCTAGAGCGCAGGGCAGGGAGCCGAAAGCAACGGATTTATGTGGCATTGTTAGCATTACAAAAACACCTGGCACATTTGTTGCCGGAGCATGTGCAGGAACAGGAAGCTATACCAATACCTGGGTGGCAAAAGATGCCTGCCAGAATGCAAGTATCAGCTTTAGTCAGACTATTACGGTTATTGATAATGTAGCCCCTGTAATCAACACCTGTGCAGATGCTCAATCAATTCAAACCGCTCAGAACTGTAAAACATTGGTACCTGATTTCACACAGGGTATCAATAGTTCAGACAATTGTTCAGCGGCAAATCAGTTAGTAATTAGTCAGCAACCCGCTGCTGGTACTGAAGTTGGGCCAGGTAATACAACAATTGTAATTATAGTAAAAGATGCCTGCGGAAATGAAAGTACATGCCAGACAAGCCTGCATGTTACAGGTATTATTGATGCTGTAAATGATGCAGGCAACAGTGTGAATGGCTTTGTAGGCGGCACTTCCGTAGGTAATGTATTAAACAACGACAAGCTGAATTGTGTTGCCGTAAACGCAGCAGAAATAACTATCAGTCAGAGTTCTTCAAGCCATCCGGGCATAAGCCTGCAAGGCAACGCAGTAGTTGTAGCCTCTGGCACCCCTGCAGGAAATTATACCCTTGTTTACAAGATTTGTGAAATTGCAAATCCACTGAATTGTGATGAGGCTGAGGTGAGCGTACCTGTTACAGCGCCTGCTATTCAAGCAAATGATGATGCTGGTTCTGAAGTCAATGGTTTGATGGGTGGCATCAGCTTTAGCAATGTGCTGGGCAATGATAAATTAAACGGCGTGGCGGTGAATCCTTCAGCGGTTACTTTGAGTTTCGTTTCCTCATCAGCACCTGAAATTACCCTTGTTGGCAATGATGTTCAGGTAGCTGCCGGAACACCAGCAGGTTCATATACTTTGACTTACAGAATTTGCGAGATATTAAATCTGGCCAATTGCGACGATGCTGTTGTAACCGTGCCGGTGGGTGTACCTGTAATCGAAGCCAATGACGATGTAGGGGTTGCAATAAACGGTTTTACCGGTGGTACATCCTTTAGCAATGTACTTGTGAATGATAAGTTAAATGGCACGAGTGTAAATCCATCTGCTATTAGCCTGAGTTTTGTTTCGTCAGGTCATCCGGGCATCAGTCTTAACGGAGCAAATGTAGATGTTGCAGCAGGCACACCTGCCGGCAACTATTCATTAACCTATAAAATTTGCGACAACCTGAATCCTACAAATTGTGATCAGGCTGTGGTAAGCGTTGAAGTTACAGCACCAAGTATTGATGCAGTAAATGATGCAGGTGGGTTGATAAACGGGTTTTCGGGTGGAACTTCATTGTACAATGTACTTTCAAACGACCTGCTCAATGGAGTAGCCGTTGACCCCTCAAAAGTAAGTCTGAGTTTTGTTAGTGCGAGTCATCCGGGTGTAAGTTTGAGCGGAAAGGATGTGATTGTTGCTGCCAATACAACATCCGGCAATTATACTTTGACCTATAAGATTTGTGAAATACTCAATCCTTCAAATTGCGATCAGGCACAGGTAAGCGTACCAGTTACAGCCGAGCCTCCGGTTGCTACCAAAGGTGAGATTGGAGCATGTTACAGCAATGCCTCTGCGGCAGAAGCTGCTGCCATTGCGGCAACAGGTGTAACGCCTGGAAACTGTGCCGGAGATGTAAATAAATCAGCATCTACCAGTGGCAGCTGTCAGGCCGAGATTACTGTTACCGTAAGCGACCAATGCGGTAACCAGGGCTCCGTAGTGTATCATACACGCATTGACAATCAAGCTCCGGTTTGGAGTACTGGCACAGATGATTTGAACCGTTCAGTATCGTGTAATGATGCTGCCGGATTGCAAGCAGCACAAGCTTTAGCGCCTGCTGCCACTGATCAATGCCCGGGCGAAATTAGCTACCAGCGTACTGCTGGTACATTTAATGCGGGAAGCTGCGGGCTTACCGGAACTTACACCAATACCTGGACTGCTACAGATGCTTGCGGCAATGTGTCAGAGGTGTTCACACAGGTTATTCGTATCACCGATAATACAGCACCAGGCTGGGTTAGCGCAGCAGGCAGTTTAAACCGAAGTGTTGCATGTGATAATCTTTCGGGCTTAGCATCGGCACAGGCGCTCATGCCCGAAGCAGCAGACCTTTGCGGAGGAGATGTAATCATTTCAAAAACCGCTGGTATTTTAGTGAGCAATGGTTGTGGCGGGTCATATACCAACACCTTTGTAGCCACCGATGCTTGTACAAATTCAAGTGCAACTTTCACACAGGTAATTACTATCATTGATGAGCAGGCACCTGTTTGGACAAGCCAGGCAGGCTCACTTGATCAGACAATTTCATGCGAAGACACCGATGCAATTGCGCAAGCACAAATGGCTGCACCAGTTGCATTGGATGCATGTAGCGGAGTAAGCTATGAAAAAACTGCTGGTACGTTTATTGCTGGAGCATGTGGAAAATCAGGAAGCTACACCAACGAATGGATTGCCAAAGATGCCTGTGGAAATCAAAGTTTAAAATTTGTTCAGGTGATTCGCATTAAAGATTTGCTTGCACCGGAGATTGGCTCTTGCGCTAAGGATTCAAGCATTCTGGCCAATGCAGCATGCAAGGCGCAGGTACCTGATTTTACTACTTTGGTTCAGGCAACAGATAATTGCGATGCTGATTCTGTGTTAATCATCAGCCAGAGCCCCACTGCAGGAACCGAAGTATCAGTTGGACAAACTGTTGTAACTATTCGTGTAGAAGATGCTTGTGGCAACTTCACAACGTGTACAAGCACGCTTACCGTAAAAAGTGTAATTGATGCAGTGAATGATGCGGGTATTACAGTTAACGGATTTACAGGTGGAGAATCAGTAGCTGACGTATTGGCAAATGACCAGTTGAATTGTGCAGTAGTAAATCAGTCGGCAGTGAATACAACACAGGTTTCAAGCAGCCATCCGGGCGTATCACTTGCAGGCCAGTCGGTTGTAGTAGCACCTGGTACACCTGCAGGAAATTACACACTTGTTTACCGAATTTGTGAAATTGCACATCCAGAAATTTGTGACGATGCCACTGTAACGGTTCAGGTTTCAACTGCTCCGATTGTTGCCAATGACGACGCAGGAAATACTGTAAATGGTTATGCCGGAGGAACATCGTTCAGCAATGTATTGGGCAATGATAAATTAAATGGTTTGGCTGTTAACGCTGCAGATGTGAATCTTTCACAGCTTAACAGTTCGCATCCGGGAGTAAGTTTAAACGGAAGCAATGTAGTTGTTGCGCCCGGAACACCTGCCGGAAATTATACACTTGTTTATCAGATTTGCGAAAAATTAAACCCTTCAAACTGTGATGATGCAACAGTAAGTGTTCAGGTTGATGCGGCAAAAATTATTGCGAATAATGATCAGGGTACTGAGACCAACGGATTTACAGGTGGTGTTGCAATGATAAATGTTTTGCAAAATGATTCATTGAATGGAACTGTAGTTAATCCATCAGAGATAAACTTGTCTTTTATTTCAGCAAGCCATCCGGGTATAACGCTGGTAGGTTCAGACGTGCAGGTAGCCCCAGGAACAGCTGCCGGCAACTATACCCTCAGCTATCGTATTTGTGAAAAGTTAAATCCAAACAATTGCGATGATGCAGAGGTGAGTGTGCCAGTACGTGCTGCTGAAATAGATGCGATTAATGATGCAGGGGTTACTGTAAATGGATTTAACGGAGGCACTTCGTTCAGTAATGTTTTATCAAATGATAAATTGAATGGCACCTTGTTAAATCCTGCTGATGTTCAACTCAGTTTTGTATCATCAAGCCATGCAGGTATCAGCCTTAGTGGTGTTGATGTAGTGGTAGCTGCGGGAACTCCGGCAGGAAACTATACATTAACTTATAGAATTTGTGAGAAACTAAATCCATCGAATTGTGATGAAGCACAAGTATCAGTAAAGGTTGATGAACCTGTTATAGATGCGCGTGATGATGATGGTGGTATGGTGAATGGCTTCGCCGGTGGCACTTCATTCAGCAACGTTCTTGCTAACGACTTATTGAACGGCACTTCGTTTGCTGATGCAGCAGTTACACTTACATTTGTAAGCAGCACACATCCGGGAGTAAGTTTATCCGGAAAGAATGTGGTAGTTGCCGCCAATACACCTACCGGCAATTATTCACTGACCTATAAAATTTGTGAAGTACTCAATCAGACAAACTGTGATCAGGCAACTGTAAGTGTACCTGTTTCGGCAGAAGCACCTATAGCGCAGAAAGGTGAAATTGCACCATGCTATGCGAGCAAAGCAGCCGCTGAATCGGCAGCAATTTCAGCAACAACAGTTATTGCCGGAAATTGTGAAGGCACTATCAATAAAACAGCCAGTACATCCGGTGGGTGCAAAGCAGTAGTTTCTGTGCAAATAGCAGACCAATGCGGCAATATCGGAACTGTTAACTATCAGACCCGCATTGATAATTTTGCACCGGTTTGGAAAACGCGTAAAGGCGAATTAGACCGTAAGGTATCATGTGATGATCAGGATGCGTTAAATGCTGCACAGCAGTTATCACCGATTGCCGAAGATGATTGTGATGGCGCCATCAGTTACGAGCGTACAGGTGGTAGTTTTGTTGCAGGTATTTGTAATCCAACCGGCACATACACTAATACCTGGATTGCTAAAGATGCTTGTGGAAATACATCCGGCGTTTATACACAGTTAATTCGTGTGGTTGATGAAAAAGCACCTGTATGGAACAGCCCATCTGCTTCATTAAACCGTGAAGTTGCATGTGGTGATCAGGCAGGCATTGATGCAGCAATGGCGCTTGTTCCGCAAGCTTCAGATGCCTGCGGTGGAGATGTTGAACTTACAAAAGTAACTGGCTCATTTGTAGCCGGCAACTGTGGTGGATTGTACACCAATACCTGGACAGGTAAAGATGCTTGCGGTAATATTTCAGAAGTATTTACGCAAGTGATTACAATAACAGACGCAAGTGCACCTTTATGGTCAAGTATTGCCGGAAGCTTAAACACCACTGTTGAAGTGAATGATGCTTCAGCACTTGCTGCGGCACAACAAATGGCACCTGTTGCAACAGATGCATGTGGTGAAATTAGCCTTGAAAAAACATCAGGTACATTTGTTACTGAATCATGTGGTGGCACATACACCAACACCTGGGTAGCAAAAGATCGCTGCGGCAATCCATCCGACGCATTTATACAAATCATTCGAGTTAATGATACCAAAGTACCTGAATGGCTGACTGCTACAGGTGCATTAGATCGCCGTCTTGAATGTGATGAGACTTCGGCACTTGAGGCAGCCCTTGCGTTGGTTCCTGAGGCGAAAGACAATTCGGGCAAAGTGAAAGTTGAGCTTGTTTACAATTCAACAGAAACCTTCCCGGGTGGCGCATTCTATCATAAAAAATGGAATGCAAAAGATTCTTGTGGCAACCAAACAGGTTTGTATTATCAATTGATCAGAGTGCTTGATGCAACAAACCCGGTTATTACAGATGCAGGTCCGGATATGGAAATCACCTGCCCTGCTGAGCCTGTATTCACAGCGCCTACAGCTACAGACAACTGTGATCCGAACCCGGTAGTATCGGTTCTTTCAACTGTACGTTCAGCAGTAAGTCAGAACTCCGGAATTTATTATGTAACACGTAAGTGGATTGCAACAGATGCCAGCGGCAATACTTCAGCGGAGCGCAAGCAAACAATTACGGTGAAACCAACAGAAAATACAATGATAAAAACCATTTGTCAGGGAAGTTCGTTCCAGTTCTACGGAAACACCTATTCTCAGGCCGGAGTGTATAAAATTCTGGTTGCCGGAAACAATGGCTGTTATGAGTTGGTAAAGCTGGTTCTGATAGTCAATCAACCTTCGGTAGCTGCACAAACTGTTAATGCTTCTTCAAGCACTGTAGTAGCAGGTTCTTCAGTGGCGCTTACCGTAAACGGAGGCAGCCTCGGAACTGATGCAGCATGGAAATGGTATAAAGGTGGATGTGGTGAAGGAGAAGCCATTGGTACTGGGAACAGTATCGTGGTAAGCCCTACCGAACCAAGCACCTATTACGTGCGTGCTGAAGGTATTTGTGGCATCACCAGCTGTGTATCACAGACCATAGAGATGGAGCATACCAGTGGCTGTCCGGCACATGAGGTAATCTCGTTCAACCAGGGCAAGCGCAAAGATTATGGCAATGTTCCGTCGCTGCGTTCTAATCCGAACAATGCGCTGGGTACTCCTCAGTACAATGACCAGGCAGGAGCACCTATGAACTACGTAGCCCTTGGATTTGGTGGCGAATTGGTATTGAAGTTTGAATACCCGATTGCCAATGGTACGGGCAACGACCTTCGTGTAGTAGAAACATCGTATGGCAATCCGGTATGCAATGCTTATCGTGAGAAAGTGAAAGTTTCTGTTTCTCAGGATGGTTTATCATGGAAGGAGCTGGGTGAAGGCTGCCAGAACAGCGACTTTGATCTGGATGTAGCAGGACTTCCCTGGGCGTTGTTTGTGAAGCTGAAAGACGCAAGTAGCCGTTCAGACTTTAGTGCATCAGATGCTGATGGATACGACGTAGATGGAATTGAATGTTTGAATGGTGTTGCACAAATCAGCCAGTGTGCTGCCAGCAGGGTGATTGAGACCAAGCAAGGCAAGACAAAGTCAGGAAATGCGGTTCCGGCAATCAGGAGCAATCCTGACAATGCTCTTGGTGAACCAGAGCCCGTTGTGAATGGTGTGGTAAATTTCTACTCACTCGGCTTTGGTGGTGAGATGACTGTTGAGTTTGCTCAGCCTATTGCCAACGGTACAGGACCAGATGTACGCCTTTCAGAGGCCACTTGGGATGGGAAAGTTTGCTCGAACTATCCTGAATCAGCTCATGTATTTGCATCGCAAGACGGGTTGTTTTATGCCTATCTTGGAAAAGCCTGCCATAGCGAATCGTTTGATCTGGGTAGCTTAAGTTGGGCAAAATTCATAAAGATTCTTGATGATACAGACCCTTCCAGTTTCCCTGCCAATGCAGATGGTTTCGATGTGAACGGAATTACCTGTCTAAACGGAACTGCTACAGAAACCCCTGATGGCGGGCTCGATGGCTGTTCACTACAAAAGGTAATTTCTTATGAGCCTGGAACACGCAAAGACGGGCAACCTGTTGACCATAACCGCCGCAACCCGGAGAAGGCACTGGGTGTACCTGAAAACAATGATACTTACAACTTTGTATCATTAGGTTTTGGTGGAACGCTTGTTGTGGGCTTTGACCATGTAATTTTCAACCGCCCGGGCAATGACATCAAGGTAATTGAGACCAGTTTTGGAAGTCCGAACTGTACCAGTTACCCGGAGAATGCAGAAATCAGTGCTTCATACGACCTTGTTTCGTGGACGGTGCTGGATACCATTTGCCAGGACAGCGAAGTGGATTTGGGAATCCTTCCATTTGCGCAGTTCTTAAAATTCCGCGATTTGTCAGATAAAACCAAATTCGGAGGTAGCGACGAAGGCTACGATGTAGATGGTGTGATTGCCTTGTTTGATGATTGTGAAGCTATCAGCAAACGTATGATTGCACAGCAGGAAGAACAGGCTGGTTTAGCGGTAGATAAGAAGGATGAAATTCTGGTTGATATCTTCCCAAATCCTACCAACGGTAACGCCAGGGTTTCGTTCAAAGGCCTGACCCGCAACGCCAGTTATAGTCTTACTTTGTTTGATGCCTCCGGCAGGTTGATTCGTCGTGCGAAGATTGATGTGAACGCAACGCAGAATTACTTTGATCTGGAAATCGCCAGTCTGCCACCCGGTGTATTGCTGGTGCTGATTAATGGTGATCAGGAAAGGTATGTTCAGCGATTGGTGAAGAAATAAATTTTGAAAGCATGATTTGGAAGAGGCTGTCTCAAAAGGGCAGCCTCTTTTTTTTTGAGGAATGGGATTTGGATTTCTAAAGATTGAATAGTTCGATACCTCCGGCATCGTGATTATTATATCACATTAATTTCTATAAAGCTTTAATCCCGTTGGGATTATTGAAAAATGCAATGAACGATGCCGAAGGGGGTCGAACCTATATAGAAATCAAACCGCCCAACAACCCGACCCCGAAGGGGTCGAACCTATATAGAAATCAAACCGCCCAACAACCCGACCCCGAAGGGGTCGAACCTTTATTGAAATCAAACCGCCCAACAACCTGCCCCCGAAGGGGTCAATTGGGCTTAATGTCTAACGATGAAGGTGCGGGTGTACCGTCCATTTTTGGTGCTCAGGCTTACCTGATAGGCACCCGCAGCCAGCAATTTCACCGGAAGATTCATCCGGCTGCCAGAACTGATGGCTGATGCATCCATTTGCATTACCAAGCGACCAGTAGCATCGTGTACCGATACCTGCTCTGCTTGTTCGCGCCCTTCGGCGTTCCATTGCAACGATAATACATCATCGGCAGGGTTCGGGAAGATGCTGAACATACGGTTTGCCATGCGCTCATCTACCCCACTCACAGCCTCACCTAAGTGCAGGAAGAAACGGCCTGAGCTGGTACCCTCCTGCACATCAAGCGCAAGTACCGGG
>JAIBAI010000031.1 GCA_019695235.1 Bacteroidia bacterium | reverse complement strand
TGTGGTCCTGGAGGGAGTCGAACCCCCAACCTTCTGATCCGTAGTCAGATGCTCTATCCAATTAAGCTACAGAACCGGAATTGAGGGCGCAAATATAGTGTAATCCCTGCAACTCGCAAATTCTGTGCTAAAAAATGATTAACCGCATTTTGAATGTCCGCAGCTACGGCATTTCAGACAGCCTTCTTCGAAGTAAAGGCCCTGTGAATCACCGCATTCAGAACAATGACGGTCAGCTGCTTCTGTACCATCCGGGATGAATTTTTTCAGCGCACGGCCAACCCCGGCTTTCCAGGTATTGATATTATCGCTGTACAAATTCAGTTTATCAACCAAATCAACCACCTGCGGCAATGGCATTCCAAAGCGCAACACCCCTGAAATTAATTTTGCATAATTCCATACTTCCGGATTAAAGCATCTAGAAAGCCCCTGAATGGTTACCTGATAACCTTCCTTGTCGTTGTACCTGAAATCATACCGGTTTTTGCCTTCGCTGGTAAGTTCTTTTATTACCCAAGCTTTGGTTACCCATTCAGGAATGATAAAGGCATCAGCAACACGCCCGGTAAAAATCTCATACGGACGGTTGTTTAACAAGCCAATAACAGCTATCCAAAGCTCATCATGGTTTCTGAAACGCACCACTTCAGCTTCAATTTCATTGGGTCGTGGAGGTACCTGACGGTCAATAATTTCTTTTTCAGGTTGGGCCTTTTCTTTTTCATTCGACACCAACACCCCTGAACGCGAGCCTTCCCTATATACGGTGATCCCTTTTAAACCTTGTTTCCAGGCCTCAAGATAAATCTCACCCACCTGCTCTACAGAAACATCTGCCGGGAGGTTAATGGTTGAACTGATAGAATGGGTGGTGTATTTCTGCACTACACTTTGCAGCTTCACCCTGTTCAGCCAATTAATTTCGGCAGCCGTAGCGCCTGAGTATGGACTGTTCTTTTCTGTTTTTGCACCGGTGGTATCCATCCATTGGCGAAGTTTGTGATGGTAAACCGTAAACTCCTGCCATGCATCTCCAGAGGGGTCAACAAAATCAACCTTCACCTCCGGATCTCCCGGATTCACCTTCTTCCTGCGTGTATAAGAAGTCATAAATACAGGTTCAATGCCTGAAGAAGTCTGCGCAAGCAGGCTCAGTGTACCCGTAGGGGCAACAGTACTCAAAGAAATGTTCCTTCTTCCATGCACCATCATGCGGCTATAAACATCCGGAAATTCAGCTTTCAGCATTCCGACAAATTCACTTTGCTCTTCGATTTTTGGGTCAAAAGCAACGAATTTGCCTCGCTCGATAGCCATGTCAATTGAACTGTTGAACTCTGCTTCACACTTGGTTTGCATCATTTTATCAGTAAAAGCAAGTGCTTCTTCGCTGTCGAATTTCATACCCAAAGCAGCAAGGGTATCAGCCAAAGCAGTAAAGCCTAAACCTGTTCTGCGCCCTTCTTTACCTGCCTTGTACAACATATCCCAGGTTTCTTTTTCAACCTTCTTTACATAGTCTGGCTCCGGATCCTGCTGAATCTTATTTAAAATACGGTCAACCGCTTCAAGCTCAAGGTCAACGAGGTTGTCCATCAGGCGCTGCCCTTCATATACCGCTTCCGCAAACCGCTCCATATCGAAACTCGCATTGGCTGTAAATGGCTCCTTTACAAATCCAAAAAGGTTCATAGCAATCAAACGACAAGAGTCGCCGCCCTGCATGGCAATTTCAGAACAAGGATTGGTTGAAACGTTTTTATAGCCCGGATAAACCGATGAAGTTGAATAATGATGCTGCCTGTCCCAGAAAATCAAGCCTGGCTCAGCTGTATGATGTGCACATGAAATAATGGTATCCCATAATTTACGTGCATTAATCATCTTTTCAAACTTCGGACTTTCTGCGTCTATCGGCCAGCGAAGCCTGAATCCAGTGTTATCACGCACCGCACGCATAAATTCATCAGACAGCCTAACTGAGATATTGGCTCCGGTTACTTTTGAGAGGTCTTGCTTTATTGAAACAAACTCCTCAACATCCGGATGTGCTACGTCAATGGTGAGCATCAGTGCACCACGACGGCCATTCTGCGCAACCTCACGGGTGGTATTCGAAAAGCGCTCCATGAATGAAACAGCACCGGTAGTGGTTTCTGCTGCATTTGACACCCTGGTACCTGCCGGCCTGAGCGTGCTAAGGTCTACTCCTACTCCACAACGCCTTTTGAATAACTGAGCCATCTGCTGGTCAGTATAAAAAATACCCCCATAAGAATCAAAAATCTCAGGCAAAACAATACAGTTCGACAAAGAAGCAATTTGGTATGGATTACCCAAAGTAGCCATGACGCTACCTTGCGGTATAACCTGCCCGAAATGCCTGAACATTTCAAAAATCTTTTCTTCGGTCAGCTCTTCTCTTTTTTGACCGTATTCAGACAAAAGGTCTTTGTCGAAGCCTTTGTCTTTGTTATTAATATAGTATGCTTCCACTCTGGCAAATTCTTTTGCCATACGTAAATGCATTTCATCCGGAGTGGCTTCCAGATAATTTCCGTCAAGATCGCGCAAGGCATATTTGCCCAAAAACGTTCCCGCAGCCAGTTCGTCTCCCGAAAAGTATTCCAAACTCAATTGTTGGACCTTTTTTCGGGTGTAAAAATTTTGTTGTGTCATGGTATCAGCTACTTCCATATGTAGGTATTTTTTTGTATTCCGGTAACAAATGTATCTTATGGTTTTAAGACTCACCAGCGAATAAAATCAGTTTATCAAATACTTATTTACAGCGTTACGAACAGTTTGCAATTACTTGACAATCAACATATTAAAAAATGACGCCTTCTTCTTTTAAAATATGTAATGCTTTTGCTTTCTTTGTCGCCCGAATAAAAAATTTATGAACAAAGTTGGAGTTGTCGGTGCAGGTACTATGGGAAACGGAATTGCCCATACTTTTGCACAATTTGGATTTGAAGTTATCCTGGCTGATGCAAATGCGGAAGCCCTAAAAAAGGGGTTTGAAAATATTTCCCGGAATATGGATCGCCAGGTTAGTAAAGGCATCTTATCCGAAACCGACAAACAAGCTGCCCTGGCGCGAATAGAAATGGTTCAGGGAATCACCGAAGCATTTTCTGCCTGTGATTTGGTTGTGGAGGCAGCCTCTGAAAACCTTCAGGTGAAAATGGCGATTTTTAAATCTCTTGACACCTATTGTAATCCAAATTGTATTTTAACCAGTAATACCTCTTCTATCTCCATCACTAAAATTGCTTCAGCAACCGCAAGACCTGAAAAGGTCATCGGAATGCATTTTATGAATCCGGTTCCGGTGATGAAGCTTGTGGAAATTATCAATGGTTTTTCTACAAGTAAAGAAACCCTTGAGCGGGTAATTGATTACACGAAAAAAATCGGGAAGATTCCGGTAAATGCAAATGATTATCCGGGTTTTGTTGCTAACCGGATTTTAATGCCCATGATTAACGAAGCCATTATCAGCCTCCAGGAAGGTGTAGCCGGGGTAGCTGAGATTGATAATATCATGAAGCTGGGAATGGCTCATCCGATGGGCCCCTTGCAATTGGCCGACTTTATTGGCTTAGATATTTGCCTGAATATATTAAATGTACTGTTTGATGGCTTTGGTCAACCCAAATATGCCCCTTCACCCTTGTTGGTTAATATGGTGAATGCCGGAAAACTCGGTATTAAAACAGGCTCAGGCTTCTATGATTACAGCCAGGGAACGAAGGAACTAATTGTTGCTCCCGCCTTTCGATAAGCGAAAGTACTAAGGTATTAATTTACAAAAGTACCATCCTCGATAGAGGTGATAATGTCTTCAATAAGCCGGTCTTCCTTATTCTGAAACGGATTATAGGCAGTTTTCAGGTTGGCACCAAACAAGCGGGCAATTGATTGCCAGAAAAATGCCTGAAAGGCACCACGCAATTCTTCTACTAATGAATAAGAGGTATTGCCGGTTTCACGGTCAATTAATTTGATAAGAATTCTTCCCTGATTCATTGTCATACCCCGGATGTCGTCTTCAAACTCGCTCATCAACTCTTTTTCTGCCTGCCTGAGCATAATTTTCTGCTGCACCTGACTCATGCCTACCATTTTGCTGTTGTATTCACGCAGTTTCTGAGAAGCAAGTTTTGAATAAGGGTACACTTTGGCAACATCACGCTTCAGACGACTCCACTGTCGTTTTTCCTTACTGCTTGCAAAGTTGCGCTCGGCACTGATATTAACCAGGCGAAGGTTCACTACCGGAATGGTATCGCCATTTTCTGAAATTTTAAACGGAAGCTTGTACTGGTGGGCGGGCTGACGGGCTTCAACTTGCGCCTTCTGACCTGTCTGTGCGTTCAGAAAGCATGATACAAGCATCATTAATGCAAGTAAGCCGATGGGTTTTCGGGGTTTCATAAACACGCTACGCCAAATCTTATACCAAATTTACGTAAAATGTGGTTTTAAAGATTCAATGAGTCTGGCCGGAGGTCGTACAGGTTTCATTGAATCGCGTGAAATAAACGCCAACTCTGTGTTTGCCTGGTTGAGCATCTCCATCTGTGCATTGAATGTTTGATAGTCAAAACGAATTTTCACCCCGGGTAATTGTGCAATAGTGGTTTTTATGGTAATCAAATCGTCGTAAAACCCGGGTTTAAAATATTCGATAGAAAAATTCAAAACAGGCATCAGTATCCCCGAATCTTCCATACTTTTATAGGTAATTCCAAGGCTCCTGAGGGCTTCTACCCTTGCCACTTCAAAATAGGCTGCGTATGCACCATAGTAAACAAAACCCATCTGGTCGGTTTCTGCATACCGTACCCTTAAATTGCAGCTATGACTAAACATCTCAAAATATTCAAAGCCAAAAGTTTCTTAATTCGTAGCACCGCCAGCACTACTACACCGAAAGTTTTCAAGAAAATTTTCAACCTGCTGCTATTGTTATTGTTGCTTACAGCTTGCCACACAAAAAAGCAGTACACCCAGCAACGTTATCCGGCATACCAAATTGGAATAGCCCCTTATCAGAATGAAGATTCACTTAGTGAAGCAATCATTGCTCCGTACCGCGCCCCTATGGCTGCAAAAATGCAGGAAACCATCGTTGTAAGCCAACATGAGGCAGTCCGCGGACTTCCTGAAGGCTCTCTTGGCAACCTGGTCTGCGATTTATTGTTAGAGAAAGCCACAGAAATTGGCCCTCAAAAGCCGGATGTATGTATTATGAATTCAGGGGGCTTGCGCATTGACCTACCCGCCGGCAACATCAGCCGTTCAATGATTTATGAACTAATGCCCTTTGAAAATGAACTGGTTTTAGCCGAAATTTCAGGGGCGGGCCTCTTGCAATTGCTCAAACAAATCGCTGCCCGTGGAGGTGCCCCCGTGGGAGGAATACGTATGAAAATTACCCCCGATGGTCCGAGCGATATTTACATAGGAAATAATCCGCTTGATACTATATATGTATATAAGTTGATTAGTTCTGACTACATCCTTCAGGGAGGTGACCGTTTTGTTATTCCCCCACTGAAATCAAGCCGTTACCTCAATATAAAGGTGCGTGATGCCTTGCTTGAAACACTTGAAAAAAAACAAATTGCCGGCCAAACAATTAAGCCTCAGAAAGATGGAAGAATGGTATCAGAATAAATCCAGAAGAAACTTCATTAAAACTGGTATCGGGCTGGCAGCATTAAGCGTTGCTCCTTCGTGGGCTGCTGCTGAACCATTAAATGATTGGGAAGAACACCTTACAATTTTACACACAAACGACTGGCACAGCCGGATAGATCCCTTTCCGGAGAATGATGCAAAATACCCCGGAATGGGAGGTGCTGCCAGAAGAGCTGCCTTGATAAATCAAATACGTGCCGAGAAAAATCATCTGATACTTTTAGATGCCGGAGATGTATTTCAGGGTACACCTTATTTTAATTTTTATGGAGGCGAGCCCGAATTTAAGTTGATGAGTACGATGGGCTACGATGCATGCACCCTGGGGAATCACGACTTCGACAATGGAATCGAAGGGCTGGTAAAAATGTTGCCTTTTGCTGAATTTCCTTTTATCAATTGTAATTATGATGTAAGAAATACCGCACTTGAGGAAAAAATTATTCCCTGGAAAATTATCAGAAGAGGAAGGTTAAAAATTGGCATTCTGGGCCTTGGCGTTGAATTACAAGGACTTGTTTTAGAAAAGAATTTTAAAGGTATTCGCTATTTAAATCCGGTGCTTTGTGCTGAAAATACAGTGAAATTTCTAAAATTCGAAGCAGAATGTGATTTTATTATATGCCTTTCACACCTTGGATACCAATACAAAGATGGAAAAATGTCGGATTTAATACTTGCTTCTAACACTGAAAATATTGACTTAATTATTGGAGGTCATACCCATACTTTTATGGAAAAACCAGTAATTGTGAGTAACCGGATTGGGCGCCCTGTTACCATCCATCAGGTTGGATGGGCAGGCCTTAGACTGGGTAGACTTGACTATGTGTTTAGTAGCATAAACAACGTCAAAAATCAGGGGTTTTCACGAAATGAATTTTTTAAAAAGTCAATAGCGATTTAATTTTTTTTAAACGATTTTTTGTTAAATATTTGCCCATGCCTAACCACCCTATTTAGGGATTGAAAGCAAAGAAGGAGAAAGATTACACAACCTACATAACGCTAACGAATTACATAGAATGGAAAAAACTTTTGAGGAAGTTTGGCAGAATTGCCTTGAGATTATTAAAGACAATGTAAATCAACAAAGTTTTAAAACTTGGTTTGATCCAATCCGTCCGGTAAAACTCAACGACAATGTGCTTACCATTCAGGTACCCAGCCAGTTTTTTTACGAGTGGCTGGAGGAGCATTATATTGACTTGTTGAAAAAAACAATCAACAAAGAATTAGGCCCGGATGGCCGCCTGGAGTATTCAATCATTATGGAAAATAACCTTCGTAATGCGAATCCATACACGGTCAATATTCCGGCTGTCAACAGCAAGTCACTTAAGAATCCGCCGGTTGCAATGCCGATTGACCTGAATAGTAGCACCATTAAAAACCCGTTCATCCTGCCAGGCTTGAAAAAGATGAACGTTGAGTCGCAACTTAACCCTAACTATTCATTTGACCATTTGGTTGAAGGCGACTTCAACCGGCTGGCACGCTCTGCTGGCTTCGCTGTATCCAATAAACCAGGTGGAACCGCTTTTAATCCGCTATTAATTTATGGAGGCGTAGGTCTTGGCAAAACCCACCTTGCCAATGCCATTGGTATCGAAATCAAGAAAAATTTCCCAAATAAAACTGTATTATACGTTCAGGCAGATAGATTTATTACCCAATACACCGACTCTATTCGCAATAATTCATACAATGATTTTGTGCATTTCTACCAGATGATAGATGTACTTATCATTGATGATGTGCAGTTTTTCGCCGGAAAAGAAAAAACACAGGATGTGTTTTTCCAAATCTTCAATCACCTGCACCAGAGCGGCAAACAACTTGTACTCACCTCCGACAAATCACCAGTAGAACTGGTTGGATTGGAGCAGCGACTACTATCACGGTTTAAATGGGGATTGTCTGCTGATCTTCAGGTACCAAACCTGGAAGCACGCATCGCTATCCTGGAGAAAAAAATATATGCAGATGGTATTGAAATGCCAAAAGAGGTACTTGAGTACTTAGCATATAACATCACAACCAATGTTAGAGAACTTGAAGGAGCGCTTATTTCTCTGATTGCCCAATCAACGCTTAATCGCAAGGCGGTTACAATGGAGCTGGCAAGGCAAATGATTGACAAATTTGTCAAGAATACCACAAGAGAAATTTCGATTGACTTTATCCAAAAAGTGGTTTCTGATTATTTCAACCTTCCTCTTGATTTACTCAAATCAAAAACACGAAAAAGAGAAGTTGTACAGGCAAGACAAATTGCCATGTTCTTTGCAAAAAGCATGACCAAATCATCACTGGCAAGTATAGGCCTTCAATGTGGTGGCAAAGACCATGCAACTGTTTTACATGCTTGCCGTACAGTAAATAACCTGCTCGAAACCGACAAGAAATTCAGGATTTATATCGAAGAAATCGAAAAAAAGATTGGGAACCAATAATTAAGATTCTTGCCTTTTCATCGCCTCACCGTAGGTTCAATGAAGCCTGAAGCATGCGTGCATACAAGATTTTAATGGTCTGTCTTGGAAATATCTGCCGCTCACCAATGGCAGAAGGTGTCTTGCGCAATCGCATTGAACAGGCAGGCCTGAAAATAATTGTTGATTCCGCCGGTACTGCCGATTACCACACTGGCGAAGCACCCGATTACCGCGCGGTTTCGGTGCTACGCAAACATGGGATTGATATCTCAGGCCTTGCTGCCCGTCAGTTTAATGAACGCGATTTTGATGACTTCGACGAAATTTATGTTATGGACCAGTCGAACCTTAACAATGTGTTGACCCTGGCACGTAGCGAAGAAGACAGGTTGAAGGTGAGATTGATTCTGAACACAGTTCATCCCGGACTAAACCGTTCATTGGCTGACCCATTTTATGGCGACATAAGTCATTTCGAAGCAGTATATGCCCAGCTCAATCAGGCAGCAGCAGCCATCATCAGCCAATTGAAATGAGCCCAAAAGGTACCCTCTACCTTTTACCCTCATTGATGGGTGAGAACGCTGGCGCTGAATGGCTTTGCCAATTACAGCTCAGGCTGTTTGATGAACTAAAAATATATTTTGCCGAAAATGAACGTACCGCACGCAGATTACTGCGCCGGGCAGGCTTTAAGGGCGACCTTCACCAGATTCAAATCTTCCGGCTTGATAAAAATACTCCACAGCAAACTTTAAAAGAATACCTCCATTGGCTGAATGAAGGCCATCATGCAGGTATTTTATCAGAAGCAGGCATGCCAGCACTTGCAGATCCGGGTGCTGCATTGATTCAAATGGCCCATCTGCATGACATACCTGTATTGGCGCTACCGGGTCCTTCAGCTATTTTTATGGCCATTGTTTCTTCCGGCTTTAATGGCCAACAATTTAGTTTCAATGGCTACCTTCCTATTGAGACCCAACAACGTCGTAATAGGATAAAACAGCTTGAAGATTTAGCTTCAAAAACAAAGTACGCCCAGTATTTCATTGAAACCCCCTATCGTAATAATGCTTTGCTTGCAGACCTTTTGAGCGTTTGTAAGCCCGAAACAATGTTAAGTATTGCTGCCAATCTTACTGAACCCGAGGGCTGGAATAAATCAAAACGCATTGCTTCCTGGCAAAAAAATCCACCCGACTTACATAAAATACCTGTAGTTTTTGGTATTTCCTGATTCTCTTTTCATCTCAGGCTGGGGCCGGACTTTTTTGCCAGCAAGTATCTTACTATTTTAGCCGCATTGATTAGTGAAAACCTTTCGAATTCATCTTTTTGCCAGTCTGCTGGTATTACTTTATTCTTCCTGCAGGCGTGAGCAACATACTTCCTGGGATGTTGACCTATTGGGGCCACTGGCTGAAACAAGCCTTGGCCTTGAAAACCTGATCGCCGATAGCCTGCTCTATTCAAACACTGACGAACCCCTTAGCCTACGCTTTGAAAGAACACTGAGTTTATTTCCTGCTGACTCAGTATTTCGCATACCAGATACCACATTCTACCAGACCTATTCGTTTCCTTTAGCGGTAAACCTCCCTCCTGGCTTTACCTTGTACAACATCAACGACCAGATTCGGTTCGACTATAAAAACACAAGAATCACCGAAGTGATCCTCCAGGAAGGGAAGTCAATCTTTACCCTTGAAAATTACCTTCCCGACAAACTCTTTTTCGACTATTCAATTCAACAGGCTTTTTTAAATGGTAACAGCCTGCATTTTAGTGGCATAGAAGTTCCTCAGGGCGCATTTGCTAAGCCACATGTTTACAATCATGTGAGTGATTTTTCAAACTACTGGCTTAATTTGAAAGGCGACAATGGTAACCAGTTCAATCGGCTTCGGGTACGCCTAAATACTACACTCAACCCTAACGGACAAGCGATTCCGGTGCCAGGCGGCCAAATGCTTGTAGCATATCGCAACAGCTTCGTAGGCCTTAAACCATATTACGTAAAAGGCTATATGGGCAATCCGGTATTCGAAAGCAACGACAGCATTAATTTTGAATTCCTGAAAAAGTTTGAAGGGCACTTTGAACCCGCAGAAATTAATTTATCATTCGCAATTGAAAATGGCATTGGTGCCGACTTTGAACTGCTCGTACATGAATTAAGTGGCATTAATAGCCGCAACAATACGCAACTTGCCTTGCAACACGAAATCATTGGCAAACGCCAATTTATTAAACGTGCCCGAAATACTGCAACTGCTGATGCTCCCTTTACAAGTACCTTGGCAAATTACACGCTTAACACCCAAAACTCAAACCTTGGAGCACTCATTGGTATGCTTCCGGATAAATTTGCCTACAAAGCACGTATCAGCGTAAATCCACTCGGGAATATCAGCAGTGGAAATGATTTTTTATATGCCGGCTCAAATATCAAAATCAACTTAAAAGGAGATATTCCCCTCCGGCTTAGTGCAAATTCACTGCAATTTATTGACACTATTACAACACAAGGCTATGATATTAAAGCACTTGAACAAATTCAGTCCGGAAAGTTTACCCTGCTTGCCGACAATGGCTTTCCATTTCAAATGCAGGTTGAATTGACTTTATTAGATGAAAACCGCCAATTGCTCAGGAGATTTTTTACACAGGATACTATCGAAGCGGCACCAGTATCAAATAATTTAGTAGTCACAACCACAAAACGCTCTGTTATAGAAATACCTTATCATGAATTGTGGCCTGAACAACTTCAAAAAACACGTTTTCTTGTACTTAAATGCAAGCTAAGCTCAAAACCTGAAAATACAGTCCTTGCAATCTATCCGGCCTATAAACTTCGTTTGCAACTAATCGGAAACGGAATATTTAAAATCAAACTGAACTAATGCGCTGGAGTTTATTCGTTTGCCTGTTTTTTCTCTTTGGCTCTGGCGCTCAAACCATCATCAGGGCATCAGAAGACAGTTTGCAAAAATCACCGGTAATAATGCGTGATAAGCCTTGGTGCCAGTATAATGCAGGACTGTTCTTCGATTTGAATACAACAATAAACAGCACCAGGCTTCCGGCAAGTATCCCTAATGCATTTGTTTTTAAAAAACCGATAAGCCCTGAACAAAAAGAAAGCGCATTAAAGAACTTAAAATCTAAAAATAATACAGGAGCCATCATACAAGGAACAATTGCATACCATTGGGCACCCCCACTTGCATGGCGCAGCAAAGTCTCTCAGATTGGCATCAGTTATTCATTTGAACAGTATCTATCAACGCAATATTCTTCCAAACTTTTTGGATTAGTGTTTCAGGGCAATGCACCTTATGCAGGACAAACCATTCAGATCGAGAACGAAAACATACAATCTATTCAGTTTCAGACGCTTAAACTACATTACTTAAAGAATTTTAAAAGTACAAGGCTTTCTGTAGCACTCGGCCTCGCCCTGGGGAACAATCTGCAGCAGATAAACCTTGATTATGCTCAATTGTACACTGAACCAGACGGTTCGTTTATTGACATGCAACTAAAAGGAAATATGTTCAGTTCAAATACGCAGCAACGGCCCCTCCAACACGCTTCTGCAGGTCCGGTTTTTGACCTGGCCTATCATTATACCCTGCAAAAAGTACAGTTCGATTTTCAAGCAGAAAACATAGGGTTTATTCGCTGGAATTCACAAGCTAAAACATATTCACCTGATACTTCGATACATTTCACCGGAATTCAGGTACAGGACATTTTTCATTTTTCAACAGGTGAAACGCTTGCCGACTCTACCCTCGAAAATATCACAGGAAAACCTTCGCAGAAAGGAGCCATTAAAGCACTACCTGCAAGACTGAAAGCGCGTCTTTTTTGGCAGTACCAGGCAGGCGCCGGGCTTGAATTTTCAGTTTCTCAGCTCTTTTTCCCCGGCTTTAAATTACAACAACGCATTGCCTGGCACTATGAATTAATTAAAACTGCACATAACAGTATGGCCATCCAACTTGGCCTTTCACATGGTGGTTTTGGGAAACTCAACAGCTTTGTGAGCCTGGTGCCATTGCATACCCGCCATCACTCTGTAAGAATTGGTACCCTGCTCAACGAAGGATGGCTGATTCCCAAACGTTTGCCCGGAAATGGTTTTGTTTTTAGTTATCATTGGACCCCTTAAAAATGCGCTATTTCATCATCTTTTGCCTTATTAGTGCATACTTGCAGGGAAATGCGCAAAGATTTTGCATTTCCGCAGGATATCCGGGCGAAAGCAGCTACAGTTCCGACATAAAACCCTGGCCAGAAGGAGGGTATATCATTTCAGGCTCCACAGAAAGTGGAAATGGAGATGTCTTGCTGGCCAAAATAAGTGAGTCGGGCCAAATTATCTGGCAAAAAACTTATGGCAGTAAGGGCCTTGAAGCAGGTACACGCATAGCTGCACATCAGGCAGGAATCCTTGCCCTGAACCGCTTTCAATCAGATACCAACGGTAATTACGGACTATGGATTTTTAAAACTGATAGCAATGGAACCATCATCTGGGAAAAACACATTGCCGAAGATCCGGGAGAACTGGCTGAAGCTTTGGTAGTTCTATATAATGGTGACTTTGTTGTCGCATCTACTACTTTTCAATCGCCCCGGCAGATTTACCTTAGAAAGTTCGACCTGAGCGGAACAATGATCTGGCATCGCCAATTGGCTGATTCAATTGACCTGAAGGCATCTGATATGCTTTATGCGCAAAACGGCCGAATCTATTTGGCAGGAGAAGTGCAAGGCACTCAAAGCGACCTGCTCCTAGCCGCCTATAATACTGCCGGTGAAGAGGTTTTCAGAACAGTCAGTGGAACACCACGTAATGAATCATGCGCAGGTATAACAGAACATACTTCCGGTAAATTAGTTGTCTCAGCTACTTCGTTTCTTGAAAACGGTATCGGACAATTGTACCTGCAACGTTTCTTCCCGGATGGTACTGAAGACGAGCGGCTTGCTGAAGCAAATGATGTAGACAAACGTATTGGCAGAATCGTTTGGAATGGAAGTGACCGCTACCTGATTCCTTACAGCCTGCTATTGGCTTTCGGGGAAAAACTTACAGGTTATTACGAGTTTGACCACTGGATGACTTTTCTCTGTCATGTGAAACTCGAAGGCCAAACCTCTTCGGTTGCCTCAGCAGTTGTGGCCGGACCTGATAAAAGCGGTGTATTGACCGGATATACCGAAAACCCCAATCCTTCATTGCCGCGTATCTATGTTTTGAAAGCCGACAGCAGTTGCCAGACACCAACAATTACCCTGAGCACTCCTGAACTTACACCGAACCTTTTTTCGCTTTACCCAAACCCGGCAAGTGATCAGGTTGTTATTCGCTTTGAGGAGGCAAAAAAAACAAAATTACTTGGGGTAAAACTGCTTGATTCTTCCGGCAGACAATGGTCGCCTGAATTTGAAAAACATGCTGATGCACTTACAATCAATCTGGCCGGTCTTCCGGATGGGCTCTACTTTACACAAATCACTACAGATGACACCATTTTCACACAAACACTATTCAAGACCCAATAAACAGGCATGCTAAAGCAATGTATCAGGCAGGTGCTCTGGGCTTTGCATCTTGACCTCACACAGAATTTAAAATACGACAGGGCAACACAAAAGGCCATACGCTTGATTTTAAAGCCCGAAAGCAACGCAATTGATGTTGGCGCCCATAAAGGCGAAATACTTCGGCAAATCGCATTAAATGCGCCCAAAGGACAACATCTTGCCATCGAACCTATCCCCTCAATGGCAGAGCGCTTAAAAAACGACTTTAATGATAGCAATTGCCGCATTGAACAATGCGCAGTAAGCAATTATCAGGGAGAAACAACTTTTCAGCTTGTTAAAAATGCCCCTGCATACAGTGGTTTGAAAAAAAGACAATATGCTGTAAATACGCCTGATATAGAACAAATTCAGGTACAGGTACGTACGCTTGATAGCCTGTGGGACATGCAACGCCAACTTGATTTCATCAAACTAGATATTGAAGGTGGCGAATTGCATGCCTTAGAAGGTGCTTCAACGATTATCAGCACCTTCAGACCTTATGTAATCTTCGAGTTCGGAAAAGGCAGTGCTGAGTTTTATGACAGCACCCCTGAAAAAATGTTTGCATTCTTCAAATCAATGCGTATGTGCCTTGAACCACTCGATAAATGGAATGCCCATTCAAAAGGTCTGGGCTTAGCCAGCTTCAAAAAACATTTCGACCAAAAAACAGCCTATTATTTCATCGCCTTTCCATGTTAAAGCCAAATTTTCTTGCCCTTCTTACCTGCCTGCTGCTTTTAAATTCAGTTTCATCTGCCCAACGGCAGCTGTCAGGATATGACACCATTCAAACCAGCCGCTCTCTGAATGAATATACACCACTTTTAAGTGATGCACCTGTCGGAACAAATGAAATTCATGTAGCTGATAATCAGCTAAATTCAAACAATAACTTCAATAATAACTTGAAGTCTGGCGACCTGCTGCTGATTATTCAAATGCAAGGTGCCTCCATAAAGGCAGGTGAAGACAATACCTGGGGAACAGTGCTCGATTACCAGGGTGCCGGCAACCAGGAATGGACAGAGGTGCAGGCTGTTTTACCGGGCGGTAAAATTCGTCTTAATTGTGGCTTGCGCTATGCATATTCAACAGCAGGAAGAACCCAGATTGTACGGGTGCCACGCTTTGCAAATCTTTTTGTTGCTGCCGGGGTAATTGTTAGCTGTCCTCCCTGGGATGGTGCCAAAGGCGGCATCATTGCCCTTGAATGCAATGATTCATTGTATCTGGCAAGTGGTTCATCTATTGATGCTTCTGCCGCAGGATTCAGAGGTGGCAGCGCAAGAAATGGCTCTCCCGAATGGGGCGTTTACCACGTAGCTTCGCCCGAGCCTGCAAAAGGTGCTGAAAAAGGCGAAGGTATTGCTGGATATGCTGATGACTACCTGGCGTATGGGGGTAAATTTTGTCGCGGGGCTGCTGCCAATGGCGGCGGTGGTGGCAATGCCCATAATGCCGGAGGTGGCGGAGGGGCCAACGGCGGGCTGCTCAGCCAATGGACCGGAAATGGCAATCCTGATACGAGTATTGCGAGCTGGAAACAAGCCTGGGACTTAGAAAGCGCTTCTTTCTCTGTACACCAGTCGGCCGGTGGGGGCCGCGGGGGCTATACATTCTCAAGCCTGAATAAAGATGCTCTTACACTTGGCCCCACCCAGCAAGCCTGGGATGGTGATTGGAGGCGCAACACAGGTGGTCTTGGCGGCCGCCCTCTGGATGATGCCGGCTATCGCCTCTTCTTAGGTGGTGGCGGTGGTGCTGGCGACGCAAACAACAATGCCGGTGGAAGTGGAGGCCGGGGTGGCGGCATCATCGCAATAAGAAGTTTCGGAAAGATAAGCGGCACAGGAATCATTGCAGCCAACGGTGCCAACGGTGCTACTGCCGGAAGCAGCACCCTGGATGGTAAAGACGGAGCAGGCGGCGGTGGCGGTGGTGGCAGTATTTTGCTCGAAACAACCAAACCTGTTGAAGGAATTCACATACAGACACGTGGCGGACGTGGCGGAAATCAAGACGTAATGCCTTTTATCAATGAAGCCGAAGGCCCGGGTGGCGGTGGCGGCGGTGGCAGGGTGCTGATGGCAAACTCCCCTGCCCTGCCCGACGTGTCAGGAGGTGCTAACGGTACTACTGACTCCCGGGGTCTCACTGAATTTCCTCACAATGGAGCCACATCTGGCGGAAGTGGCAGCCTGCGAAACATCCCCCTTATTACTGGTATGAGCGCTGTTGGCGATACCTTATGTACCCCCGCTATGGCATACCTGAGAGCGCAACCTGCTGATGGGCAAGAGGTATTCTGGACCAGCCATTGGGGCGGACCGGTTCTTTCTGACAGTCTTGGTCTTATGGTACAGGTAAATTCAGATACCACCTTCTTTCTGCACAGTTGCTATCCGGTAGAAAGCATTCCGGTGAAAGTATATTTCTCTGCTGCCGCTTTAGTTGATGCCGGAAACGACACCAGTATTTGCAAAAATCCGGGAATTCAACTGCATGCATCCGGCAATGGTACCTTTTCATGGACTGGTGAAGGCATTGACCAGCCCGGGATTCAAAACCCAATGGCTTACCCGCAACAAGATGCATGGTATGTAGTAAGCATGACCGACAGCAATGGATGTAGTAGTCGCGACTCCGTTTTTGTCTCTTTAATAGAAATGACGACACCGACATACAGCATTGAACAAATCAGTAACTACGAAGTACGCTTTTGGATAGATGCGCCAAATTCCGGCCAAACTTATACCTGGCTGATGGAAGATTCGGTTTACACAGGTGATACCTGCCTTCATCCTTTTCCTTTCGATGGGTTCTTTGAGGCTACTTTGGTAGTGCATGACAGCTGCGGAACGGATACAACGCATTTCCAGCTACAAGTTACAAAGATTGCCTCCACCGGAAGCCAGATACAACATAACACGTTAATCATTTATCCCAATCCTGTTTCCGGCAATTTGTATTTTAAGCCATCCCTGGCAAGCGGCAGCGATTTTCATTATCGCATTTATGACTCCTCCGGGCGCATTGTTAAGCTAGGCAAGGCAATTGTTCAGCCAACCAACAGTATTGACACCAGCGAACTACCGGCAGGCGTTTATTTGCTTGAATTGCAAACAGATCAGTATATTTACCGGGCAGGATTTATTCGACAAACCTATTAATCATCAGTATGTTCAGTTCTGACGAAAGCCGTCTAGCCTGGCTGTACCGGGCATTGTTATTAACCACACTTGGCTCATTATTACTGACCGGGAAAGTCTGGATATCCGACAGAAGTTTCCCGATTATCCCCATCATCGAAGGGCTTCCAGCCATCCCCTCGCCACTTGATAAGATACTATTTTATGTGTTAATCGCTTTGTTTACCTATCAGGTGGTAAGTATTGAAAATGTGCGTACCAAAAAGATACTTACAGGGATGTATGTGTTTCTGTTTCTACTTGATCAGATGCGTTGGCAACCCTATAACGTACATTACATGTTGATGTTAATTGGATTTTTGTTTTACCCTCTTAAATCAGAACAGCTTATTCAGGCATTCAGGCTGCTATTGGTGGCCTTTTTTGTTTGGACAGGTATTCAGAACTTTAATCCGGTGTTTGCCGACAAAGTTTTTCCATTGGTATGGGCAAAACCAATTGCAGAGCATCTCCCCTACAGGTTTGAAGGTTTGATTACCCAAAACGGGTATTTATTTGCATTACTGCATATTGTGGCTGGTATTGGCTTGCTCTTTCGGCAAAGCCGTAATTATGCCCTCTACCTGGCCATGTTTATTCATTTATTTTTATTTTATGCTGCCAACCCTTTCAGCAGTGAGTTTAACCGCGTAGTGCCTGTTTACAACCTGGCTTCTGCTGTGTTTTGTTTTATACTTTTTTACAATTCAACTTTCAATTTCCGTCAGGTTTTATGGTCAAAGACCTTCATCTATCATCAGGCCTGTATTGTTTTGTTTGCAATTCTTCCGGCATTGAGTTTCTTTGGCATGTATGATAAAATGCAGAGCTTCAACCTCTATTCCGGAAAAGGTTGGTATGCCAAAATCTATGTTACCGAAGGGCTGGTAGAAAAACTACCGGAAGGAATGAAACGCTATGTTGACCGTCCTTTTGGCTCAGAACCATATATTGAAACCACCTATTGGGCCTGGAAAGAATTGCAGGTTTCTCCTTATAGCGAAAAACGCGTTTATACAAAGATGTATGATTACGTTTGCTCATTTGCCGAAGGTGATTGTGGGGCAAGACTCGAGTTCTACACCTATTAATCTCAAAAAATAACCATGAATTTCCTGCTTAAAAAGTTGATTCTTTTCCTGGCAGGTCTTGCTGTAGCGGCAACTTCATGCACCCAAAAGCGTGATTTGTCTCAAAACACAGTGATAGTACATATTCTGGCCGAACCAAAAGGTTTGCATCCCACCAATGACAACAATGCATACCAAAGGATGATTTTTATGTGTACCCAAAGTCGCCTGATGACCTTTGACATGGTACAAAACAAAACAGTACCCGATTTACTTGCTAAGCCACCTGAATTATTGCCCGACAGCCTGAGCTATCGTTGTCTTTTACGCGACGACATCAAATGGGACGATGGTAGCCCGGCCACCATTGAAGACGTTATTTTCACCTTCAAACTAATTGTTTTTCCCTTAATAAACAACCCTGACCAAAAAGCTTTTTTTGAAAATTTCAGGGAACTTATACCAGACCCCCTGCATAACAATGGGTTTATTGTAATTAACAAAAAACGGTATTTCGACAATGAGGGGGCACTTAGCCAGGTGTGCTTATTGCAAAAAAAATATTGGGACCCCTCAGGCCTGCTCGACCAATTTAGCTTTACACAACTTACTGGTCAGGATTTTTCTGGTGCACAAAGTGCTGCTTTAGAAGCTTTTGCCAGCAGTTTTAACCATGCTGACAATGCCAGAAACCCACAAAAACTACAGGGCCTTGGCCCTTACAAAGTCAGCTCATGGCAAACCGGCAATAGTATCACCCTCGAAAGAAAAAACAACTGGTGGGGAAAGGGGCTTCCTGAGACTTTTAGGCAAGCCTGGCCCGAAAAAATCATTTTTACAGTCATTAAAGACATGGAGGCTGTGGTGCTCGCACTTAAAAAAGAAAACATTGACGTGAGCATGGAACTTTCAACCGCTGCCCTAAAAAAGCTGCAAAAACGCTCCTATTTTAACAACAAGTACACTTCTGACTTTATCGGCTCATTTTCATACACTTACATGGGTATGAATATGAAACCTGAAGGCAGTCGCCCGGCTTTCTTTACCGACAAGCTTGTTCGCAAGGCAATGGCCCACCTTGTTCCGGTAGATGAAATTATTCAGGTTTCGGCCAAAGGGGTTGGCAAGCGTATTGCTAGTTTTGGTTTACCAGGCCAGGTTGACTATAACGCCGACCTTATGCCACCCGCATTTGATATTGAAAAAGCTAAAAAGCTGCTCGATGCCGCCGGCTGGAAAGACCTCGATGGAGATAATATTCGTGAAAAAACTATCAATGGTGTTAAACAACCTTTTTCTTTCGCCCTAAGCTATATGGTTTCACCGGTTACCCGTGAGATTGCCCTGCTAATCAGAAATGCAATGTATCAGGCCGGAATTGATGCCCGCCCTGACCCAATGGATTTTTCTGTCTTTTATGAGCGGGCGGCACGACATGACTTTGACGCAATGCTGGGCTCATGGAGTGCCTCTGCAGGGCCGGAAGACCCCCGCCAGCTATGGCATACAAGCAATTGGGCCAACCATGGCAGCAACTTCACCGGCTTTGGAAATACCTACACTGATTCATTAATCCAGCAGATGAATAAGGAACTAAATCCGGCAAAACGCAAACAGATGATGATGCATTTTCAAGCATTGGTAGCTGAAGAACAACCTTATGTGTTTATGTACAATGCTACCCGGAAAATCGCCATACACAAACGTTTTGATAATGCAGGAATGTATCCTGAAAGGCCAAATGTTATTCTAAATAACCTGAAACTCAAAACAGTTAAGGACGCAACCCCAAGCTCAATGTAAGATGGCATATTTTCTATTCAGGCGTTTCTTGCTCATGCTGTTCAGTTGGCTGATAATCACCATGATAGGCTTTGCTTTCAGCGTAAACGCACCGGCAGAACCCTTCATGGGAGCACCTGAAGAAATGGGCCTGCCTGAATCGAATTTACCTGACATTCCCAACGGTCATCGCGCCCCCTCAAACCAAAATGTAAAGAAATTCGGACTTAATAAACCGGTATTTTATCTAAGTCTGCATACGCTGGCCGATGTTGATACCCTCTACCGAATCATCGCATACAATCATCGCAGGCTTATTCAACGAACAGCACGTGAAAGCGGACAGCCTGCAATGACTATGCAATGGTTCAATTCGCTTAAGGCAAGCGCGTTGACTGCTGTTCTTTACAAGCCTGATTCTGTTTGGCTTCGTCAAGCCGACAATGCAGCGCAGCTCAACCGCTTGCGCTTTCTGCTTGGGGCATTACTTCTTGACGAGCTGCCAAAGCTGCAGGCTGAACGAAGCGACAGCGTCAACCAGCTATTTGCATCGGTTACAGGGCTTTCAAACCTGCGAAAAGCATGGCACAATACTCAATTCTTAAAATTACAACTTACACAACATGCACGGCCAATCAAACGCTGGATACCTGTAATTAAGTGGCATGGGCTAGATAACCAATACCATACCTGGGTTTTTGGTGACGATAAAACCCGCAGAGGAATCATCAGGGGTGATTTTGGGTATTCGTACCGTGATGGCCAGGCTATCGCTGATAAAATCGGAAGTAAAATAAAATGGTCGCTTTTGTTAAGCCTCACAGGTATGTTGCTGGCCTATCTGATTAGCATTCCGATGGGTGTTTATTCAGCCTGGTACAAGGGCTGCTGGTTCGATCGCATCAGTACTCCGCTGCTATTTAGCCTTTATGCAATACCTGCATTTTTTGCAGGAACCCTTCTGCTTGTTCTTTTCGCCAATCCGGATGTGCTCGACTGGTTCCCTTCGTCTGGCATTCGTGATGCAGCCAGTTTTGACCCTGCATGGCCTCTTTTGAAACGCTTGAGTCATAGTGCCCCGTACTTGGTTTTACCAATCATCACCTATGCGTATGGCTCACTTGCATTTATAAGCAGGCTTATTCGCACCGGAATTCTTAACGAATTATCTAAAGATTATATCCGCACCGCCCGGGCAAAAGGACTTCCTGAATGGCGGGTGATGTGGATGCATGCATTTAGAAACAATCTTTTACCTTTGGTCACATTCATTAGCGCCTCATTACCTGTTGTTTTCAGCGGTTCAATAATCATCGAATACGTCTTCTCTATTCCGGGTTTAGGGCTTGAGATTTTTCAAAGTGTTCTCAGCTATGATTATCCGATGATTATTGCAGTATTCAGCATCTATGGCTTTTTAACGATTACCGGATATTTTATTGCAGATTTGGGCTATTCATTAGCTGATCCACGCATCAGGTTTTACAAAAACAAAAGACAATGAGCGCCGGAAAAAATAATTCAGCAATAGCGGTTGCGGGCATTCCAGGTATCCTCTTGCTGCTATTGTTATTTGTAGGGGTTTTTGCCTCGGTTCTGGCTACCGATTTACCATGGTACGTACGGTATAAGAACCAGGTTTGGTTCCCCGCATTTTCAGCTATTACCCAACCCTACCGTACTGAAACTATTCAGCACCCCAACGGAACACCGGAGGTTTTACAATTTGATATCATTGACTGGAAGAGCCTACCAGCCGAATCAATTGTAATGGCGCCTGTACCCTGGGCACCTGACGAACCCGACCCTTTGAACAGAGATTATACCGGACCGTTTGATGAACAAAAATTCAACTTCTCTGCCGGAAACGTTATTTCAATGCCATGGCGCTACCGTCACTGGCTTGGTACTGATGCAATGGGCAATGATTTATTGGCAGGCCTGATTCATGGGGCCGGGGTTTCCTTGTTGATTGGCTTAGCTGCAATGCTCCTGGCAGGTTTCACTGGCGTATTTTTGGGGGCGGTAAGCGCTTATTTTGGCAACCAGGGTCTTAGCCTTTCAAGAAGCCAGCAATTATTGTTCGTTCCTGCATTGGGCCTTGGGCTCTTTTGGGCATTCGTGGCACGTTCATACAACCTGAGTGATGCATTTGCAACAGGCTATCTCTCTACAATTTTCTCGGTGCTACTCAGTGTATGTATCATGTTTCTTTGCATTGCTTTTGCCTGTTTTGCCGGAAGAATTTTTCATTTCATTCCAGCTATGAAAAAGGCGAAACCAATACCATTAGATAGCATGGTACAGGTTATGAGTGAGATTTTTCAGTCAATTCCCCGTCTGGTACTCATTGTTAGTCTGGCAGCAATTTTTCACCAAAAAAGTATCGGAATGGTCATCGCCATCATCGGAATGATGAGCTGGCCACCTATTTACCGCTATTGCAGAGCAGAAATGCTAAGGGTTAGAGAATTGTCATTTATTGAAGCGGCAAGGGCATACGGACTCCCTGAATGGCGCATTTTATTTCGTCACGCCCTGCCCCATACCTTAGCGCCGGTAACAACCGAATTGGCATTTTTAGCCGGAGCCAGTATTATCGCAGAAAGTAGCCTGTCATTCTTAGGTATTGGACTGCCCGACCATGTTGTAACGTGGGGCTCCCTGCTTAGTAGCGGGCGACAACAATTTGATGCCTGGTGGATGGTGGTTTTTCCAGGCCTTGCTATTTTTATCACTGTGCTGTGTTTTAACATTCTGGCCGAACGAATCAGGGCGTATCGTCGTTTTTCGTAAGTACCTCCACCCTTACTTTCTCAAGTCCACGCTCAAGCATTCCAAGTTTTTTGGCAGCTGCCGGACTAAGGTCAATAATGCGCTTTTTCCCCTTCATCCCACGGTCGTTAATAGTCACGACTACTGTTTTTTGATTTCTCAGGTTGGTAACTTTCACACGTGTACCAAAAGGCAAATGCTTATGGGCCGCTGTCATACTATCTGTATGAAACATGTGGCCACTTGCGGTTCTACGGCCATGAAACTTATGGCTGTAATAGCTGGCAACGCCAGTATCGGCCTTTGTTGCCGTCTGGGCTATACCCATAACCGGAAGCAACATGAACAAATAAGCCAGGGCAAACTTTGTACTTAAAACCATAATCAATGATAGTGAATTTTTCAATATAGCAATTTATATACCTTCACGCCGGATTTTTACTATGGCTGCTACCATACTGATAACAGGAGCTTCGGGATTAGTTGGCTCGCACATCTTACTAAAACTGTGCCAGGAAGGGCAATCTCTAAGGGCTTTGGCTCGAAACCCGGCTGAAGCTGAAAAACAGATTGCCGAAGTAGCTGCTTGTTATGGCTTGTCGTGGGACGCTTTTTCACCGCAGGTTGAGTTTATGCAGGGCGACCTTCTTGAGCTGTACGACATTGAAAAGGCACTTGAAGGCATCACATCAGTGATTCATTGCGCCGGTTTTGTATCATTCAGCCGGAAGGACTGTAAATCAACACAAATCATCAATGCCCGGGTAACTGCTGATTTGGTAAATGTTGCGCTTGAATTTCCAGTCAAATGGTTTTGTCATATCAGTTCTGTAGCTGCCATTGGAGATGAAGAACCTGAAGATATTACCGAAAACCTTATCTGGAAACAACAATCCCGCCACAACTGTTATGCCCTGTCGAAATACGAAGCCGAAAAGGAAGTATGGAGGGGTATCGAAGAAGGACTTAACGCAGTTATCTTTTGCCCCTCTGTTGTAACAGGTCCTTCAGGTAAACCAGCACAGCTTAGCCAGGTTTTTAACTTTCTGCGCAAAAGCAGGGGCTGGTATGTCAACGGTCAGGCAGGCTATGTTGATGCAAGAGACGTAGCTGATGCCGTTTGGCTTGCCTACAGCCGGCAGATGCACGGTGAAAGGTATATTCTCAATGCACAGAACCTATCAAACTTAAGTTTTTTGCAAAGCTGTGCAGCGGCTGCCGGTTTACCTGCACCAACAAAAGCGCTTCCGGGTTTTGTACTGCAAATCGGAGGTTTTTTGGGCAGCCTGATGCATTGGTTCAAATTCAGGCACCCCTTGCCCGATAGAGCCACCGTTTACGCACTTCGGGGTGTGCGAAGTTACAGTAGTGAAAAGTTCAAAAAAGCAAGCGGAATGAGCTATCGCCCGCTCGATGAGTCGCTAAATCTGATGGCCAAACAATTCATGAAAAACCATTAAGGCTATCCATTGGCTCATTCACCGGGATGGTATATGCGCTCAACCTCCCGCTCCATCTCATCAGGATAGTACAATACTTTTTTCAAACGTAAACCGCAAAACAGCTCTGCCTGATCGCTAAAATGTACCGATGAAGGGTCTGATGAATGTCCGCCCGGCACTACTGTATATGCCTTTAGCCTACTACCAAACTCTACCACTGCAACAAAAGCGTTGCCGCTGCTACCATATTGTCTGATAGTACCTGGATACTTGCGGGCATCAGAGGTGGCAAGTGAACCCCAGAAACCCTGTGCAAAAGGCACCGGTAATGAAGGTTTTGCATCGCTGAATGCCTCATCATACTTGCCACTGACCCGCTGAAACCGGTTGTATTCGCCCCAAGGCACCCTCCAGGTTTTAAAGTCATTTTCAAGCTCCTTCATTGCTTCGAGCAAACAGTTTGTAAGTACAGTTTCTTTTATACCTCCGGCCATGTACTTCACAAAGGCAATATCATCCTGATAACCTTCAGAAGGTGGGTTTTGGCTTGCATAACGCAGAAGCTTTTCTCCCCAACAGATGGCCAGGGTGGTGGCAAACGACTCAACCGACCAGGTAGCATTCCACGGTTCAAAAAGGCTGTATGCCTCCCTGAGCCTTTGATGATCGGCTGATTCAGTAACAGCTACCAGCTTTATTGCCTCAAGCAGCGAGGGCATAAGTATTTCAAAAGCAGGCATTTGAGGGTTATAGGCCAAGGCAATGAATTGTTCAAGGCTCAGGGTACTGTCGTTTTTCAAATGCCTGATGGCATTCACTGCACGGTAATTCTGCTGGTCGGCCCCCATGTAATCAGGGTATTGACTGCTTTGCAAGTATTCGCCTGTTGCCCAATATGCACTTGAATTGCAGTTCTGAATGAAACCGGATGAAGGGTTTTTGTATTGTATGATTTCTGTAAGTTCGTGTTCTCCCTGCCAGTCATTGTCGGGATTGCTGCCATCAAGCAAGCCACGTGTACTACCTGCGAACTTACGTTTTGGTACAAAGTTCCCCTGCCAGTAAGCAATATTTCCGCTTTTGTCGGCAAATACGGTATTGTTCGATGAGTTGGTTCTCAGCTGCATTGTTTCTTCAAAACCTGCAAAATCGGTTGATTTTGTTCTGAGAAACGATTGTTGAAGCGCTTCAAGTGGCTTATTCATGATACGGGTAGCAATCCAGTTGGTATCAGTTTTGCCGGTAACCGGACCATGATGGGTAAAAAATGTTTTGAATTCTTTTTTAAGCAACTTACCGTTTTGCAAATACTTCAGTTGTATTGTACGCTTGCCAACCGGTTTGAGGGTATCTCCGAAACGGTATTGCGTCTTATCCGGCCCAATAAATTGCACCAGGTATTCATCCAGCACATCGGTAGAACTGCTAGTGTGCATCCATCCGCAATTTTCATTAAAACCCTGATAAACAAAAAACTGTCCCCAGGTAACGGCTCCGTATGCATTGAGCCCTTGCTGGCTTTGTACGTGCACTTCTGTACGGAAATAAAATGTAGTGTGTGGATTGATGAGCAACATTGCATTTCCTGAAGCTGATTTCCGGGGGGCAATGGCAATACCGTTAGAGCCTTTCGCTCCTTTGGCCGGCTGAGTGCCCGGTTTTAAAGGCTTTGCAGGTGCGGGTTTTGACTTGCCATAGCAATCTTTCAGGCGTTCAAGCGGCACCATTGAAATATCGCCACCGATACTACCCTCTGAGAATATAAGGGGCATCCAGGGCTCGAAGCGCGTAATTAACCTTGGCTTCACTTCCGGATGCTTCATCAAATAAAAATTCATGCCATCAGCCCAGGCCTGAAGAAGTAAACGCAACCAAGGAGGTGCAATGTTCATTTGCGCTTGTGCAGCAAGGGTATCAGTAAACAATTGCTGCCGCAAGTCTTCATACAAATATCCTTCGCCAAACACTTCTGCGCTTCTTCCCAGCACCCCGATATAATTGCGCTCTATCCGGTCGAAATCATCTTCACATTGGGCATATATCAGCCCAAAAACAGCATCTGCATCTGTTTGGCCTGAAATATGCGGTACATCCCATTTGTCACGTGTAATGCTCACCCGTGATGCCTGTGCCTCCCAGCGACTTTGTTCGTCCGTCGGTGCCTGTGCATATACAAGTGTTTGACATATAAACAGGCTTAAAATGAAAGTACATCCTGTAGGAATAAAGCTCATTCTTTTTTTGATTTTTTAAGTTGCTTTGTTGTTTGCGCTTCGAATCTTGTCTGTAAAAATTTATACAATTCAGTTTGCGACCTGTTTTTTATTGGGGAGCGTGATCTCCTGAATGTATTGCTTTGGGTTTTATTGATCACCCTTGCTTTAACATTATCGTTCCATTGAATATGAAACATACCTTCAACTTCTGCTTTTAAATCAGGGTCGAGTACCGGAAAAGCAACCTCAAAGCGGCGACTCAGGTTACGCTCCATCCAGTCGGCTGATGATAGAAAAACCTTTGAATTACCATTATTGCCAAAGATATAAATGCGGTTATGCTCTAAAAAACGGTCAACAATACTGATGGCTTTGATATTTTCACTCATCCCCTTTACTCCCGGAATAAGACAGCATATCCCACGGATGATCAGTTTTACCTTGACCCCTTCGCTACTGGCTTCGTAGAGTTTATCAATCATACGATGGTCTTGCAAACCATTTAGTTTTAACATTATTGATGCAGGCTTACCTTTTAAAGCATTTTTTATTTCCTGGTCAATAAGGGTAATCAAATCATGGCGCATGTGGTCGGGCGCTACAAGCAGGTGTTTGAATTCTTTTTTTATCCTTGTATCATTAAGCATATCAAACACACTGGCCACCTCCTTGGTAATTGCCCTGTCGGCCGTAAACAACCCGGTATCAACATATATTTTTGCAGTGTTTTCGTTAAAGTTTCCTGTGCCAAGGTATGCATAGCGTTTGATTTTCCCCTCTTCTGTTCGTTCAACACTAATAAGTTTTGCATGCACTTTCAGGATGGGGAAGCTATATAATACCCTTGCCCCCGCTTCTTCTAATTCACGTGCGTATTCAATATTTGATTCTTCGTCAAAACGGGCTTTTAGTTCAACAAATGCGATAACTTTTTTCCCATTCTCCAGCGCTGCTCTGAGCGCCTTGATAACTCTTGAAGCACTCCCTACCCGGTAAAGACTAATATAAATGGCCTGTACATGCTTGTCGTCGGCGGCTTGCTGTAAAAAATCAATTACCGGCTCGAAGCAATGATAGGGGAAATGAAGCAGCATGTCTTTTTTGCTGATTTGCCTGAATATTGACCCTGAATTTTCTTCAATACAGGGCATCTTTTCATTAAAAAAGCGGCCATGGGAGTCAAAAACCGGAAAGTTTAACAAATCAGATAAGTTCAAATAGCGACCGCCTGGCATGATTGCAAGCGGCCCCAGCGAAAATACCTGCCGCAGATGTTGTAAAAAATCGGCTGGCATTGAACGGTCGCACAACAAACGGGTGGGGTCGCCTTTAGGACGCTCTGTAAGACTTTTCTTTATTTTCTTGAGCAGGTTGCCACTGAATTCATCCTCCAACACAATGTCAGCATCACGGGTCATCTTAATGCTATATGCTTCTATCAGTTCATAATCAGGAAATACCTCTTCTATACATGTTCTAATTACATCGCAAAGCATCATCACACAATGATAGCCTCCTTCATCCGGCAATACAACAAAACGGCCTGCCATGCGTACCGGAATTTCAACCAATACATATTCAAACTTTTGTGGCCCCGGCCTATCAAAGTCGCAAAGTTTCACAGCCAGATAAATGGTCTTCTCGTCTAAAGCGAATTTTGTCTTTTTCGACTTAAGTGCAATTGGTTTCAGGTAGGGCTGCACTTTGTCATGAAAAAACGCGCGTACAAAAGCTTTTTGACTGTCGTTAAGGTTGCGCTCGTTTAGCACAAGTATTTTTGCATCTGCAAGGTCTTTCAAAGTTTGATTGCGGAAAATGGCATCAAACTCCTGTTGCTGTTTGCGTACGAGTTGGTATATTTTTTTAAGAATTTCTGGTGGACGCTCAGGGAGTGCCTTTTTTGTTTTACGGGTCAACTTTGCCAGCCTCCTCCACTCAGCCACACGAATCCGGTAAAATTCTTCAAGGTTCGACGAGTAAATCGCCAGAAACTTTAAGCGTTCATAAAGTGGAACCTCCCGGTTGCCCGCCTCTTGTAGAACTCTCTGGTTAAACGAAAGCCAACTCAGGTCGCGGTTGAAATAGCGTTTCGCCATTGCTCAATGATGGTTTGCTAAATGAAAACAATCTATCTGCCCGCACTGCTCTTCTACCAGTTGCCAGGTAGCAACCTGAAACCGCAGCCCCGCAATGGTACATGGAGGAAATTTTTCAGTCTCCTCTCCGCTTAGTAGCTGCAACAACCATGAAACGCCCGGATTATGTCCAACAAGGATGGCTGTATTTACGTGTTCAGGCAGGCTACGTACAATGCTCAGCAGCTTATCAGCACCAGCCTGGTAAATATCCGGCTCAAAATGCAATTCCCTGGCATCCAGGCCTAAGCCTTTGGCAATTATTTCAGCAGTTTGCCGGGTTCTTTTGGCAGGACTGGCAAGTACAAATGGTTTTTCGTTGAGTATGTTTTTCAGAAACAATCCGGCACTTTGCGCATCGGTTTTGCCGGTTTCACTGAGCACCCGGTCGAAGTCGGCCTGCTGCCCCCCGCCTGATTCTGCCTTAGCATGTCTGATAATAATAAGCTGTTTCATATAAAAAGGCGCTGCTGATAAACAATTAATTGCAGCGTATAACCATAAAACAGCTAAAATAAGGTATTCTGTCATTCTTTGAAGCCTTGCATTGAATTAATAAATTGTAAAATTTGTGTTATTTCGCAGCGTTGTTCGGGTTTTATGGGTTCAGGATTACGTACATTGGTATTGCTCAACCCTATTTCGGGAGGTTACTCGAAAGCGGGGCTCAGGCAAAGTATTGAAAATGAGCTTTGTAAGAAGACTTTTGATTTCCAAATCGTTGAAACGCAATCTACCGAACATCTTACCCGCCTGGCCGGTGAGGCTGTAAACCAACATATTGATTTGTTGGTAGCGGCGGGGGGCGATGGTACGGTAAGTCGTGCAGCAGCTTTGGTAGCCGGCAGCGGCACCACTCTGGGCATTATTCCGGCTGGTTCGGGCAATGGTTATGCGCGTTCGCTGGGCATACCAATGAATTATTCAAAAGCAATTGCAGTACTAAATCAGTACCAGGCAACAATGGTTGATACCGGGCTACTCAACGGGAAAACCTTTGTAAATGTTGCAGGAATTGGTTTTGATGCCCATGTAGCTGCAATGTTTCAACATTCTCAAAAAAGAGGCTTGATAAATTATGCCCGTATAAGTATTGGCGAGTATTTCAAATACAAACCTTTTGCTTGTCAAATCAACCAACAGGGGGCAATGTCAACCGAACAGGCCATGATAATCAGTATTTGTATTGGCAGTCAGTTTGGCAACAATGCCTACATCGCCCCCCTGGCTGATATGCGCGACGGAAAATTTGACATTACCATCATCAGGGATGCTGGTTTGCTGCATGTTCCGGGTATCATCTGGCGATTATTCAGCAAGCGTTTAAAGCCATCCGGCCAAATAAAAATGTTTGCTGCTGATAAATTTCAAATTATACGTACCGGGCCGGCTGTGGTGCATCTTGACGGGGATGCCTATCATGAGCAGGCAA
Source organism: Bacteroidia bacterium (assembly GCA_019695235.1). Lineage (GTDB taxonomy): Bacteria > Bacteroidota > Bacteroidia > M30B66 > M30B66 > JAIBAI01. The sequence continues at coordinate 5,983 of JAIBAI010000031.1, read as the reverse complement.
TATTGAACTTTCAGGTAAAACCTTTATCCCTGCGGGTACTCACCTGCAGGTAGGTTGCGAAGAAAGATTACCTTAAAAGTGCTTCCTGTACCAACAACAGAGGATATCTCAAGGCTTCCGTTGTGTAGCTTCGCAATATTCTCTACCATCGCCAAACCAAGGCCAAAACCCGATTTGCCAACTGCCTGCTTGCCCCTGTAAAATGGCTGGGTAATGCGTTCAATGTCATCTGCCGTCATGCCCGGACCCTGATCGTGAACACTAAGTACCAGGTGAAGGGCATCGAAATCAAGGTGAATTTTCACCTTTTTGTTGGTCGAGAATTTTGCCGCATTCTCAAGCAGGTTATGGATAAGGGTTGAAAGCAAATGTTCATCGCCCATCATGGTGAGGTCAGAAACTTCCTCAGGCAGATGTTCAAAATCAACTTCAATTTGTACATCAGGATTTGCTTTCAGATAGCCGGAACGTACCTGCCAGACCAATTCGTCAAGACGTATGGCTTTGAAACTACCCTGCTGGTTTTTACTATGTGCCGTTGCAAGAACAAGCAATGAGGTGCAGATTTGATTGAGGGCACGGATGTCGGTCAAAACCTCCCGGATGGCGTTTTCGTATTCATGCTGTTGTTGCCCCCTGAGCAATGCCAGCTCCAACCTGCCTGAGATAATAGTGAGAGGGGTACGCAACTCATGTGAAGCATTGGCAACAAATGTTTTCTGCGCCTCAAAGGCCTGCTCAATCCGGTTAAGCATCAGATTAAAGGTCATTGCAAGGCGGTTCAGCTCATCACGACGCATGCCTTCATCTAAGCGCGTGTTCAGATTGCCAGCAGTTATTGTATCAACCTGCCTTACAATTTCACTTACAGGGTCGAGTGCTTTTCCGGCAAAAAACCAACCGGTAAATGCTGAGATAACCAGCCCTGAAAGCAGCAGTATGATGAGAAACTCCCGAAGGTTTTCCATTTTACCATGCCCAAACTGGTCGTATCCCGCCACAACAATCAGATGTTGCGTGCCGGCTGCATTGATTGTCAGGGCATAACATTCATACTGTTCCCAGTCAAAAAAAAAATCGGGTTTAGAGCGTGCTAAATTTACAAACTCCGTATCCGGCTGAAACCTAAATGGTGCTTCAGGTGCCGCAAAAAGCATGCTGCCATTATGGTCGAATAAAAATACCTGCTCAGAAAAAAGCTGACTGCTTGAGCGACGAATACGGCGCAGTTGTTCTATTGAAAATTCACCTAAATTTTCTATATCATCAGCTATGCTTCGTGCCTTATAGGCGAGGCGGTCATTGAATTGCTCTTTTCTAAATGAATATTGTGAAAACAGAATTACACCAAAGCTAACTGCCAACATGGCAAAGCTTAGCACCAAAAATTGAAGGGTAAGCTTTTGCCGGATGGTCATTCTCTCACACCAAAATAATAGCCCATACCTATCATGGTATGCAATAATTTAGGCTCATAAGCCTTGTCAATCTTCTTTCGCAGAAAATTTACATATACATCTACAATATTGGTACCCGTTTCGAAATCAATCTCCCATACCTTTCTTGAAATCGTATTGCGCGAAAGCACCTTGTCGGGGTGGCGCATGAAGTATTCAAGCAGAATAAACTCCTTGGCCGTCAACTCAATCTTCACCCCATCGCGCCTGGCAATTTTTCGGTCGAGATCTAACTCAAGATTGGCTGTTTTGAGTATTCTGTTCTCATCACTCACTACGCTCGACCTTCTGCTTAATGCCATGATACGGGCCATCAGCTCCTTGAACTCAAATGGCTTCACCAGGTAATCATCAGCGCCTGCCTCAAAGCCTTTTACCAGGTCATCCGTACTTCCCAGGGCGGTAAGCATCAAAATTGGCACTTTTGCCTTCTCATGTCGTACCGCCTTGCAAACCTCTATACCATTGATATAAGGCAGCACCAAATCAAGTATGATTAAATCATACTCATTTTCGAGCGCTTTCTGACGGCCTTCAATGCCATCCGGCGCAATATCTACAAGATGGTTGTATTCGTATAGTGTATCTCTAAGAACTGTCGCCACTTTTGGCTCGTCTTCAACAACCAGTATGTTCATCTATTTGTGTGCGCTTTAGCAGCTGCTATTTATGAAATAAAATCATGCCCTGCTACAAAAATAATCAAAGTTTAGTTTAATACCACTTTTGTACCTATGAGCCTTTCAATTTGTGTAACCAAGTCAGTAGAGACAGTAACTTTTTTATTCGTGGCAACAAGGCTTACATTCAATTGAGGCTCAGCACTTTGTATATTAATTCTGATTCTACATTTACCCGGATGGGCTTCAATGGCACCCACCAACGAACTTAAGGTATGTTCATTAAGGGTGGTTTCACTGATATTCATTTCCATGAGGGTATAGCGATCCTGCAGGTCGGCAAGCAGCCCTATTTTAACAATGTTGGGCCTGATATCCGTCTGTTCTTTGAACCGGGCTTCCATTTTGTAATCCACATATACCATATTGCCTTTTTCAAGGAAGTGGCGCATACGCAGGTATGGTTCTGAGAAGAGCCAAAATTCATAGGTACCTGAAAGGTCTTCTAATACGAATGAGCCATAAGGTTTTCCTGATTTACCTATCCGGTGGTTGGCAGCGCTGATGATACCTGCTACGCGAAAATCAATCCTGCCTTTGTTTGCCTCTTTGTTCATTACTTCCTTAAGCAACTGGCATTTATCCATTTCGATTTTAAATTCGTCTAATGGATGCCCGCTAATATAAACGCCCACCAGGTCTTTTTCTTTGTCAAGTTGTTCGAGGCGATGCCAGGGTTCGGCCTTAGGGAAGTTTGGTTGTGGGATGCTGATTTCAGCACTCATATCACCAAAGAGGCTGGTGGCAGCACTGGCTTGTCCTTCCTGCGTTTGCTGTCCGTAACGTACCAATTGCTCAATAAATGATGGTTTCCCGGGCATTTCTGCATGAAAATAGGCAGCCCTGTTTTTTGTTTGTATTTCGTCGAATGCCCCGGCCAACACAAGGTTCTCTATGGTACGTTTGTTCACCGAGCGCAAACTAACCCTGCGTACAAAGTCGAACACATCTGTAAAAGCACCATTTTTTGTTCGCTCAGCCAGGATACTTTCTGCCGCCCCTTCTCCTACTCCTTTTATGGCTGCAAGTCCGAAACGTATTTCTCCTTTTTTATTCACCGCGAACTTCAGCCCTGACTCGTTAACATCCGGCCCTAATACCGGAATATTCATGCTCCGGCATTCGTCCATAAAAAACGTAATTTTATCCATCGAGCCCAGGTTATTTGTCAGGTTGGCCGCCATGAACTCCGGTGGATAATGGGCTTTCAGGTAGGCACTCTGATAGGCTACAACGGCATAACAGGTAGAGTGCGACTTATTAAAGGCATAGGAGGCAAAGGCCTCCCAGTCGGTCCATACTTTCTCAAGCACCTTTTCATCAAGGTTTTTAGCTTTGGCACCTTCGATAAATTTTGGCTTAAGTGCATCAAGAATTTTCCGGTCTTTCTTACCCATTGCCTTGCGCAGCTTATCTGCCTCACCTTTGGTAAACCCTCCTAATTTTTGCGAAAGCAGCATCACCTGTTCCTGATAAACCGTGATTCCGTAGGTTTCACCCAGGTACTCTTCCATCTCAGGCAAATCATATTCTACCGGTTCCTGGCCTAATTTTCGCCGGATGTAATTAGGGATGTATTCCATCGGACCCGGGCGGTTCAGCGCGTTCAATGCGATAAGGTCTTCAAGGGTGTCGGGTTTAAGATCACGCATGTATTTTTTCACCGAATCACTTTCAAACTGAAAGATACCATTGGTCTCTGCCCGCTGAAACAGCTCATAGGTAAGGGTATCATCCAGCGGCAGCTCGTCCATTGAAATCTCCTTGCCGTGGTTTTCTTTAATCAGTTGCAGTGCATCACGTACGATGGTCAGGGTACGCAAACCCAGAAAGTCCATCTTCAGCACCCCTGCGTCTTCAATCACTGAGCCTTCGTACTGGGTAAGCATCAGGTCAGAGTCTTTGGCGGTAGCCACCGGAATCAGATCGGTCAAATCACACGGTGCAATGATGATTCCGGCGGCATGTACTCCTGTATTTCGTACCGAGCCTTCGAGCACCAGCGCTTCTTTGAGTACCTGCCCATGCAAAGAACCTTCATCAGCAAGATAATTTCGCATGGTTTTCACCTTTTCTAATTCTTCTGCCGGAACGCCCTCTTTTTCGGTAAGACTGCCTTCACCGGTCAAAGGCGCGGTAAGCAAGCGGTTGAGCTTAAGCCCGAGGGGTTTATCGGGTACTAATTGCGAAAGCATATTTGACTCAGCCAGGGGCAGGTCAAGCACCCTTGCCACATCTTTAATGCTTGAACGGGCTGCCATAGAGCCGTAGGTAATGATATGTGCCACCTGGTTGCGCCCATATTTATTTACCACATAATCAATCACTTTCTGACGGCCTTCGTCGTCGAAGTCGGTATCAATATCGGGCATGGATGCCCTTTCGGGGTTCAGAAAGCGCTCAAAAAGCAAATCGTACTTGATGGGGTCAATATTGGTAATACCAACGCAGTATGCAACAGCAGAGCCTGCTGCAGAGCCTCTTCCGGGGCCAATGAACACCCCTAATTCTCTTCCGGCTTTGATAAAATCAGCCACGATGAGGAAGTATCCGGCAAAACCCATACGGTCAATCACACCCAACTCAAACTGCAGGCGCTCATCTACCTCCGCTGTAATGGTTGGGTAGCGCCGGGCAGCGCCTTCATAAGTCAGGTGCCGCAGGTAGTCCATCTGGTTTAAAAACCCTTCAGGAATCGGAAAATTGGGCAGCAAGACATCCCGTTTGAGGTTGGGCACAAAGGTTTTGTCAACAATTTCGTTGGTATTGTCAAGTGCCTGGGGCAGGTCGGCAAAAAGCCTTGCCATCTCAGCCTGGGTCTTAAAGAAAAACTGGTCGTTGTAAAAGGCGAAACGTTTGCCCTTTACCGAACCCTCCTCGTCAGAAAACTCCTTGTTGGTAGGCGTACTTTTCTTTTCACCCGTATTAAGGCAGAGCAAAATATCGTGTGCATTCCAGTCGGCCTGGTCAACATAATGTGAGTCGTTTGACGCAATTACTTTCACCTTGTATTTATCGGCCCAACGCAAAAGCACTTCGTTCACCTGGTCTTGCTCTTTCATGCCGTGGCGTTGCAGTTCAACGTAATAGTCTTCGCCGAAAAGGTCGAGCCACCATTTGAATTTTTCCTCTCCTGCCTGCTCCCCCTTTCGCATGATGGTACGCGGCACCTCGGCCCCCAGGCAACAGGTGGTAGCAATCAGTCCTTCGTGGTATTGCAGCAGCAGTTGCTTGTCAATACGTGGGTATTTTCCGTAAATACCTTCGAGATAGCCCAATGAGCATAGTTTCGACAGGTTTTTATAGCCTTGTTCGTTCTTTGCAAGCAGCAATTGATGGTAACGTACGTCTTTGTCGTCGCGCGAAAAACTTTTCTTATGCCTGTCGTCAACCACATAAAACTCGCAGCCGATAATAGGCTTTACCTTGAGCGAACCGTCTTCGTTCTTGTGTTTGAGCGCTTCGGCAACAAAAGAAAATACGCCAAACATATTGCCATGGTCGGTAATTGCAAGTGCCGGCATTTTGTCGGCCACCGCTTTTTTGAATAATTTGCCGATATCAGCCGCACCATCGAGTAATGAAAATTGGGTATGTACGTGAAGGTGTGAGAATTGCGGCATGACTGAGTTGAAAAATTTACTTTGGTGAAATTACGCAGCCTATCGAAGTGCCAAAGAAAATTGTGTCAAAGATGTTCACAATATCAGGTGAATTTTTTGCCGGATGATTTCCAAAGGCCGGAGGCTTGCTTCAGATTATTTCAATGAATAAAAGTCCTTTGGGACGAAGATACAGCAAGGTGAAGACAATCCAGGTCGAAGCTGCAGCAATAGCGGGCGCAAG
>JAIBAI010000069.1 GCA_019695235.1 Bacteroidia bacterium | reverse complement strand
TTATCAAATGTATATTGTTACAAGCTTGAAACAGCTGACCGTTGTGGTTATTACGTTGAAACTGACAGCCTGATAGCGCATTGTACGATTGATGTTGAAGCTGAAACGCAAAGCGACAATACCGTCAATGTGCAATGGACGCCCTATGTTGGAAAAATGGTAAGTCAGTATCGTATTTACAGGCAGGAGGAAAACAGTACCCTTGTTGCCGACCTGGGTACAGTAAAGGGAGATATCACTTACTTCAAAGATACCAGTCTTTACTGCCCTGTGAAATACAAGTACCAAGTGAAAGCAGAAGGCTTAAACGGAAGCTGGCACGTAGAATCGAACAGTGATTATGATATTCCGGTACCAATCCAGAACTTATTTGTAAACCAAAGGGTAGATGCAAGTCGTTCGACCGTGGTAAACAACCATGCTGTACTTACTGAATGGAAAGCACCGGAGATTATGGGGCACCGGGTGAGTTCGTATAAAATTTACCGTTCAACCGACAATATTGAGTTTGAAGAGATTGCCGAAGTACCTTCTTACCAGTTATCGTATATAGACGAAGCGGTGAATGTTCAGAAAGTAAAATATTTCTACCGGATAATGGCTGGCAATGATTGTGGCTTAAATGGGTCTAATGGGGGCTTCAGCGATAATATTGTATTGAAAGTTGACCCAACCCCGGATTATCGTGTACAGCTCGACTGGACACCGTATACTGGCTGGGGGGCGCATGGAGTAGGGTTTTATGTGATTGAGCGCCAGAAGGAAGGTGGCGATTGGGAGGTCATTTTACAGGTTCCCGGGGCTGTCAATACGGCTGTTGATGAAAATTAGACAGGCTATTCGGTTGTAAACTGAAATTTGCCCTATCTTGGGGGCAAATTCTAATCCATGATTAAGTTTAAGAGCGTTGTTCTGCAGCTCAAGGAAGACGAGTACAATAATTTGTGCCAGCAATTTGTTGAAACCAAGGCAGACAAATATCTTAGGCTCCTGAAACTGTATCGTGAGAATAAGTATTCTGACGAAGACATTCAGGAAATGCTGAGTGTAAATACCAGTGCTTACTACACCTTAAAGTCGCGTTTATTTGATAAGATTCAGGATTTCCTTACCAATAACATGTCAACGCCTATCATTGACTTGTTGGTAAAGGTGGCCAATATCCCGACGCTTTTATATGATACCCATCGTGATACTGCGATTGCAATTCTCACCAAATTAGAGTCTGAATTGCAGAATTACGATATGCCTTACGAGCTTTCGAATGTGTATAGTGCCCTTAAGAAACTGCATTTACATTCGCCAAAATACTTTGAATATACCCAGTTATACAACCGTCACCTGGCCTATACCATCGCTTTGGATAAGGCCGAAGATTTGTTAAACTCCTTCATGCGTACCATTGGCGAGTACGATGCGTCGCGGTTGAAGTCGCACATTGCATATCTCACGCTTATCAAGCAGGAGATGAAGAACGTGTGTGCCCTGTACAGTTCGCACCACCTTCAGGTGTACAAGAGTTTTCTTGATATCGCTTATGCCTTGTACGTTCCTGATCAGGAAGCTACAAAAGATGACGAAGCGGTGGAAGACGTATTGGCCAATCTGGAAAAGATTTTTACCACTTACAAACAGGATAATCACTACCAGCACTTACAATTGGTATATAATTTTCTGGCATTTGAATATTACCACAAGCTGAATCTTTCGAAGAAGGCCATTAAGTATTATGAAGAGGTTAACAAGAAGCTTACTTCGTTCTTGCTGTTTAACCATTGTACTTACACCACACGCTTTTTAATTTCACGCATTCAGCATCATATTGAAAACAGTGCAGAGCAGGAGTTGTATGAGCAAAATCGTTTACTGTTTGAAAATTTCGAACCTGATAAGAACGATATCCCCAACTATATCAATTTTGTAAAATACATTGCCGCCAGCTCATTCTATGCTAAGAAATACCAGGAGGCGGTTCAGGTGCTCAACAACTTAATTAATGACATCAGTTTTAAGAGTTATCCACATTCTGAAATTGAGATCAAGCTCTTGTTGGCATTGAATTATTCAATGATTAACAAATACGACCCGGCCACCAGTTTGTTGCGAAGTGTAACCCGTAAAATAAGGGAGCTGAACGACGAAATGGGCTATGAGAACGCCTTGATTTTCTATAAGGTATTGGCCTTGCAAATGAGTTCGTCAGCTCGAAATGTAGAGCAAAAAATAACCCAGCTCTTTTCTAAGTTCGAGTTATTGAACCAGAAGTCAAACCGTATGCTCGAATACATCAAGATTGACCAGCAGTTAATCAAGTTGCTTAGTCAGGTTGTAAAGCGCTAGGTTTACTTTTTCTTCCCGTAAATAGCAAGCCCTAACTATTAGACAAGGTCTACTCAGGGTTTGAATTCAATTGCCCCCAGGTCAGGCTCCTGATCGCCCAAGCGGTTATTGCCTAAAATATCTTCCGGTATGGGTGGAAAGCTATTGACAAATGCCGGATTGCCAAAATTTCGGGCAGGAGAGCTTTCCTTAAGGCTGTACAACTGTTCAAATACATCCTGAAATTCAGGGTCATTGTTAAATTGCATCTCACTGAAATGCTCCGGGTTATCCTGACTGATTTCTTCGTTATTCAGACGCAATAGGGAGCGCTCGAACTTCCAATCAAATGCAACGCCATTATCATCAATCTTTCCGACTTCAAGTTCGTTGCCATCCTGTTTGTTTCCGTAAACAATTCCATTGCGGAACCTGAATTCCAGCGGGTAAGGAGTTATTGTTTTGTCGGCATTCATTTTTCCGTTACTCAGGTAAACCGAAGGTTCGGTTCTCACTGAACCCGTCCAGTAATTGGCAATAGTATTATGTCGAAAATTATAGGCACCTCCGATCAGGGCAAGCGCATAAGTGCCGCAATTGCTAATAATGTTGTTATAGGCAACATTCATCTTGTAATTCACCCCGTATATCCCAAAGGCTTTCATATTGCGGATTCGGGTATTGGTGAGTTCAAGCGAGCCCCCCAAAGGCCCTGTGCCTAATTCAGGAACATATTCGGCTTGAATACCGATATTACCATTTTTGATTACTGCATAATTTATCTTATTGGTAGCATGGCCCTGGTTAATCCAGATGCGATCCCATTGACCGGCAATTTGTTTGTAAACATCTTCCTTTCTGACACCCTGAAAGACAACTGTATCCTCTTTGGTACCGTTGACTTCAATTGCCCCATTTTTGTAAACCCAGATGCCGGAGTTGTTGTACAAATAAACTTGGGTTCCGGCATCAATAGTCAATTTACATGCGCTGTCAACTGCAAGGTAGCCAATGATTACAACAGGCATTTCTTTCGTCCAGTGCGCATCACATTCGGCCACTGAATATGCGGGGAAGCCATTTTTCGGGAAGGTGGTAGGTCGGTAAAAGCGGGCATTGCGGCCATAAGCCATGAGCATTACTTTTTGTTGGTTGCCGTTTAACTCGAAACGAATACTGTCAAGAACCACAAAAGGATTGAGCTCATTATTTGGGTTGATGGTGACCTCAGCAAAAATAAAAATGCTGTCATTCGATGCAATCTCAACATCCTTGGCAGAATTTCCGGGGATACCATCAATGTTCAGCCGAAAAGCTGAACCCTGACCCCCACCAAGTGAAATGTTTGAAATTTTCACCGGTTGGTTACCCTTGTTATGTACCAGAAAACGCTTGGTAACAGAACCGAGGGTGGTGAATACTGTATCAAAATACACCGTGTCGACCGAGAAATTTAATACAGCAGTCGGGCTTTCATTAAAAGCTTCTTTACGGCATGACGACTGCATAAAAGCTGCGAATAGCAGTATTGTAAGCCCAAGGAAGTACCGAATCATAGGTTGCACAGTGCTGGGTTAAAACGAATCAGGCAAAATATTATTTTGTGGAAAATCAAGTTGCAGCCGCTTTACAGGCCGATTATTGACAATATGTTCATTTACAATCTCCTGTATATCAGATAATTGAACTTTTCCATAGAAAATTCCATCCGGATAAACGACAACCGAAGGGCCCAACTCGCAAATATCAAGGCACCCAGCTTTTTGCGCTCTCACAGGAAAATCTAATTGTCTGTCTTTGATTTCCTTCTTAAACGCTGCCACCAGTGCAAGCCCGTGGTCATTGCCGCAACAGGGTCTTGTTCCGGGGGGTCTTTCGTTGGTACAAACGAAGATGTGTTTTTGGTATTTCAAATTACCCATGCCGGCAAATATAAGTCACAGGTTATATCAAACACAATCAGTATTCAGTAGTTTTGTACCCAATAGATACAACATGGAAGAAAAGGTATCGACATTTTATGATCAATACAGTAAAAGTCAGGTAAGAACAGGTGTACATCTGCGGCATTATACCCTGCTACAAAAGCTAAAGAAGGCCGGGCTAAAGAAAGATGCCACTGTTCTTGAAGTGGGTTGTGGCATAGGTACACTTACCGGTTTACTGGGGTCGTATCTGAATAAAGGCCAACTTATTGCCACGGATATTAGCGCTGAAAGTATTGAAATTGCAAAAAAGAACCTTGCGCATCATAAGCATGTCAGTTTTGTAGTGACAGATATGATGGACTTTGTACCCAAGCAAGGGATTGACTTCGTAGTATTTCCGGATGTGCTGGAACATATCCCAAAAGAGAACCATAACCGTATTTTTAGGAATATATGTCAGGCGATTCATCCGGAAACAAAATTTGCAATTCATATTCCTGACCCAACCAATCTTGATTATATCAGGACGTACCAGGCTGAGTTGTTGCAAATTATTGACCAATCTTTGTACCTTGAAGATTTCGCCAGAGCCATGGAGGGCACACCGCTGATGGTAGATTTATACGAGCGGTATGGTTTATTCAGCAAACAACCTGACTATAACTGGATTATTCTGTCGGTGAAGAAACCCTTAGAGACTCAAACGAAACGTCCGAAAGCATTGATGAAAATAATTGAGCTTTACCGCAAGTTCAATGCCTGATAAAAAGCTGCTTTTTTATTCTGCTCCGGCTTTGGCTTCCTTTGCAAAAAAGGACATAGCAATCCTTAATAGCCGTTATAGAGTCAGGGTATTTTTATTTAATCCACGAAAAAAATATCTCACCCCCCTATTTTTTCTGCAGCAGTTGTATTTTCTAACGCTGCATTTTCGTTCGGCGCTGTATGTATCGCAATTTGGTGGATACCACGCTGTTTTGCCCGGATTATTTGCAAGAATTTTCAGGCGTCAATCATATATAATCACAGGTGGCACTGATTGCGTATCATTTCCTCAGATGGGATATGGTAATTTCTCAAAAAAGGTATTGGGAATGATGACCTGCCTGTCGTACCGGCTGGCTTCAAGAATTCTTCCGGTTCACGCATCACTTGTAGAAACAGAAAACAGCTACGACCCTGAGCAATCTGGGAATCAGGGGATGTTAGCTTTTTGTGAAGATTTAACAACACCATATACTGTTATACATAATGGTTACAGTGCTGAAGGGTGGCAAAATATTGAAAAAAAGACAGCAAGGAGTTTTATTACCGTTGCTGCAGGAGCTTCAGATTCAAAAAGGTTTAAACTAAAGGGTTTAGACCTCATAATTGCTGTTGCTGAAAGATTTCCTGATTGCAGCTTTACTATTGTTGGATGTGAGCGGTTTGATTTTCAGCTAAGCATTCCACCTAATGTTATTCTTGAAGGGTTTGCAGACAACGAAAAACTAGTGGAGTTGTATAGTCGTCACCGATATTATATGCAACTTTCCATCTCCGAAGGTTTTCCAAATGCAATTTGTGAGGCTATGTTGTGTGAATGTATACCTATTGGCAGTACAGCAGGTGCCCTGCCTGATATTATTGGTGACACCGGCCTTGTTTTGCCCAAAAGGGACCTTGATATGCTGGGCGCTCTAATTCAGCGGGCATTGTTATTGCCTGAAAAAAATGGCAAAATGGCAAGGCGGCGTATGCAGGAGCATTTTTCTATTGAGCGCAGGGCTGCGTTATTATTGGCAGAACTGCAATAAAGTCTGCTTTTCAGGTGTGTTTTGGCGAACAATTAGTATTGCCCAGGTGCTATTGCAAGCAAATTTAGCCATAGGCACCGTGTTTTTTAAAACCTAACTGGTTTCAATTTACATTTGTCGAAATGGGAATTATCCAGAAACAAGGTATTCAGAGTGCATTCATTACCTACTCCGGTATTGCCATTGGCTTTTTAAGTCTGCTGGTGGTTCAACCGGCACTTTTATCGCCTGAAGAAATCGGGCTTACCCGTATACTTTATTCGTTTTCATTTCTGGTAGCCACCTTGTTACCATTAAGCGTTGGCAACATCACTACCCGGTTTTTTCCGCGTTTCAGAAACGAGGCCAAAGGGCACCATGGTTTTTTCGGGCTTATTGTTTTATGGACAGGTATTGGGATATTGCTATTCCTTCCACTACTCTGGGTACTTAGGGAGACCTTCATTGACATGTACCGGGAGCAGTCGGAATTGTTTTCCGACTATTTCCTGATGGTATTTCCGTTTTCGGTTGTTATTGCCTTTATCACCCTGATCAGCAATTACCTGTACTCTTGTTTCAGGCCAATTTTTCCGGCCTTTGCCCAAGAAGTGCTCATACGCGTACTTTTCATTTTACTGATAGGCATTTATGCACTTGGCTGGCTTGGTTTCAACGCATTTATTGCAGGTTACTTTTCCATTTACCTGTTACAGTTAGGCTTACTGTTAGTGTTTGCCTACAAGGAAGGCCTCCTGAAACTCAGGCCTGATTTCAAAAGAATCAACCGTGGTGTTGTAAGTGAAATGATACATTATGGCTGGATGGTATTTCTTGCTGGTATTGCGTCAATGGCTATCCGCCTGGTTGATGTGGTGGTATTGGGTAAATATGTGAGCCTTGCACTTACAGGGGTATATGCTATTGCTGCATTTGTACCTACCTTTATCGAAGCTCCATTGGTGGCACTTGATAAGATCGCCAATGCCCGGATAGCTCATTCGTGGGAACACAATGATATGGGGAATATTCGTGAGATTTATTATAAATCATCGCGGTACTTATTCTTGCTGGGAGGCCTTTTGTTTCTGATGGTTACCCTGAATGCACCGCATTTATTCAGATGGCTTCCACCTGCATATAAGGCTGGGATTCCGGTGATTGAAATATTGAGTTTATCTGCACTTTTTAATTTAGTAACCGGTTCAAACACTTCAGTTATTTTCACCTCCAAACGCTTTTATGCAGGTGCCATTGCAGTGATTAGTATTGCAGTGGTTAACTTTATTTTGCTTGTATTACTGATACCCCAAATGGGCCTTGAGGGGGCAGCCTGGGCCACGTGTATATCAAGTTTTTTATATAATGCTTTTAAGTACCTGTATAT
>JAIBAI010000030.1 GCA_019695235.1 Bacteroidia bacterium | reverse complement strand
CTGGAAAAACAATGACGATGGCACTGGTACCGACCCCTCATTTGCAGTAGATGACATAACACTCAGCAGTGCCTCTGCAAACACAATTACTACCGAAACCATCTCACCGGTAAGTTATTGTGCAGGAGAGGCAATTAGCATTCCTTTTACCAGTACCGGTACTTTTAATGCAGGCAACGTTTACACAGCACAATTGTCAAATGCTTCCGGCAGTTTTGCCAGCCCAGTGAACCTTGGAACGTTAACAAGCACAGCCAATTCAGGAACTATATCCGGCACAATACCTTCCGGCACTTCTGGAGGCAGTGCTTATCAAATCAGAGTTGTTTCAAGCAATCCTGCTGTAACAGGTACCAGTTTCGGCCCCGTTACCATCAAGCAATTGCCTGATGTTACAACCGGCTCAGGCGCATACAGTATCTGTTCAGGCTCAAGTGCAAACATCAGTATCAGCTCATCTATGGGAGGGACAACATTCTCATGGTCTGGCTCAGACGGCTCTTCCGGCACTGGAAGCCCGATTGATATCCCGCTAAACAACAACCTTTGCAGTCCGGTGGTGGTTACCTATACCATCACCCCTGCCAACAACGGGTGTACCGGAGCCTCCATCACACGTGATGTGACTGTGAATGCTTACCCAACTTCTTATTTCTCAATAACACCCAATCCGGCCTGCAGTGAGCAAAGTGCCATCGCCACCTTTACCGGAAAATACTGTGCGGGCGCTACGTTTAACTGGACTTTCCCCGGTGGGACAAATATTATTAGTGGTGCTGGTATGGGGCCTTATGAATTGCAATGGACCACGCCGGGCGAAAAAATTACCCGTTTACAGGTGGTAAATCCGGGAGGCGCCTGCACAAGTTTTACAACACGTGATACCATTTTGGTCATTGACCCGCCTACGCTTAACCCTACGGATGTATGCGAAGGAACAAAACCTGCATTTACTGCCGGCGATGGTAATTTTTATGAGTTCTTTATCAATGGGGTGTCTCAGGGAGCAATGGGTACAGGCACAACTTTCACACCGGCGGCTAATCTTGCTGCTGCCGATCAGGTTTGCGTACGAAGCTATAATAAACCTCAATTTATTTTCGACGGGAAAATTGTAGAGAAAGAATGGGGTACTGCGCTGGCACGGTCAACACGGGGCCCCACCAGCAGTGGCTTTGGATTGAACAATATTGACGCCATTTATCTGAACAATGGCTATGGTAACCTGAATATGGGTATCGCCGGAAGGCTGGTGAACGAAAATGCACCTAACAAGATTTTGGTATTCATTGACAGTAAGTCAGGTGGTCATAACAGCTTAAGTACCTGGTTATCAAGGGTTAATTCGCCTTATAAGTCAATAGAAAACCTCAATAGCAGCATATCGTTTGATGTTGGCTTTGCTCCGGATTACATTTTGGCTATCAATGGAAATTTGGGTGACTGGTTTTTTGATTTGTATGATATGCAGGCCGATGCCAATAACTTCCTTGGTTCGGTCAATACCGCCCCTGCAAGGTTTGCTTATACTGCCAATTCAGGAACAGGTGATTACTACCAGGGTTTTGAATTTAACTTTCCATTGGCTGATATTGGTAATCCAACGGGCAGCATACAGGTATTTGCTATGCTTGTGAACGACCCTGGATTGTTAGGGGCACCCACATTTTTGAGTAACCAGTTTCTAAGCTGTGCCAATATTTTAGAAAACAATTATGGTGACGGAAGTGGTGCCCCAATTGTTTTTGCCAATGCAGCGCCTAATCCGATACCCTATAAAATCGGGCCTGATTGCTACAAAGAAACCTGCATCACTGTACAGGCGAATACTACCCTGAATTTAACTGAGCTTGGGCCTTTTTGTGAAGGCGAATTGCTGCCTCCAGGGCCTTTGCTTCCTGGTGATATTTATGGCATCACCGGTACCTGGTCGCCATCTGCCTCACCGGATGTAAATAGTCCGGGTGTACAAACATTCACATTTACCCCTGACCCGGGGCAATGTGCAACCCCAAACCCATATACAACCAATATAACCATCAAAGCTTTACCAACAACAACAACCATTTTTCATGACTAAATCCCAAACACTATGCGACAAATTAAACTTTGGCTGGCACTGATTACAGGCCTTGCCTTCAACCTGCCTATGCAGGCACAAGACGACGGAACCCCAACACAAGTGATTTGTGTGGGTGAAACCAGACCTTATCGGGTGGATAAGGATGAAAATGCAGGTGCAGGAACCACTGGTTCAACCTATGCCTGGTCGGTGGTGACAGCCGGGTTTACCGGTACCATCAACAACAACCAGGGGCCATCAGGAAGCAGCAACCGGATTACCATTGCCTGGGGTTCAACACCTGCCGGAACGTATACCCTGCAAGTGATAGAAACCAACAACGGCTGTCCGGGTGACCCGGTGCAAATGAGCATTCAGCTCACACCTAAGGTTGACCCGACATTTAACCTGGGGCCCTATTGCCAGAATTCTGTTGCGCCTGCCTTGCCCGGTACTTCTGACAATGGTATTACCGGCACCTGGTCACCTGCAACCATCAATACTTCTGCCGCAGGAAGTGCTGATTATACCTTTACACCCGATGCCGGGCAATGTGCCAATGTGAAGGTGGTAAGTATTACCATCAGCCCGCAGGTCACGCCCACATTTGCAGCAGTTGGCCCTTATTGTGCTGGTGCAAGCATTCCTGCTTTGCCAACCACCTCCACCAACGGCATTGACGGTACGTGGACACCCGCTATAAATAATACATCTACGACAACCTACACCTTCACGCCCGACCCCGGAGGATGTGCAAGTTCGACTACGCTGCAGATAGTTATTACCCCGCTTCCAACCATTACATTGGTAGGGTCACCTGCCTGTTCGGGTGACTTACTTACCTATTCGGTTAATTTCTCTGTTAGTTCAGGCACGCCAACAAGTTCAACAGGAACCCCGAACAACACCGGAGGAAATAACTGGGAACTCACAGGTATCGCTGCCGGAACTGATGTTACCATTAGTCTGACTGTTGCCACATGTACCCAAACCCTGGGCATTACTGCACCTGACTGCTCTTGTCCACCAGTGGCAGCACCTAGTAGCCCAACAGGAGGAGCTTATTGTGCCGGCGGAACCATACCGGCCATCTCAGCAACTGCGAGTGCCGGCTTTACCATTGACTGGTATGCGGCTGCTACCGGTGGTACTCCACTGCAATCAGGTACTTTGAGTGGTGTAAACACTTACACACCTGCTGCTGCTGGTACCTATTACGCTGTGATGCGTGATTTGGCTACCCAATGTGTCAGCTCTCCGAGAACCGCCATAGTGTTGGTTGAAAACGCATTGCCAAACGTTACGGCAAGTGCTGATGTGAGCATCTGTGCGGGTGAAACAACCCAGTTGTCTGCTTCCGGTGCTAGTTCGTATGCATGGTCACCCTCAACCGGGCTGAGTGCTGTAACAGGCACACCTGTTGATGCGAATCCTTCAGCTACTACTACCTATACAGTTACCGGAACCGATAGCAATAACTGTCAGGATACGGCTACTGTTACTGTTACAGTGAAAGCCAAACCAAATACTTCTGCGATATTCCATGATTGATGAGCTATTATAGCTAATGCCAGATGAATAAGGCTGTATATAAATACCTACTGCTGCTTATGCTGTTGGCGGTACTTGCTCCCGGATGGGGGCAAACCGATACCTTGTGTACAGCCGACCCCACAGGGAGTTACCATGTGCGGGGGCAGGAGGGCAGTACCTTTATCTGGGATACCCACGGCAATGGTGAAATCATTGAAGGGCAGGGGAACGATAGCATCCGTGTTGTTTGGAACAGTACGGCATCCACCTATTTACTCAGTGTGTTGGAAGTGAGTGAGGAGGGCTGTGCAGGTGACCAAAGGTTATTGAACATTCAGGTGCTGAACCCGGAAATGTCGCTTCTGGGTCAGCCGGTTTGCTCTGAAGACCGGCAGTCGTGGTCGGTGCAGTTATCTACCTCTGGAACGCCGTCGCTGAATGGTGCTGGTGTGCTAAGTCAGCAGAGTGCAGGTGCCTGGCTTGTTGACCATATTCCGGAAGGCACTGATTTGAGTGTTGCAATACGCGTAGGTAATTGTGAGTCGTCTTATGTGATTAATGCACCTGATTGCCGTTGTCCGGAGATGCATGCTGAGATAAGTGCTGACACTGCTATTTGCTTGGCCGATACGATAGTATTAACGGCCAGGGGGGGCTCTACGTATGTCTGGAACACCGGAGATACCACGGCGAGTATTCGCGTGTCACCACCCGCTGATTCGACTTTTACGGTGGTGGTGGCAGAAGGGGTGTGTTCTGATACGGCAAACGTACTGGTTCGGGTAAATCCATTGCCGGAAGTCTTTGCCGGAGAAGATACTACCGTAATTTATGGTACAAGGGCTTATTTGAATGGTCAGGCAGCGCAGGATATTGTTTGGGAACCTGCGCTGTACCTTGACTGCCCTGAATGTGCTGAAACATCAGGCATTCCGCTTGCTACAACCACTTATTGTATCCAGGCAGAGAATGAGTATGGCTGTATTGCTTCTGATTGCGTTGTAATTACCGTTGATACCCTTTGTGATGGTTTGTTTATTCCGAATGTCTTTGCGCCGGAAGCGGGAGGCCATAAGGCAAATGATTGCCTGCGTTTATATGGAACAAGCTGCATTGGCAGTATGGCACTTTCAATTTACAGTCGTTGGGGCGAATTGGTGTACCAAAGCGAAAGTGTAGCCGACTGTTGGGATGGTACTTTTAGAGGCCAGGCATTGAATGCCGGCGTATTTGTTTATCAGCTTCATGCTACCCTGATTACCGGAGAAGAAATCACCCGGCAGGGAAATATTACTTTAATGAGATGATTATGAGGAAGATAGTCGTTTTATTCTGTTTGTTAAGCCTGCATCCGGCAATACAAAGTCAGGACATACATTTTTCGCAATTTTATCAGGCACCCCTCAACCAAAATCCGGCCCTGGCAGGCGCTGAACGCAAGAGTGAAGCCTCATTGCAATACCGTAGTCAGTGGCAAAGCGTTGCTGACCCCTACACGACAATGGCGGCAAATGTTTATACACGTCTTGGCAAATCAAATCGTGAGAACTTCTTTGGGTTGGGAGCTAATTTTTTTCAGGACCAAAGTGGTGACAGCAAGTTGCGTACCACTCTTGCAGCACTTTCGTTGGCCTACCATGTACGCATTGGTAACAACCACAAGCTGGGGCTCGGAATAAGTGCTGCTTATGGCCAGTTGGCAATTGATTCAAAAGCACTTGAATGGGGTAGCCAGTATTCAGGCAATGCCTACAACCCTTCAATTGACCCAGGAGAGGTGCTTGGCCAGGCTGCTTTTGCATATCCTGATTTAAGCAGTGGTTTGGTATGGACTTTCTCAAATACTTCGGGTAAAGCAAGGGTTAACCGGAATAATTACCGGCAAGGAAGTTTTGGTATTTCGGTTTTTCATTTGAACCGTCCGGAATATTCATTTCTTGGTAGCGGGCAATTGCTTTTGCCAAAGCTTGTTGTGCATGGGAGATTTTTGTTGAGCATCCCTTCGACGAAATTAGCTGTTAATCCGGCATTTATGTTTTATCGTCAGGGGCCAAACAGTGAGACGTTTTTGGGCGGCATGCTCCGCTACGATCTGGTAACTGAGTCGAAGTACACCGGTGTTTATAAGAATGCCGGTGTTTACCTTGGTGCTTTTCTGCGTACGGGCGATGCTTTGGTGATTTCTTCGCTCTTTGAGTTCGACCAGTTTAGTTTGGGGCTGAGTTATGACACAAATATTTCAGCGCTGAAGAATGTAAGCCGCGGTCGTGGGGGCTTTGAAATATCCATTGCCTATATCGGCAACAATTCATTTTTCAATAGGTCAGTAAAGACCCATTGAGCAAGCTATTTTTTCCGGTAGATAACCAGCCCTTCCATACCTACACCGTTGAGCACTGCCTGATTTTGTTCTGCACTTACAATAAATTGCACAACCTGGCTTTGGTCTAAATTACCGCTAATCAACCTGCTAATAGCCTTGCCGGAAATATGAAATGTGCCGAAAATCTTAACCTCTGTGGCCGATTTGTAATACAGGCTGATGCGGGCATCCCAGATGCCTGCACTTTGAAGTTGAAAGGGCAGCACTAAACTTCCGAACTTAAAACGAATGATAGCAGTGTCGGCGATATTTTCACCAAATGCATGCAATTCAATTGATTCACCAGGTGTAAGCAAGGTATTGGCTGGCATAGACCAGTTAGCAAGAGGTGTTTCTGTATTGTTTGCAATGCCTACCTGGTCGAGCTGTTGAAAGAGTATGTTTGATGGGAGGGGCGGTGGTTCCGGAGCTACCAGCTGCCATGCATTTCCGTTGAAAAACCATAAGCTGACGGTGGTACTGTCAAACACTATCAATCCTTTTGCCGGATTTGCTACCGCTTCTCTTTCAGCACTGGTCATGCGGGGTATCAACAAACCTTTGCTGGTTGAACTAATATCGAGCATCGCACTCGAATCAGGGTTCAGGGTGCCAAAACCGATGTTTCCAGACTGTGCAAATGCGGCATAAGCCGAAAGCCATATCAAGGTGCAAATTGCCAAAATGCGCATGTGACAAAACTACGTATTTTCGGAATGATTTTTCTTTGTCTTATTCTTTGCCTTGCTGTGCAACGCTTAATCAAAGGATTGTGTATTCTTGCAATCAGAATGAAAGCAATGCGTTATTCATACATGCGATTGATTATTTTCATGTTACTGCTTGGTGGCCTAAGCGGTTGCGCTACTTTCAGGAAGAAGAAATGCGATTGTCCTGATTTGCGCAAACGCAAGCGTATAGCACAAATTGTTTATCCGGAGGCAAATGATCCGCTGAGAATTTTTGCGGAGAATGGGTACTTAAAAGCGTTTGATTTTTGCGCCTAAGGCTTGCAGACGGGTATCTATATGTTGATACCCCCGATCAATCTGTTCAATATTTTCGATGATGCTGGTTCCGTCGGCTGATAGGGCGGCAATAAGCAAAGAAACCCCTGCTCTGATGTCGGGCGAAACCATTTTCACGCCGCGCAGGTTGTATTCACGATTTAGTCCGATAATAGTAGCCCGGTGCGGGTCACACAGGATGATTTGGGCACCCATGTCAATCAAACGGTCAACGAAGAAAAGGCGGCTTTCAAACATTTTCTGGTGAATCAACACGCTGCCTTCTGCCTGGGTAGCCACTACCAATACGATACTTAGCAGGTCGGGGGTAAATCCAGGCCAGGGTGCATCAGCAACCGTAAGGATGGAGCCATCAATGTATTTGGTAATGCTGTATTTTTCCTGAGAGGGGACGAAAATATCATCTCCATCACGAATTACCTCTATGCCCAGCTTGCGGAAGGTGTCAGGAATAACGCCAAGATGGTCGTACCCTGTGTCTTTTATGCGGATTTCACCACGGGTCATTGCGGCCATGCCGATGAATGAACCGATTTCAATCATATCGGGCAGAATACGGTGCTCAGTACCGCCCAGTTCATCAACACCTTCGATGGTAAGCAGGTTAGAGCCCACACCACTGATGCATGCACCCATGCGGTTTAGCATCCCGCAAAGCTGCTGGATGTAAGGTTCGCAAGCCGCGTTAAAGATGGTGGTAACCCCTTTTGCCATCACTGCTGCCATGATGATATTGGCAGTTCCGGTAACTGATGCTTCGTCGAGTAGCATATAGGTGCCCCTGAGTGACTTGGCTTCGACCTTGTAGAAATTTTCTTCTCCGTCGAAATCAAAGCTGGCGCCCAGGTTTTGGAAGCCGATAAAGTGGGTATCTAGGCGTCTGCGACCAATTTTATCGCCACCTGGTTTGGGGATATAACCTCTACCGAAACGGGCAAGCATGGGGCCAACAATCATTACCGAACCTCGCAGAGCAGAACCTTTCTTTTTAAATTCTTCTGAAATCTGGAAGTCAACATCAATCTCATCTGCCTGAAATGACCAGGAGCCGTTTCCCAGCTTCTCGGTTTTAACGCCCAAAGCCATCAGCAGCTCAATGAGTTTGTTAACATCCACTATATCCGGAACATTGTGGATAATCACCTTTTCAGGGGTTAACAGAACAGCACAAAGTATCTGAAGGGCTTCATTTTTCGCCCCTTGCGGAATAATTTCACCCTTTAGGCGTACCCCGCCGGTAATTTCAAAACGGTTCATTCGGTTCAATAAGAATTATTGCCCCCGAATTTACGCTTGAAATTTTTCGACTTTTTATTTTTTGAATGAAACTTCTTACCCTGTTGTTGTGGAAAAGAATTTGCGCCTATTACATCGGCAGCAGAAGCCAGTTGAACCCCTTCTGCCAGCTTTAAAGCACCCCCTGAAAGTTTGTCAAGGTCTTGAAGTATCTGCGCATCTTCAACAGAATCACGGTTCCAGAGGAGATATGACTTTTTTAACTGATGGGCAATGGCTGATAGTACGATGGTCTTGTCCTGACCTTCTTCCAGGGTTTTCGCCTTTTCAATCATATTCTCTACAATTTTACCATAATGCCTGAAACGGATGTTAGTGTTAGGATATGCAAGGCGTTCAGGCCTGGTATTGAGGCTTTCTCTTGAAGGGATAGGGTAGGGGGAATCTACATCTAATTTAAAGTCTGACATCACAAAAAGATGATCCCACAGTTTGTGTTTAAAGTCGGCAACATCGCGTAACTGAGGATTTAGCTGCCCCATCACACTAATGATGTAACGGGCACGCAGATTACGTTCTTCCCGGTCTTCTATTTTGGTGGCATCGTCAATCATTTGTTGCACGTTGCGACCGTATTCTGAGATAATCAGATGACTTCTCTGGGTATTATACAGCATAGAAAGTTGTGTAATAGATTCTGGTGAATCCCGGCACGAATGCCTAAGCAATAATTTTCAGTTTGGCAAACTTAAGTAATAATTGCTTTTGTCCGAATGCCTGAAAGATGATTGTTGCTTTTTTATCTCCAGGTTTGCCTTCCACGTTAATCACCTTTCCAGGACCGAATCTTTCGTGTTCAACTTGCATCCCACTGCTGAGATTGCTGGTATCATCAGGTACAAAATCAGAACGTGTAGGTGTAAATGCAGTTGGAGACTTTGGTTTTAGAGGGGTAGCAGCATTATTTTTTGGTTTTAAACTACCAATCCCTGGCTCCTTTCGGTTGAAACTTCTGAAACTGGTTCTTTCATCATCAAATTCAAGAAGGGCGCCACTTTTAGGGGCTCCGGAGGGCAAAATGAGCAAATCCTGATCAATTTCTTCAATAAAGCGACTTTTTTCGCAATATTGAATCTGACCATATTTGTATCGCATCAGGGCATAACTGAGCGTAAGAAACTTCTCAGCACGCGTCATAGCCACGTAGAATAACCTACGTTCTTCTTCCAGCTCTGTTCTTGAACTAAGTGATGCCTGAGACGGGAAAAGATTCTCTTCGATGCCCACCACAAATATGGCAGGGTACTCAAGCCCTTTTGATGCATGGATGGTCATCAGACTCACGCGGTTCGGGTCGTTTTTTTCGTCCTCATCAGCATCTGTTAGCAGCGCAATATCCTGCATAAACACCTCCAGTGTACGCTCCTGAACTTCGTCTTCGCTTTCTGACTCGGTATCAATAAACTCCTGAATGCCATTGAGCAATTCCAATACGTTTTCCTGACGACTTACCCCTTCGGGTGTCTTATCTGCACCCAGTTCTTTCAGTAAACCGGATGAGCGTGCAATATGGGTGGCCAAATCAAATGCATTGCCAGTCAATGCCTGCTGGAAACTTTTAATCATGGTTACAAACTCGGTCAATCTTTGGGCTGAAGCACCCGTGATGACTCTCAATTGGGACATGTTCACCAACACTTCCCAAATGCTCAGCTGATGCTCAGCGGCAGTAGCAATAACCTTCTCAAGGGTGGTTTTGCCGATACCCCTTGCCGGATAATTGATGATGCGTTTAAGTGATTCTTCGTCTTTGGGATTGATAACCAGGCGAAAATAGGCAAGTAAGTCGCGAATTTCCTTTCGTTTGTAAAATGAAAGTCCACCGTAAATTCGGTAGGGGATGTTGCGCTTCCGCAGGGCTTCTTCCATTGAGCGCGACTGTGCATTTGTGCGGTACAGTATGGCAATATCGCTGTTGGCCAACTGGTGGTTTGCTTTCAGTTCAAAAATCCGGTTGGCGATGATTTGCCCTTCTTCGTTATCTGTTCCTGCTTGTAGCAGACTTATTTTTTCGCCGTCATGGTTGTCAGTCCATACCACTTTTTTCAGCTGATCTTTGTTGTGTTTTATGATGCTGTTGGCTGCCTGAACAATTGTTTTTGTAGAACGGTAATTTTGTTCGAGTTTGAATGTTTTAAGTTCCGGATAATCTTTTTCGAAATTGAGTATGTTTTGAATATTGGCACCTCTGAAAGCATAAATACTCTGGGCATCATCGCCTACAACACAGATATTCTGGTGCATGGCGGCAAGTTTCTTTACAATCAGGTATTGACTAAAATTGGTATCCTGGTACTCGTCAACTAAGATATACCTGAATTTCTGCTGGTATTTATAAAGGACCTCCGGGTATTTTTTTAGCAGTACGTTTGTTTTGTAAAGCAGGTCATCAAAATCCATTGCCGAAGCCTTAAAACAACGTTGGTTATAGAGGCTGTATATCAGCCCCAACTTAGATTTTGCCGATTTACGGTCTTCTTCAATAATTTCCGCATTATCATTGTATTCACGGTCGGAAATCAGGTTGTTTTTGGCAGATGAAATGCGACTTAGAACAAGATTGGGTTTGTATATTTTATCGTCTAAGCCCAACTCGTTAATGATTGTTTTTATCAGGCTCTTGGAGTCATCGGTATCGTAAATGGTAAAATTTGAAGGATAGCCTATTTTTTCTGCTTCGATACGAAGAATTTTCGCAAAAACAGAGTGGAATGTCCCCATCCAAAGATTTCGGGCATCTGATTCACTTACTAATTTACCGATACGGATTTTCATTTCTCTTGCTGCCTTATTGGTAAAGGTAAGTGCCAGAATGTGGAAGGGGTCAACTCCTTTGAAAATCAGATTGGCTATACGGTAGGTGAGTACCCTTGTTTTTCCGGAACCGGCTCCAGCAATAATCATAACGGGGCCTTCAGTGGTGTCGGCTGCCTGACGTTGAACAGTGTTTAGGTCATTCAGGAAATTTGCATGCATCTTGCAAAAGTAACGAAAGCCCCGGCCTGATTCCACTGATTTTATTCACAAAACGGTTGATAGGTTCGGTAAAATTCTCGCTAATTTCGCCAGATGCATGTATCAGAAATTTTAAATGAACTCGGAGAGGAGCGTGAAAATTATTTCCAGGCTGTTTCTCCGGCCATCATCCAGACTTCTAATTTTAGTTATCCCTCGGTAAAAGCTATGCGAGAAACCCTTCAGCAGGAGTTTGAGCGTCCTTTTTATTCCAGAGGGTATAATCCGACCGTAGCCATTCTGCGCCAGAAACTTGCTGCACTTGAAGGTACAGAAGATGCCCTGGTCTGCGGTTCGGGAAGCGCTGCTGTGGCCATTGCCGTACTTGGTAACTTAAAATCGGGCGACCATGTGATTTGTGTACAAAAGCCATATAGCTGGACCTATAAATTATTAGGTACGCTCCTGGAGCGTTTCGGGGTTGAAACCAGTTTTATTGACGGAACTGAAATTTCGCATTTTGAACAGGCGCTGAAGCCACATACCCGTATGGTCTTTCTTGAAAGCCCGAACTCAATGACTTTTGAACTGCAGGATATTGCTGAGGTAGCTGCTTTTGCGAAACGCCACAGTTTAATCAGCCTGATTGACAATAGCTATGCTTCTCCGCTGTTTCAACAGCCCCACGCCCTTGGAATTGATTTGGTGATACATTCAGCTACCAAGTATCTGAATGGACATAGTGATGTGGTGGCCGGGGTAATTTGCGGTTCGAAGAAGATAATTTCACGTTTGTTTTCAGAAGACTGGATGACGATGGGCCCGGTTTTGTCGCCGCACGATGCCTGGTTGCTTATCAGGGGCTTACGCACTTTGGAGCTGCGGGCAAACCGTTCTGCTGATAATGCAGCTTTTGTGCTCAGTGGGTTAAAAGGGCATTCAAAAATTGAAAGCGTATATTTCCCGTTCGACGAAAGCCATCCGCAGCATACACTTGCACGAAAACAGATGAAGCGTTGTTCGGGCTTATTCAGCATCACAATAAGAACAGATGATGCGGGTATTGAACGGTTCTGTGATTCGCTGAAACATTTTCAGATAGCTTGTTCCTGGGGTGGCTATGAGTCATTGGTGTTTCCGGTGGCAGGGCTGGCTATACCCCCTGAAAAGCGCAACCCATTGATTCCAGACAATCTTGTTCGCCTTTCAATGGGCATCGAAGACCCAAAGCTGCTTTTAGATGATTTGTTGCTGGCACTTGAGCAGGTATAAATTTTCAATAAGCATCTTTCAGTATCAGAATCGTACCTTTGCTGCATGTATTGTAACAATATTTTAGAAACCATTGGTAAAACGCCGATGGTTAGATTGAACAAGATAACCAAAGACATTCCTGCACTGGTTCTGGCGAAGGTAGAGACCTTCAACCCCGGCAATTCGATTAAAGACCGGATGGCAATAAAGATGATTGAGGACGCTGAAAAGTCAGGGAAATTAATGCCCGGCGGAACCATCATCGAAGGAACAAGCGGCAATACCGGCATGGGTTTGGCGATTGCCGCGGTAATCAAAGGTTATAAATGTATTTTCACTACCACAGATAAGCAATCGAAAGAGAAGGTTGATGCCTTAAGGGCCTTTGGTGCTGAGGTAATTGTATGCCCCACCAATGTTGACCCGGAAGACCCGCGTTCATATTATAGTGTTTCATCAAGGCTTGAGCGGGAAACCCCCAATGCCTGGAAGCCCAACCAGTATGACAATCTTAGTAATTCACAAGCCCATTACGAGCAGACAGGGCCGGAGATTTGGGAGCAAACGGAGGGGAAAATCACCCATTTAGTGGTAGGGGTTGGTACCGGAGGAACTATCTGTGGAACGGGAAGGTATCTCAAAGAGAAAAACCCGAATATCAAGATTCTTGGTATTGATACCTATGGCTCTGTGTTTAAGAAGTACAAGGAAACAGGTATTTTCGACAAGGAAGAGATTTATCCCTACATCACAGAGGGTATTGGAGAGGATTTTCTTCCGGCTAATGTTGATTTTTCTCTCATTGACCATTTTGAGAAGGTAAGCGACCGTGATGCTGCCATGATGACCAGGCGTATTCCCCGTGAGGAAGGCATTTTTGTCGGGAACTCTGCCGGGGCAGCCCTTGCCGGAATGGTTCAGATGAAACATCTTTTTAAGGCAGGAGATGTAGTTGTTGTGATTTTTCATGATCATGGAACCCGCTATTTGGGTAAAATGTATAACGATGAATGGATGCGTGACCGGGGCTTCCTTGAAGAAAGCTCACCCAAAGCAATTGATATGATCGAATGCCATAAGCACCAGAAATTGCTCACCATTGAAGAAACGGCACCTGTGTCAGAAGCAATAAAACTGATGCGCGATTACGACATCTCTCAATTACCCGTGGTATCCGGTAGCGACTTCACGGGTTCTTTAAGCGACAGCCATTTGTATGCCCGCCTAATTGACAATCCGGAGCTACGTCATGAACCGGTAAAAACTTTGATGCAGAAACCTTTCCCATTTGTAGCCCCGCAGGCCAGCCTGGAGGAGGTTTCTTCGCTGATTAACCGTGAAAACGATGCTGTTCTGGTAAGAGATATGCTCAGCGAGGTACATATCATTACAAAGTACGATATCATCGAAGCTATTGGATAGAAAGTCGGTATGATTCAACCGGAGTAACTTTTACTGCAGAATAATTTACCGATCTAATCCCAAAAAAAAAGGCTGCTTCCTTTGTGGAAGCAGCCTTTTCAATTATACGATTTGCCTTAGTCTTTCACGATGCGGTAGTTCATCATGCCTTTTTCAGAACGGATGCTAAAGAAGTAAATTCCTTTTGCCTTGTCTGAAAGGTCATACTGACGGTTTACTTTACCAGGCATAGTGCTGAACGACTCAGTTGCAACCAATCTGCCTGCTGCATCCAGTATACGGATGTCGAAAGTTTGTGCTTCAGCCGATTGGAATGACAGGTTCAACAGACCTTCGGTTGGGTTCGGGAACACCTGAAGCTGGTCAACACCTTCCACATTTCCGATACCTACTGAAATGTCAACATTCACACTAAATGTGTCAGTGCCGCAAAGTACATTGGTAGCAATCAGTTTAATGGTGTAGAAGCCATTACCGGCATAAGTATGCGTAGGGTTAGTAGCTGTACTGGTGGTGCTGTCACCGAAGTCCCAGAGGTAGCTGTCAGCATACAATGAAGTATTATTTAGCTGAGCAGTATAGCCTGGTGTAGAGATATTAAATGAAGCCTCAGGTGAGCGATTCACTGTAATAAGCCTGGTGGCGGTTGAGGTACATCCATTGCTGACCATTGTAGCGGTGAGGGTGTGTGTCCCAATTCCGGCAAGTGAGGGATTAAAGGTAGAACCTACAACTCCCGGACCGGTGAAGCTTGCACCCGCAGGAACACTACTCAGTTGGATAGCGCCATCATTTGTACACACTGCTTCAGGGGTGCTTCTAAACTCAAGTTCAGGAACAGCAGTAACAGTAATGCTCAGGGAGTCAGAAGAGCTGCAAGTTCCATTATCCACAGTATAACGTACTGTATGTACACCGATACCAGCGGTAGCTGGCTGGAATGTGTTTCCTGTTACGCCAGTACCTGAGAAGGTACCAGGTGAAGGAACACCTGTAAGAGCAACCGCCCCTGCATTCACGCAAACACTGGTTTGGTTCGCTATCAGGTTAACAGAAGGAGCAGGGTTCACCATAAAGCTGGTTGTAGCTTTGCCAGAACACTCATTATCAGGGTCAGTTACGATATATGTCAGGGTAATATTACCCGGATTTACTGCGGCTGGATTAAATGAACTTCCGCTCACACCCGGGCCGCTGAAGGTACCACCTGAAGGTGTTCCACTAAGCGTTACAGCAGAACCATTACTACACATATCTTGAACACCACTAATTGAAACCGATGGGCCGGTTATTACAGTTACATTTTGTGCAATGCTGCCCTGACAACCATCAATTTGATTGAAATAAGTGATGGTGTATGTTCCGGCGCCTGCCTGAGCAGGGTTAAACACATTGCCTGTAATGCCGTTCCCTCCGGTGATGGTGAAATAACCACCTGCCGGAATGCCGCTTAATACAGCAGGTTCGTCAGAAGAGCAGTATTCAGCTGCCAGACCAACAAAGTCAACAAATGGCGAGCTAAGCACATTGATTTCAATTGAGGTCGCGCTGCTGGTACCGCAGAAGTTTGTGGCTGTTACAGACAGTGAAGCACTGCCCGAAAACTCATCTGCCCAGGTAACAGTAATTGTGTTACCTGTACCGCTGATAGTTCCTGCATTTGACGGATTAAGACTCCAGCTAAGCGTCGCAGAGCCTGAGCCAGGGCTAAAGTAGTTCTGAGAACCAGCACATGATGTAGCTGGTCCTTCAATAGCAGCAGGTGCTGAAGGCGCACTTTGAATCACAATATCTTTTGATACTGAGAACTCGCTGGTTCCACATGCACTAACTGCAGCAGCTACAACCGAAGCAGTTCCGGTAAAGTTTGATGCCCAGTTAACCGTTGCAGTTGTACCAGTTCCGCTGATAGATCCGGCCTCTGTTGGGGTTAACACCCAAAGGTATTCGGTTACGCCACTTACAGGAGAAATACTGAACTGGCTATCAGCCGCATCAATACAAAGTGAATCTGGCCCTGTTGCTTGCTGAGGTGCTACCGTGGTATTGCCTGTTACAACAATATCAATTGTTGCTGAGGTAGCACAGGCATTGTTCACAGCGTTGTAGGTAATGGTAAATGTACCGATACCAGCAACCGAAGGATCGAATGTTCCATTGTTTGCATCAGTGATGCCGGTACCAGACCAATTGCCACCTGCAGGAGTTGCAACCAGGTTGAATGGAGCTGTTGTTTCACAAACAGGGGCAACTGGAGCAATCGTAGTTTCACCACCGTTGAAGGTCAGTGTGTATCTGTTTTTTGCACCGCAAACGATATTCCCTTTGTCAAATGAAGGCCCTACAAATACAGCGTATGTGCCAGGTTGAAGATTTGAACTTAGGGTATAAGGAACATTGGCGGTAAATGGAGGGCCTTGGGTAATGATTGAAGGATTATCGCAATCAGTTACATCTACAATAAATATAGAACCATCAAATTCTGCGACCAGGTTAAATGAATAAGTTTCCTCACTGCCAACATTGATGCTGAACCAGTCGGTGTCGCGGGTAGTACCGTCAAAATAAGTGGTTCCACAGATGGTTTCGCCACAGCTAATTGGCTGGTATGCAGGCACATCTGAGGTGCAACCACCATTGGTGCTCTCACCACAGGTTTCGGTTTCAGTAGTAGCATCATCAGGGCAAACTACACATTGAGATGTAAATCTGATGTTAGAAGAGTAAAGTACTTCTTCCTCATCAGCACATTTAGTTCCAACCTGTACAATGTATTCCTGGCAGTAATCAAGTCCTTCGAGTACTGTGAAGGCCGACTGGCCTGATACCTGCATTGGTTGAACCCAGGTTGCAGCCGTGTCAGAAACGCTCGCTTTGCGGTAACGAACAAGATAGGTCTCGGCATTGTTCACCGGGTTCCAGGTAATAGCAGCAGAAGAAACCGTGATGTCGCCAACAACGATATTCCCTGGGTAAGGACAGGCAGGTGCCGGAGATACATTTAATGTATAGTCTTCCGTTTCTCCGTATACCACCAATCCGCATGGGTCAAGGTTTGGATTAACCGCAACATCGGTAATCCTTACCCGCATACGTGTCGGGCCGGTAATTGCGTCTGCCGGAGGAATAATCAGGCCGGTATATGGTCCGGCAGGTTGTCCGTTAAGTGTAATGCTTTCATTGGCATCATCAAAGTCGCCATCATGGTTCCAGTCAACCCAGACGCCACAGCTATCAGCCGTGTATGGTTCACCATTTACGATGCTAATTGGGGTTTCAAGACCTATCGCTACTTCGGCAGTTTGTGTAGTATAATCACTGTACCCTGTTTCATCGGGGCATTCAGATGCATTGTCAATATCATCGCCCACAGTTACCTGAGAGATGTGCTCAAAACAATCATCTTCACCAGTAACTCCCGCTTCGCAATAAGTTACGCATGTGCCTGTTGTATAGGTAACTACCGGGCAATCAACAGCATCACCATTCGTATTAAATGGTACAATCAGGAAAGTGTACTCTGTGTTAGAGTCAAGTAAACCTGTATAATAACTGGTACCTGTTTGGTTATCAGAAACAAGTTCCAGTCCGTCACCCAGATCCATATATACATCATATCCAGTTACAATGCTTCCCGCCGGATTTGTCCATTCAATGGTAACATTCCGGCAAACACCGGTATCCCCATCCATTGGGCCATTGATCGTAGCACATGATGGAGGGATATTGCTGGCCAGGCAGCTTACCTTGGCATCCCAACCCGCATAAGAGAATAAATCATCCGAGATGAATTCGAATGTTAAACAGCCATCATCTGTAGTAGACAAGAAAGTACCAGGGGAGGTGGAGCCAGAGAATTTGGTGCCGCCTGTGTTTGGATTCGTAAATGGCGTACCTGAAGTACTGTTACCATCATAAATAATCATATAGTCCCACGGATTGGCAGGAGAGAAAATATTGCTCTCTGCACTGAAGCTGTTAAAAGTTACCTGAATTACATTATCTGGACTATCAGGGCAAATTGTTAACACACTGTCTTCCTCAAGACCATAATTTGAAGAAGGTCCGCCTGTATCAAAGAAATTGGCATCACAGGTATTGACAAGGCCATTGTGCATGAGAATATCAACGGATGTGCTGGTAGTGAACGCGTTTACCGGGCAGTCTGTCGCCGAACCATCTTGGTTATAGGGCACTACCTGCCAGTAATAAGTTGTTGCAGTTTGCAGTGTTCCCGGGGTATACGTCAAACCTACTTGGTTGTCTGATACCAAGGTCAGATTATCCGAATCAGTACCAAAGTAAACATCGTATCCGGAAGGAATTCCACTGCCTGGACTCCAGCTTAGGATTGTGCTTGACGTGCCAAGATTCTGGCTATTATTGGCAGGCGCGATGTTCTCAACACAGCCAAGTGCCTCATTGGCATCAACACAGCTAACAACTGCTGACCATCCTGCCCTGCTCAGACTTTGATCGGAAATCCAGCCGAATGTGATACTTCCATCTGCTGCATTTGATACGTAAGTTGGCAATGTGCCAAGATTTTCACCTGTTAGGCTATCAATAGGTTCTACATTGATGTCGTTACCATAAAAGATGTATAAAACATCGTAATCCTTTTCGGATGCAAATGAGTTGAATGTCACTTTTACGGCACTACCAGGTGTTTCCGGATAAATAGTCAAAATCTGAATCTGCTCATTGCTGTAATTATTGTCATTTCCTCCATCGTCGTAGAAAGTCGCGTTACAGGTAGTTACCTCGCCTGTATGCATTAAGATTTCATTGGGTGTTACTTCCTCACCGGTAGTAAATGAGTAAATCGCACAAGCATCTGCTGCACCATTCAGATTACGTGGAATAATTTGCCAGTAATAGGTAGTGTTTGGCTGTAATACAGGGCTGAATGAAGTACCTGGCTGGTTTTCAGAAACCAGTTGCAGGGTGCCTGGGTCAGTGCCAAAGTAAACATCATAGCCACTTGGATTACCGTCACCAGCAGCCCATGAAAGTGAAAGGTCTGTAAATTGATCAACAGCTTCGTCGGCCGGGCTTAAAGAAATTGCACAAGCAGGAATTTCGGTAGGAACAAAGCAGGAGATGGCAGCTTCAAAGCCAGGCGCAGTACCTGAGTCATCTGATCTGAACACCAGGGTAAGGCTTCCATTCGCTGCATCAGAAGTGATAGAAGGCAGGTTCTGTAGAATTTCACCGCTTAACTCAAGTGCAGGAGTACCTGTTGCCGTTGACCCGTGGTAAACGTAAAGTGAATCCCAGCCATCTTCAGTATTGAAAGCAAGGAAATCAAGTTTTACGAAGCTACCCGGTGTTGCAGGGTAAATGGTGAATGTTATGTTTTCACCGCTGGTATAATTGCTTGTTGAACCGCCAGTGTCATATAGTGTGTCAATACAGGTGGTAACTTCACCATTGAAAATAACCAGTTCATCATCTGCGGTTACTGTTGTGAAGCTCAGCGCCGTGCAATTTTCTGCTGCACCTGCTTCATTTTTTGGTACCACAAGCCAGAAATAGGTTGTACTTCCCTGCAACATATTAGGAGTGAATGAAGTACCTGCCTGGTCTTCAGAAACCATTACCAAATCATCCGGAGCCAAGCCGATATAAACATCATAAGCATCAGCTCCGCTTACAGCATCCCATGAAAGTACCTGATCAGTTGCAACGTCAGTTTGTGCATTGGCAGGATTTGTGCTTGCCACACAATTGGGTACTGAAAGGGTGCTAAAGGAGAATACAGTACAATTGTCGGTAGAATCGTCTGCTGAGAATGATTGAACATACCAGTAATAAGTTGTGTTCGGCTCAAGCATGCCTACATCGAAGCTGGTTTCAGTTTGATTGTCTGAGAGCAGTTGTAAATTGTCAGCGTCAGTTCCAAAGTAAATATCATAGGTTTCTGGTGAGCCTTGGCCTGGGGTCCAGGAAATCTCAGTAGTAGAAAGCGAAACCTGCGTTGCACCATTGGCGGGAACAGGTTGGGTAACACAAGTCAATTGTGCTTCGCCACCAGTTGTGAATGAAATTATCGGACAATCCTCAGCACTTTCACCGTCTTTTGTCGGGATGACTTTCCAAAAATAAGTTGTGTTAGGTTCAAGCGAACCCGGGTCAAAAGTCATTGTTTCATAATCATCTGCAATGAGAACAAGGGCATCCGGGGCTGTTCCGAAATAAATATCAAAGGTGTAAAATGCTGGTACGGGAGGGCCGGGCGGGCCTTCTACATAGCCTGGTTCCCACGATAAATCTGCATTCAAATCCACATCAGCTTCCAGATCAAATGGCGAGAAGTTGGTTGCACAAAGAACTTCTTCGTCGGAGCTTGTAATAAATGAGGTGATAGTACAATTTATTGCACTACCATTATCTCCATTGGGGCTAATTTGCCAGTAATAAGTAGTACCAGGCAATAAACCAGTGGCTGTATAGCTAGTACCTGCCTGATTGTCAGATACAAGGGGCAAGCTAAATGGTTCGGTTCCAAAGTAAACATCATAAGATGTTACCCCTCCCGAAGCAGGTGCTTCCCATGAAATGATTTGCTGTTCACCTACTCCTGTGGTGCCATTAACAGGCAAGAAGTTTTGGGCACATTCAATAGCCTGAACACCGGTGGTAAATGAAAGAATCGAACATCCGGTTGCAGAACCGATAGTGTTTTGAGGAACTACCTGCCAGTAATAGGTTGTTTCGTGTTGTAAGCCTTGTGGGGCAAATGTTGTACCGGGCTGGTTACTTGAAACTTCTGAAAGTGAACCAGGGTCAGTACCAAACCATACGCTGTAACCTGTAGCAATTGCACCGGTGCCTTGTTCCCATGAAAGTACTACATCGGTAGAAACATCGGTACTGACATCTGTTGGGCTCAGGTTAACAGCACATGCAGGAGCCTCTGTTGGGGTAACACATGAAATGCTAGCAGCCCATCCTGAAGCAGTACCTATTGCGTCGGTGTAAAATAAGAAGGTAAGTGCGCCGTCAGCTGCATAAGATGTAATAGAGCCAGGACTTGTAGTACCGGTATATGAACCAATAATATCACCACCCATAGCATCAGAACCATTGATAATCAAAAGATTATCTAATTCCATAAATCCGCTGTTGCTTACATTGAACTCAGTAAAATCAACTTTTACGAAACTGCCTGGAGTTGATGGGAAAATCGTAAAGGTGAGGAACTCATTAGAACCGTAGTTTCCATTTTGACCACCTGAATCGTAGAAAGTGCCTGAACAAGCCTGAACAGAGCCATCGGCCATGATGATTCCTGTTTCTGATGTAGTGGTGAATGAACTTACACTACAGCTTGGCTGGCTATTTCCATAGTTTGGAATTATCTGCCAGTAATAGGTTGTATTCAGACTTAACGGACTTCCAGGTGAATAAGTTGTTTGTGTAGTATTGTCAGCCACAAGAACTAGATTTTGGGCATCTGTTCCGAAGTAAACATCATAGCTATCCGGGTTGCCTCCGCCAGAAGTCCAGCTTAGTGAGCTTGAGGTAGAAACACCAGTTGCTTCATCTGCCGGGCTAAGGTTGGTGGCACAAACCGGATTCACTTGCTGTGGTTCACAACCAAGTGTAGCAACCCAACCGGCAGCATTTACAAAATCATCAGAGTTAAATGCGAAGGTGAGTTCACCACCGGGGGCACTTGAAGTATAGGTGACAGGGCCGGATACTGTTCCTGTTAATACTACCAGTGGGTTCAAATCAACCTGCGTACCATTGTAAATTGCTAAACCGTCAAGTGCACCCGACTCGCTAACAAACGAGCTAAAGGTCACACTAACATTTGAGTTTGCATCTTTGGGGACTATGGTAAGTACATAAGTTTCTCCTGCAGAGTAATCTCCGCTTAGCCCGCCACTGTCATAGAAATTGGTGTCGCAGGCAATGATTGTACCATTTTGCATCAGAATACCATCAGGCTCAGGTGCTGATTCGGTAGTAAAAGATGCAGGAGTACAGTTTTCGGCAGTACCACTTTCGTTCACCGGTACAACCAAATAATAATAGGTTGTGCTAAAGTTAAGTGCCGCATTTGGAGTATAGGAGGTTACATTTACCTCATCTAAAACCTGCGAAAGATTTCCCGGGTCAGTACCAAAGAACAGGTTATATGCACTTACCGGTCCGGTTCCTGGTTCCCAGTTAATAGTAGTATTTACTGAAACATCACTTCCGGTAGGTGACAGGTTCTGCGCACAACCCGGAAGTGGTGTAGCTTCCTGGGTAGTAAATGAGCGCACAGGGCAACCGGTAGCATCACCATAAGCATTCGATGGAACAATTTGGTAATAATATGTAGTGCCTTCTAACAAGGTTCCCGGGTCGTAGCTACTTGTACTTTGGTTATCAGAAACCAATGCAGGAGAAGGAGAAGTGCCGAAATAAACATCGTAGGATGTTGGATTCCCATCACCGGCTGTCCATGAAATATCATCATCAATGTCAATATCGCTTGCTGCATCTGCTATTGAATATGTAGCAGCACAAGCAGGCGGGTTCCCGGCAAGCTCCTCTTTAAAGCCTAAAGCAAAATGTTGAATAATACCAACATCTCCGGCAAAGTCATCACAGACAATTAGTTTCCATACGCCATTGGGGTTCAAGCCCGAATTTAGGCTGGCAAGATTACCTTCCGGAATATAAGAACCAACAAATGGAGCATTGGCCCCATTGATAGGAGTGGCGGCATTCATAATGAATTTTGCCACCTGAGTGCAATTGTTTACTGCATAAACACCATAGTTGGCACCTGCTCCTCCATTATCAGTTGATAGTTCAACAAGTTGCCCGTTGGGAGCCTGGAGGTATATGTCTAAATCAGCAGCCATGGGGTGTTCGATGATGATGCTCGCTGACTCTAATATATGATCTTCACCAAGATTGCTTAGGCCTGAAACAGTAATTGACGCTTCAGTTGTATTGGGGCAGGCATTATCGGGAATCTGTTTGTTAATGCCACAGGCAGTTGAAAAGTTTAAGCCATCAGAAGGACCGGCAGGGTCAGCAGGAAATACAACACCGTAATCTTCAGTCTCTCCGTAAGTTGCCAAACCGCAAGGATCCATATATATCCCAATAGGAATAGTATTCATCATCCTGACACGCAGGCGGGTTTGACCGCTGTTGACAACCGCTGGTGTGGTGAAATTAATCACACCTGAAGCACCAGGAAACACGGTGATTTGACCTAAACGTTCATTGCTGGAAAATTCTAAATCCTGATTGTAGTCAATCCATGCAGCAACTTTTTCGGTGTAATCAGGATTGTTTTTTACAGTTAAAACATAAGATGTATTGGGCAATAAGTTGGTAACCAGGTTGGAATAATGGGTATAGTTAGGGCCACCTTCTGCGCCTGTATTTTGGTTGTTGATGCTTTCTAATGCAATACCGTTTATGAAATCACCTTCAGTTGTACCGCCAAATGGTGAAGCATATTGCGGACTGCAGTAGGCCGGATTGGCATCAGTACTCAGCAGGGTAATGATTAGTGAACCGCAAATTTCGGTGTTTGATATACAGGTATTACCGGGGCCTGTGGCGTCGAGCAAGATATCAATTGATGACCCATCAACCGATGTAAAGTCGAGCCTTGAAAGCAAGCCACAATAGTCATCATTGAACGCCAAAGCAGCACCTCCTGATGAAGGGAATACCGTAATCCGGGAATCAAGCCCCGGGTCACTTCCGCATGCAGAAATACGATAGGTGCTTCCTGGTTGAAGGTTGATCAGCCGAAAGCTTTCACCTGCAAAAATACAGATTCCATTTCCTACAGAACTTCCTACGGTTGCCGGAGCTCCGAAAACATTTAATAAATCATTGTTATTCTCACACTGAGCCTGAACCTTTCCGGATGAAAGCATCAGCGTTGCAAAGAGAATCGTCAGAATCGAATAAAACTTTTTCATGTTCTTGCTGGTTTGTGGTTAGGTTCAGTTTTTCGGATTTGCAGCACGGCGTTCCTGTACAGAGCGCTGTGGTGATTTTTTCGACTGTTCTTTCAAATAATTCTGGTAAATATGCGGATTCTCTTTAATCCACAGTGCTTTGGCACGCTGATAAGTTATTTCATCCTTCTCAGGCTGCCCTGTGCTAATATATTTGGGGTAGCCAGGAAGGTCAACAATCGTATGCTCCCTTTTTGTAGTATTCTTGTTGGTTTTTGCCGGAGTCTGGTTTGAAGGCTGAATCTTTTTGTTGTTTTGATGCAACTGCTCCCGCTTATTCGAAAGAGTGCCCTTGTCAGGTTGTTGCGGCGACATATTCTGTCCGTAGGCAGAAGGAATAGTCAATGCCAATGTGAGAACAGCTGTTACACACATGATTTTAAACGCTTGGGTCATAGTACGATTGATTTAAATTTTCTGGCTTCAATACAGATTGCATGGAAGGTCTGAGCAAAAATATTTAATTCTATATCATAAAAAAATCTAATCTCAAAAAAGATATTTGTCGTAATAAGTTCATTAACAGTATGATAAAAAGATTTTAACCACTCCGAGCCCGGCAGACAGCGGTTTGTCAATCCATAAAAAACGTCTTGAAATGGAAGGAATATCAAAAACGACCAAAAACTTACAACTAATTCAGGGGGGCAATAGCTATACAAATCATCTATCTTTGCGCCCCATATTTTAATTCATGGACAGAAATTCGGTCATTGGCTTGCTTCTTATAGGTTTGATTTTAATGGTATTTACCTATGTGAACAAGCCTGAAAGAGAAGCCTTAGAGCAACAAAAGGCCCAGGAACAACTTGCAGGTAAGAAGGAGGATTCACTTATTGTTCGTTCTGATACGATACAAAATCAGAACAAGTTTACTGCATTGTCGGATACTTCGCTGAGTGATTCATTGAAAAATCAGGCATTTACCGCGATGTATGGCCCACTGGCGCCTGCTGCAAGTGGTGTTGACAGTTTTTACTTCCTGACAAACGACCGCATGCGCATGCGCATTTCAGCCAAAGGAGGGTATATTGATCAGGTGCAGTTGATTGGATACAATACCTGGGCGAAAGACAGCCTGATTTTGTTCAAGCCTGATTCAACAAAGTTTTTCGTGAGTATTCCTTTCGAGAACCGATATATATCCACAGGCGATTTATATTTCACCCCTGAAAAGCAAGGTGAGGTAAGGGTAAGTGGTAAAGATTCTGTTACTTATACTTTGATTGCCGCTGGTATTGACGGCAAGGCATTGATATATACCTATAAATTGCATGGTGATAGCTATATGCTTGATGTGAAGTTGAGTACAAAAGGGCTTGATCAATATATCAATCCTTCTGCTTCCGGCACATTTGAATGGGCTATGAATTGCCCCAGACAGGAAAAGAACCTTGAAAATGAGCGCCATAACACTACAATTTATTATAAATATGCAGAAGAT
The DNA here is from genome assembly GCA_019695235.1 of Bacteroidia bacterium. Classification (GTDB taxonomy): domain Bacteria; phylum Bacteroidota; class Bacteroidia; order M30B66; family M30B66; genus JAIBAI01. The sequence continues at coordinate 12,102 of JAIBAI010000030.1, read as the reverse complement.
GAGGTTGACCACCTGAATCCGATGTCAGACGAAAAAACAAAACTTGACGGGAAAGTAGAGTGGCTGGCATTTAAACAACAGTTTTTTACGAGCGTAGTACTGGCAAAGCAAGGATTTGATAATTCAACAGAAGTGTCGAGCAGAGCCCTCACCGGTGAAACACAGACAAAAGCATTGGCAGCTGTGTTTGGCTTGCCCTTTGATGAGAGTCGTTCTTTAGGCTTTAGTTTGTTTTTCGGCCCTTCTCAATACAGTACCCTTAAAGCTACCGGGTATGATTTGCAAAAACAAATTCCCCTGGGATGGGGAATCTTTGGCTATGTAAATAAATGGATTGTCATTCCGGTATTTAACTTTTTCGATGGGTATAATCTGAATTATGGTCTGGTAATCTTGTTGCTGACGCTTGTAATTAAACTATTACTATTTCCACTTCAGTACAGGTCTTATTTATCACAGGCAAAAATGAAAGTTTTGAAGCCGGAAGTGGATGAACTCAATGCGCAATATGAAAAGGAAGACCCTTTGAAAAAGCAACAAGCAGTGATGGCGCTTTATAAGCGTGCAGGCGTCAACCCTTTGGGAGGCTGTCTTCCACTTTTGTTTCAGATGCCGATACTCTTTGCCATGTTTAATTTCTTTCCGGCAGCAATTGAGCTTCGCCAGGAATCATTTCTTTGGGCAGAAGATTTATCAACCTACGATTCAATTCTTGATTTGCCCTTCAAGATTCCTTTTTATGGAAATCACATAAGCCTTTTCGCCTTGTTAATGACGGCATCAACCATTTTATATACCCGGATGAATAATCAGCTTTCGGGTGCCAATTCGCAAATGATGCCAGGTATGAAATACATGATGTATTTGATGCCTGTGGTGTTTCTGTTTGTACTGAACAGTTATGCTGCCGGATTGAATTATTATTATTTCCTCGCAAACGTAATCACCTTTGGTCAGCAAAGTGCATTCAGGTTTATGGTTGATGAAAAGAAGATTCATGCGAAGATTCAGGCTAACAAGAAGAAGCCACAAACCAATAAAACATCCTCATTTCAGAAACGATTGGAAGAAATGGCGCGTAAAAACAGCGCTAAGACGCAGGGAAGAAAGAAATAAGTTTGCCTTTGAATGGATAGAAACGCCCGACGCGCGAACGCTGCCTGTTTTGAAAATAGGTGACTATACCCGACTCATCTTGTCAACGGCATCATGACTGCCGAAAATTACCAGGATGTCACCTGCTTTTAGCTCAAAATCGCCATGCGGGTTGGTTGTAATTTCAGTGCCACGTTTTACGGCCAGAATAGATACACCAAAGTTTGCACGCAACTGTAATTCATGCAGTGCCTTATTGTTTAAAACAGATTTTTCTGTGACTTTCATTGTCAGAATTTCCGTGTCGGAAATCTCCAGCCGGTAATCCTGAATGCCTTGTTGTTCATAGCGAATGGTACGCATCATTTTGTAATTCATGCTACGCAATTTCACCACAAAATCTTCAATCTCTGCTCTGGGTACAAGATAACGCGAGAGTATCCGCATCGTCAATTCGATAGAAGTTTCAAATTGTTCGCTTATTACATCATTGGCTCCTACATCAAAAAGCTTAACTACCTCTGATAGTTTTCTGGTAGTAGCAATGATAAATATATTCGGGGCTATTTTCTTGATTGCCATCACCACCTTTCTCACTTCTGTTCGGTTGCCGCCAATTGAAATAACCGCAACCCTAGCCGAGGTAATGCCTGCATGCTGTAGAACCGATGGGGTTGTGGCATTCCCATATAAAATATGCTCGTTTTTTTTCTTACCGGCAGCCAGTACAACTTGCGGGTCAAGGTCAATAGCAGCAAACGGAATTTTTGCCATCCGCACAACCCGCGCAATATTTTTACCAGTATCACCATAGCCTACCAGCACAATATGGTCGTTTAACTTCGGTTCGTTGCTTGCCTTTAAGCTTGGCCTTTGCGATAAATGTTTGAATCTTTTGCGCAATGCTTTATTCATCATCATATTGTTCAACAGAATGGTCAATGCATCTGATTTCTGGATGATAAATGGGGTTAATGCCATACTTACCAATGATACCGACAGAAACATCTGGTAATTGGCAGACTGAAGCACCTTGCTCTTAATACCATGATCGGCCAGTACAAATGAAAACTCACCAACCTGACTAATAAATATCCCCGAAAGAAGTGAAACCCTCGCAGAATTCCCTGTCAGTAACGAAGAAAATCCGGCAATTATACTCTTTGCAAGCATTACTCCTGCAGTGATAAGGGTAATCCAAAAGGCATGCTCGAAAAGGAATTTAATATCTACCAATAAGCCGATTGAAATAAAGAAGAAGCTGGTAAATACTTCCCTGAAGGGCAGGATGGTGCCAAATGCCTCATGACTGTATTCTGATTCAGAAATTATCAAACCGGCAAGAAATGCTCCCAATGACAGTGAAAGGCCAATCTGTGCTGTGAGCCAGGCTACCGAAAGACAAACCACGATGATGGTTAACAAGAACAATTCACTTGAGCGGCTTTTGGCAACCAGAAACAAGAATTTTGGCATTACAACACGTGCCAGAATAAGCACTCCACCTACGGTTACAATAGCTTTGAGTATGGTAATAAAAAAGTCAAGACCGACCCCACCTGAATTCTCGGCGAGATAAGGCGTAAGCAATACAAGCGGCACCACAGCAATATCTTGGAAAATGAGCATGGCCATACTTCCCCGCCCCTGGGCACTTTGAAGACGGCCACTACTTTGTAAAAAATTAAGCACTATGGCAGTAGAACTTAGTGAAAACAGCATACCCATGAAAATAGCCTGATGCCAAGGTAGGCCAATAAAATGACTAACTAAAGCTGTAACAATGATTGTAAGTACCACCTGCAGACCACCTCCGACAAAAACTTGCTTGCGGATACGAATCATGTCTTTGAGTGAAAACTCGATACCAATGCTAAAGAGAAGAAAAATGACACCTATTTCGGCAAAAACTGCAAGGTTTTCGTTTTCCCCAATTAAATCAGTTACGCCAGGGCCGGCAATCACACCGGTTAGTATAAACCCTATAAGCGTTGGAATTTTAAGGTAATTGCAAATAAGTAAAACAAGAATAGCCAGGCCAAAAATGATGCTGATATCAGTAATGGCCTCGGGAATATGTTGAGAAAGCAGCATTGGCAATGATACAGAAATTCATTTTAACTGATTTATCTGTTAGTTTTGCTTTTTGAAGAAAATGAAAAAACAGGTAATTTTATCGAATCAGGCACCTGCGCCGATTGGCCCATACAGTCAGGCAATTAAAGCAGGGCAGTTTTTATTTGTAAGCGGACAAATTCCCCTTGACCCTGTATCAGGAGAGTTAGTGAGTGGTGATATAGCCCGCGAAACACAGCAGGTGATGCAGAACATTGCTGCCATTCTGAATGCTGCCGGAAGCGGATGGGAGCAGGTGGTAAAAACAACGATTTTTTTAACAAACATGGGCGACTTTGCAGCTGTGAATGAAGTATATGCTACTTACTTCAGCGCTGATTTTCCGGCGCGTGAAACAGTTGCTGTTGCCGGGCTTCCCAAAGGTGTACGGGTGGAGATTTCGGTAACCGTATTGTGCCCCTGATGCAAAGTCGGATACTATTTAAAACAGCTGCAGGGATGGCCGGAATTGCCGTTGTTATTCTTGCACTGGCCGCACATTGGCTAAAAGAACAATTGCCGGTAGACAAAATTAAGTCGGTGGAAACAGCTGCGCTCATTCAGTTTTTACATGCACTGGCAATTTTAACGCTTTCCGCACCTGGTAATAAAGAAGTGAATGTTGTTCGCAACCGGAACTTGACTTTGATGGCCTGGGGGGTAATACTGTTCGCCGGCTCAATATACCTGCTCACTTCACGTGCCTTTGGGGCTCCTGATTGGTTGCGTTTTCTTTGGCCGGTCACCCCTCTGGGCGGGCTTTTACTTATGTTGTCATGGTTGCTTTTGTGTTTTGAGAAGGGCAACAAAACTGCATGAAGGGGAGGCTTTTCTGGTACGTATTTTGATTCTTAATTCTGATACTTTCTTGTCAGTAACCCGTCAATTCGAATGAAATCAGTTACATCTTTTTTCTTTTTGGCATCTTGTATGCTTTTTTCGTGCAAATCACTTCACAGAACTACAGAGGCGCCTGAGAATTCCGGCACACAGCTAACGATTAAAGAAGAGCGAATTACAACACCACCAGCGAAAGTTAGTGTTCGGGTTGGTGTAAAAGACACACTGAGCTTTGCGTACCTTGTTTCGTTTTATAGCCCCGGAGATGGTATTGATGCACAGGGCGCTCAAGCGTTTGAGGCATTCCTGCAGCATGAGCAAAAAGAAAGTGCTGAGAAGATTTCATATATTCGTGTTCCATGGGGCAGAGAAGGGGAACGAGATTACTGCATCCGGCTAAATGGTTTGTCTGATACAGAGGCTACAGCGTTTGCTGAGGCAATGAATAAGGTCTTGCGACAGGCTCAAAAAGTAAATGTACTGAAGGACCAGCCATGCCGGTATTTAAAACCTGAGTAGGCAAAAAATATCTTTTGAGCCTTGTATCAAAGGGAAATGATTATTTTTGCAGACCAAAATCAAGCTAATATCTCTTTTATGAATTCTTCAGCCACCCAGAGCCAAAACGCTTCCTTAGCTGCCATTGGTTTAAAACCAAGCGGGCAGGTCTTCTGGAATTTGACCCCTGCTGAATTAATTGAGAAAACCATACTGAATGGTCAGGGAACCCTCACTGACACTGGTGCACTTTCAATTGATACGGGTGAATTCACCGGTCGTTCACCGAAAGATAAATTTATCGTTCGTGAAGCCGTCACCGAAAGTACAGTGTGGTGGGGGGATATTAATCAGCCCTTTGAATCTGCTCATTTTGATGCGCTTTATGAAAGGGTAGTAGAATATCTTGGAACCTGCAAAGAGCTGTATATTCGCGATGCTTACGCTTGTGCTGACCCCAGCTACCGTTTGAACATCAGGGTGCTTACCGAACTTGCCTGGTCAAATTTATTTGCACACAACCTGTTTTTACGTCCGGAGGCTTCAGAGCTGCCCGGTTTTAATCATGAGTGGCTTATTGTGAATGCGCCTGGTTTTAGGGCTGTTCCAGAGCGTGACCACACCCGTCAACATAATTTTACCATCGTAAGCTTTAGCCGAAAAATCATTTTGATTGGCGGCTCAGGCTACACCGGAGAGATAAAAAAAGGCATCTTCTCGGTATTGAATTATTTACTTCCGCAGGAGCGCAAAGTGTTGTCAATGCACTGTTCTGCCAATGTAGGAAAAGAAGATGACACGGCTGTCTTTTTTGGTCTGAGTGGAACTGGAAAAACAACCCTTTCGGCTGATCCTGAAAGAAGACTTATTGGTGACGACGAACATGGATGGGCATCCGGCTCGGTGTTTAATTTCGAAGGTGGCTGCTATGCAAAATGTGTAGATCTTTCAGCAGAGAAAGAGCCTCAAATTTTCAATGCAATCCGGTATGGAACATTACTTGAAAATACATTTTATCATCCCGGTACAAGAAATATCAATTATGCAGATATCAGTAAGACAGAGAACACCCGTGCTGCTTACCCGATTTATCTGATTGACAATATCATGAGCCCATCTGTTGGTGGAGAACCAAGAAATATCTTCTTCCTTACAGCGGATGCATTTGGTGTATTGCCTCCTATTTCACGTTTAACTACCGGACAGGCGATGTATCATTTTATTTCCGGATACACTGCAAAGGTTGCAGGTACTGAAGTAGGTGTTACTGAGCCACAGGCAACTTTCTCAGCCTGTTTCGGTAAAGCATTTTTACCTTTACACCCCACCAAATATGCCGAACTTCTGGGTGAAAAACTAAAAAGCAATCGGGTAAACGTATGGCTGGTCAATACCGGATGGTGCGGAGGACCTTATGGTATTGGCAACAGAATTAAACTCAGCTATACCCGCGCTTTGATAAGTGCAGCTTTAAAAGGTCAACTCGATCAGGTTGAATACAAGCAGATGCCGTTTTTTAACTTGCAAACGCCAGTTGCCTGCCCCGGAGTCCCATCAGAGCTGTTGTTCCCAAGGAATGCGTGGAGTGATAAAGAAGCGTATGATTTGAAGGCAACAGAGCTGGCAGAGAAGTTTATAAAAAACTTCGCACCTTATGCCGACAATGCAAATGATGAAATCCTTTCAGGTGCCCCACGCACAAGTGAGGCATTGAAAATGAGCTAATACCGGGACTTACCTGAAATCTTTTGGAGTACGCAGGGTAAATACCCTTGAGATACAAAATCCCAGAAGTAATTCTCCTTTTGATACCTTGTTAAGGGTTTGAGTTATAAATGCCCTTTCTGTAATTCCCGCACTATTGGTAATAAATACCTGGAAAATATGTCCGCCGGTATCAATGTCAAACCCAATTGCTACAGCATCCTGGGTGCTCTCTTGCCTAAATTTGGGTAATTGGTAAAAATACTCAAGGTTCAGGCTAACACGGCGGGTAATCTTAAATCGGCCTCCGGCCCCGAGCGACAACATATCATTGGGGTCGCCAGCTTCCGGAACAAGATTCCAGTGCACCAGGCCCGGGCTTAGCTGTAACGAAATACGCTCGTTGAACTTCCGTGCCAATAGTAATTGATGCGTGAAATACAAACGCGAAGTAAAGCGATTGTTTTGCCAGGGTTTATCAAAAGCAATAGTTTTCACCTCTGCCGAACCCAAATAGCTTAGTGAAACTGGCATACCTCCCTTGCCTTCCTGCTGACGAAGGATTTTTATCTTCGTAAATCCATCTATTGTTTTCTCGTGGGTACTTCTTCCAAGCCCTACCATCACACGTTCATGAAGCCCGTATTCAAGCCCCAAGCGTATAGTAGCATTGTCAAGACCAATCATATCATAAAGCCCTCTTTCAAAGGTACCGAAATGATGGCTTATTCGAAAATCAAGCACCCCTGCTGAGACGTTTTCAATTGAATGACCATTTACAATACGTGTGGTTTTAAATGTTGCACGTGTAAATTCTCTTTTGTCTGTACCTTCACTTTCCCGCTCCAGAAGTGTACTTAAATCATCTGTCTGAGCGAATACGCAGGATGTGGAGAGCAAGCAAGTGAAGAGATATGAACTGAATTTCATAGTGCTTATTTTTTATAAGGCTCGTAGTGAGCATTGACATTTACCTCAATCTGCTCAGCAATTTTACCCTTTACCAGTGCCGGGATACTGATGTTGAAATCGGCTGGTTTGACTTGAAACTTAGCAGTAGCAATCACTTTACCTTGTTTGACTGTAATGTTTGCTGGTAAATCAATTGCTTTGCTTACTCCGTGTATAACAATGTTACCATTTATCAGGCAAGGGTAAACACCCTCTTTTGAGAAATTAATGGCGCTTAAGTTGCTAATTTTTCCTTTAAAATTAGCTTTAGGAAATTTGTCACTTTCCATGTAATTCTCGTTGAAATGCTCCTCCATGAGGGCCTTTTCAAACCGGAAATTTTTTACCAGTAATGAAAATACCAATTCCCCATTTTGAAGGTTCAAAAAAGAAGAAGCCTCTTTGTTAACAGCTTCGATATTTTCAAGCGGCGTCTTCGAAAAGAATTGGATAGTCCCCGACTTGGTAAACAGCATGGTTTGAGCTGGGGCAAGAAAATGCAATAATATTATGAAAGAGGTGCTCAGAAGTATTTTCATGTTTAATTTAATTGTTGGGGTAGCCTGCATCAATCCAGTGAATCATTTTTCTAATCTCGCATTCAGGAAGTTTGTCTGCATTATCGGGCATTAGCTTTGAATAACCTGTGTGACTTATGCTTTCAATGAACTTCTTTTTATTCAGGTCAAGGTACTGTGATAATTGTATATGGTTGGTAAATGAAGCGGCTCCTAACTCCGGGTAAGTGCCATGGCATTCAATACAATGGATGTCTATTAGTGGTCGTATGTCAGAGGCATAACTTACTTCAAGTGTATCACAACCTTTGAGCGATTCTTTGCCATATAAATCATCTTCATTCTGGTAAACACAAGCTGATAAGAAAAGCAATCCGGCAAGAATGATAAAACGTAACAATAGTTCAGTCATACAGATGCAAAGATTCTAATTATATTTACACGACATCAGGTAAACTAACATTTAATGCCCCAAAGGGTTCATTGAAAATGGGAAAAAGCAAACTTAAATTAGGAAGCATCGTGGTAATTTTAACCTTCACCGCAGTGGTGGGTGCCTATTATTTCTGGAACAAACCTCATCGAAATCCGGCCAATGAAGATGCTTTTCAAACAAGCCCCGCTGCCTTATTTGAATCAATGTATCTCCAGGGCGATAAGAAACTGCTTAATCAAACAGTTCAATTAACAGGTACCATTGCCAGTCTGCACCCGGGGCAGGAGACAGTTTGTGTCATTGAAGTACCGAATTCGCCCGATGCATCCATTCGGGTAAGCTTTCACAAAGAACAAACAGGCCCACTTGCTGAGTACAAAGCAGGTGACCAAATCAGTGTAAAGGGTATCTGCACAGGTGTTTTGGCTGATACCCTCATGGAGGAAATGGTGAGTGTTGACATCCTTATTAAAGATGCCAGCACGCTTGAAAAAGTAAATTAAAGAATCCGTTCGGCAACAATCTGGTCAACTACCAGTGGGTCGAGCAGGGTACTGGTATCGCCAAGGTTGCTTAATTCACCTTCGGCTACTTTACGAAGAATCCTCCGCATTATCTTACCTGACCTTGTTTTGGGAAGTCCGCTGACAAACTGAATTTTATCTGGCTTGGCGATACGGCCAATTTCACGACTTACACTTTCATATATTTCTTCCCTAAGTAATTCAGGGTTATCGGGAGTAACTTCACATATTACAAAGGCATAAATTCCCTGCCCTTTGATATCATGTGGATAGCCGACAACAGCACTTTCTACAACATGCTTGCTTTGATTGATAGCATTTTCAATTTCGGCAGTTCCAAAGCGATGGCCGGATACATTGATTACATCATCAACGCGACCAATGATTCGGTATAAGCCATGTTCATCTCTTTTGGCCCCGTCGCCAGTAAAATAATAGCCTTTATAGGTGTCAAAATAATTCACCCTGCACCGTTCATGGTCGCCATACGTTGTGCGAATCATTGATGGCCATGGGAAACGAATAGCAAGATAGCCTTCTACGCCATTTTCTTCAATTACTTCCCCTTGATTGTTCAGCAAAACAGGCTGGATGCCAGGTAAGGGATTTCCTGCATGGCTTGGTTTTGAAGCGGTAACTCCTGCCAAAGATGAAATCATAATTCCACCGGTTTCAGTTTGCCACCAGGTATCCACAATGGGGCATCTTTCTTTGCCTACATGCAGGTTATACCAGTGCCAGGCCTCCTCATTGATGGGTTCACCAACAGAACCAAGCACCCGCAAGCTACTCAGACTTGCTGAAAGCACATGGTCAACTCCGGCAGCCATCAGCGAGCGAATTGCAGTTGGGGCAGTGTAAAAAATATTCACCTGGTGCTTGTCAATCACCTGCCAGAAGCGCCCGGCGTCAGGCCAGGTAGGGATGCCTTCAAACATAACAGTTGTTGTGCCAGCAAGCAGTGGCCCATACACCAGATAGGAGTGACCTGTAACCCAACCAACATCAGCCGTACACCAGAAAACATCTTTTTCTCTTAATTGAAAAACGTTCCTGAAGGTATATTCCATATACACAGTGTAGCCACCACAGGTGTGAACTACCCCTTTTGGTTTGCCTGTTGAGCCGGATGTATATAGTATAAACAACATATCCTCCGCATCCATCGCTTCTGCCTTGCAGTCGCCATCCACTTGTTGCATTTCAGTGTGCCACCACACATCTCTTCCACTGACCATATTGGGCTCCCATCCAAGGTGATTAAATACTATAACCCGATGCACTGATTGACATTGTTTAAGTGCTTCGTCAACCACTGTTTTAACACCTGACTGCCGGGCGCCCCGGCGCAAACCATCGGCTGTAATTACCAGACTACATTGTGAATCGTTGATACGGTCAGCAACCGATTGAGCGGAAAATCCGGCAAAAACAACTGAATGAATTGCCCCAATACGAGCACAGGCAAGCACCGCAATCGTCAGTTCCGGAATCATTGGCATGTATATACAAACCCGATCTCCTTTTCTGACTCCATTGCGAAGCAGCACATTTGAAAAATGACAGACTTGGCTGTAAAGCTCGCTATATGTAATCTTTCGGGCTTTGTCACGTGGGTCATTAGGCTCCCAGATGATTGCTGTTTGATTACCCCTTTGACTCAGGTGCCGGTCAAGGCAATTTTCTGTAATGTTCATGCGGCCTCCAATAAACCACTTTACTGAGGGCTCTGCGAAATTCCATTCCAAAACCTTGTCCCAGCGCTTTTGCCAAAGCAGTTCGCTTGCAATTTCTTCCCAAAACTGCTCAGGCTGTTCAATGCTTTTTTTGTAAGCCTTTTGATATTCTTCAGGTGTATTGATTGAGATGGCTGACATAAGAATCTGTTTGAGCGATGCGTAGGTAAATATAGCCTACATTCATTAAAAAACTATCAGTTTGCTTTCTGACATTTCTTCCATAGCATATCTGATACCTTCGCGACCTATGCCTGATTGCCGAATGCCACCATAAGGCATGTGGTCAAGCCGGAAGTTCGGGGTATTGTTGATGATAATTCCTCCAAACTTTAACATTTTGAAGGCAATTTTCATGTGTTCTAGGTTTTGAGTAAAAACACCGCATTGTAATCCGTATTTGCCTGAATTGGCAAGTTGCAAAGCATGGCTGAAATCTTGTGCAACTTCAAATAGAAGTACCGGGGCAAATGCCTCCTCCTGCATCAATGCAATGTCAGATGGTACATTACTTAGAATGGTTGGTTCAAACACATGAGGCAAGTCTTCATGTGTTTGACCGCCTTCTTCAAGCCTGGCCCCCTTGAGTAAGGCTTCCTTTATTCTTTTTTTTAGGTGCTCAATAGATTGTAAATCAATCATTGGGCCATTGATTACCTCTTTGTCTGAAGGGTCTCCCGATTTAATCTTTTTGGTTTCTTCAATCAAAAGTTGCAAAAACACATCGCTGACTGTCTGATGGCAGATGATACGTTGAGATGAGATACAAACCTGGCCCGCGTAAGCAAATGCACTAAGTACACAATGCCGTGCCGCCTGAATAAGATCTGCATTTTCATCAATGATTACCGGGGCGTTTCCTCCAAGCTCTAAAATAACCTTACGTGCAGCTGATGCAGTTCTTAGAGCCCAGCCTACCAAAGCACTCCCTGTGAACGAAAAGGTGCTGAAGCGTTCGTCTCTTACTAATGTATTTGCCAAATCATTGTTACAACATAATACATTCACCATGCCAGGTGGGGCGCCTGCATCACTAATAAGACGTGCAATTTGGAGTAAACTCAACGGACTATGCGGTGAAGGTTTCAACAGTATTGAACACCCTGCTGCAATGGCAGGCACTAGCTTGTGTAGCGCCAGATTGAGAGGGAAATTAAAAGGTGTAAAGCCCAATACGGGTCCGGAAGGAAACCATTGTGTAAATGCAAATTTTCCGATTCCTTTCCCCATGTCTGCCGGAACCATTTCACCTTTGAATGCCATGCATTCTCGCTCCCCCGCTTCAATTGTGAGCAGGCAACGGTCAAGTTCATTCATTGCAAAAGCAATAGGCTTACCCGATTCAGCAACAATAAGCTGTTCAAAAAAACTTCGTTCCTTCTCTACACTATTGCGAATTCTTCTGAGAAGTCCCGCCCTGTCTCCCGCTGACATCCTGCTGCACACATCAAACGCCGAAACACTTGATTCAACAGCTTTCTCGAGAAGTAGCTGGTCAGTAAACCCAACCTTTGCAAGCTCAATGCCTGAAAATTTGTGCAGCACCGTAAAAGTAGATGCAGGTGATTGCTGTTCAGCACCTCCAATCCATGCGTTGGTTACCAGATTAGCAAATGTGTTCACGGCTTTTCTTGACACAATTCTACAAGCAAACCATTGGTTGATTTGGGATGCAAAAAGCAAAT
>JAIBAI010000029.1 GCA_019695235.1 Bacteroidia bacterium | reverse complement strand
GCATTTCGTTCGTTGCTTGAAAGCGTATGAGTTTATTAAAACCTCAGCAGGTAAGGGCGAAGAAGCATTTAGGGCAGCATTTCTTAAAAGATGAATCTATTGCTCAGGCGGTAGCTGAGAGCATTGAGGCGGCACCAGGGAATAAGGTTATTGAAGTGGGGCCTGGTATGGGGATGCTCACCAAATATTTGCTTGAGAAGGAGATTGATTTACAGGTTTCAGAAATTGATCGTGAATCGGTTGAGTATTTACGTTTGCATTATCGCGGATTAAAGATAATTACGCAAGATTTTTTAGCGCTTCCTCTTAATGAGTATCTTGATGCTGAAGGTATTGTAGTGGGGAATTATCCTTACAATATCTCATCTCAGATTTTGTTTCATTGCCTCGATTTTATACCCAATGTAAGGCAGTTAAGCGGGATGTTTCAAAAGGAAGTTGCTGAACGGGTTGTTGCCAGCCATGGAAGCAAGACTTATGGGATATTAAGTGTGTTGATTCAGACTTATTATGAGACAGAATATCTTTTCACGGTGGAGCCGAATGCGTTCAATCCACCACCAAAGGTACGTTCGGCAGTTATCAGGCTTACGCGTAGGGAGGGCGTTTCACTTCCGGTATCTTACGGGTGGTTAAAAACGGTTGTTAAAACAGCATTTAACCAACGCCGTAAGACCTTGCGAAACGCATTAAAACCTTTGTTAAAAGGTAAAACACCTGAACATCCTTTTTTAACTATGCGTGCAGAGCAGCTTAGTGTTATACAATTTGCTGAGCTTGCATTGTGGCTTGAACAGCTATGATAAACCGAACTAACATACGGGTAATTATAGTATTAATGGTCATTGCATTGGCCGGTCTAACAGCGATTCAGATATACTGGATACGCAATGCGATGGATTTAGAACAGGAGCGTTTTGAGAGCCTTGTAAACACTTCCATGCGTAATGTAGCCGAATTGGTTGAGCGAAAGGAGGTGGCGGTAAATGTGAGAAAGCGTTTTGACGTTACCCGTCAGGGGAAATTATTTTATTTGGGCATAGATTCACTGATACGCAAATCAATTGACCGCAAGGACACTACCACCTCGGGTTTGGTATTTTGGAATGAGGTGAGTCCGGGGGAGTTGCAGACCGAATTTCGTCAGTTTAATCAGGATGGTTCGGTTGACGTGATAGAAGAAATCAGGAAGGATTCGTTGGGCGACATTGTATTCAGAAAGATTCGCAAGGCACGTCAGGCAAGTGGCACCCCAGCATTCAGTGATATTGGAGGCGGGCTTCGCAAGCCGATGATGGGGAATCCACAGCTTGAGCGAATGATGAAGAAGTCGGGTCTGGTAACCGATATTTTCCGTGAGTTATACAATCTGAACGTCAATAGCAGTGTTGAAGACCGTGTTAATCCTGCGTATGTTGATTCGCTTATCAAAGAAGAGTTTAAGGCTGTTGGTTTAAATACTCCGTATGAGTTTGGTTTATATGATTTTATAAACAACAAGCTCTTTGTGAATCACCCTACCATTTATACGCAGGATTTAATGAAGACCCCTTTTAGGGTGCGTTTATTTCCGAATGATATTTTTTACCGGCCGGATTATTTGATGGTATATTTTCCTCAACAGGACAGGTATATATTCAACAATTTATGGCTCATGTTGAGCACATCAATATTTTTCACTTTAATAATTATACTCACTTTTTATTCGACCATAACCACGATTATCCGGCAGAAGAAATTATCAGAGGTAAAGAATGATTTCATCAGCAATATGACACATGAATTAAAGACACCGATAGCCACTATATCTCTTGCCTGCCAGGCCTTATCCGACCCTGATGTGAATCGTAATGAAGATACGGCCAAAAGATATACCCGTATGATTAATGATGAGAATAAGCGTCTGGGGCAGTTGGTTGAAAATGTTTTACAAAGTGCGATGTATGATCAGGCAGATTTTGAGTTCAGGCCTGAACAGGTTGATATGCATGAAATTATACAGAAGGTTTCAAAGAGTATGCAGATGCTTGTTGGGCAGAAAAAGGGGAAGATTGTACTTAATCTTGAAGCAAAAGATCCGGTAATAGAAGCAGACAAGACCCATATTACCAATATGGTAAATAATTTAGTTGACAATGCCATTAAATACACACCGGAGTTGCCCGAGATTAAAATAAGCACCCAGGTAAAGGGGGGTATTTTCAGTTTATCAGTTGAAGATAATGGAAGCGGGATTTCAAGGGATCATCAGAAGCGGATTTTCGAAAAGCTGTATCGTGTACCTACGGGGAACATTCATAATGTAAAGGGGTTTGGGTTGGGTTTAAGTTATGTGAAGGCTATAGTAGAAAAGCATCATGGCACTATCAGGCTTGAAAGCGAGAAGAATGTTGGGAGTATTTTTACAGTTAATTTACCTGTGAGGCAGGGTAAGGCAGGCGTATGAATCTGAAAACCATTAAATTTGCAATTCTATGAAAATCCTTCTGGCAGAAGATGACCCAAATCTTGGAGTACTCATTCAGGAATTCCTGAATGCCAAAGGGTTTTCGGTTCATCTGGCAATAAACGGTGAATTGGCATTGGAGGCATTTTTAAGTGAAAGATGGAACTTATGCATTTTTGATGTGATGATGCCCTTGATGGATGGTTTTACCTTGGCACGTGAGGTCAGGAAGACAAACAAGGCTGTTCCGATAATTTTTCTCACTGCAAAGACCATGCGTGATGATGCAATAGAAGGTTTTAAAGCAGGTGCGGATGATTATATTACCAAGCCTTTCAGCATGGAAGAATTGCAAATGCGTATCCGTGCGATTTTAAAGCGAACTGAAAAGGAGGTAAAAAAGAGTCTGCCAAATGAGTTCAGTATCGGCAATTATTTATTTAACCCTGTACAACAACAACTTACATTAGGTGATCAGGTGCAGAAACTCACCACTCGTGAGTCGGACTTATTGCAATTATTGTGTTTAAACAAAAACGATTTGCTTGAGCGTAATTTTGCGTTAAGGTCAATTTGGAAAAGTAATCAACCTGAAAACAGCCGAAGCATGGATGTTTATATAACCAAGCTTCGCAAGTACCTTTCAGGTGATCCTGCGATTGAGATTTTAAATATCCACGGTAAGGGGTTCCGCTTGGTTGACCCTTCATCAATAGGCCAGTAGCCTTTTCAGTATCCGATTTCAGTGATTACCGGACAATGGTCGCTGTGTTTTGCATCGGGCAGGATTACCGCTTTTTTGATTGTTTGCTGAAGCATATCACTCACCATGATATAATCAATGCGCCATCCAAGGTTTTTCGCCCTTGCATTTGCTCTGAAGCTCCACCATGTATAGTTGTGCGGTTCTTTGTTCATGTGGCGGAATGAGTCGGTAAAGCCACTGTTTAAAAAAGACTCCATCCACTCGCGCTCTTCGGGCAAGAATCCGCTGCTGTTTGCATTTGAAACCGGATTGTGGATATCAATGGGGCGATGGCAGATATTGTAATCGCCACAAATAATTGTTTTAGGTCTTTCTTTTATTAGTTCCCGTGCATAGGTATAAAAATCTTCGAGGAAGCGCATTTTTACAGCTTGTCGCTCATCTCCACTCGAACCAGAAGGGAAGTAGGTACTCAGAATTGTCAGGTCGCCGTAATCATGCCTAAGAGAGCGCCCTTCAAAGTCGTACAGGTCGTGATTGAGCCCGCTGACAACTAAATCAGGTTGTTTTTTTGAAAGTATTGCAACACCACTGTATCCTTTTTTCTGTGCCGGAAAGAGGCTGGGGAAATAGCCGGCCTGTTTGAAAATTTCAAGGTCAAGCTGATCGGCCTGGCTTTTGATTTCCTGCAGGCAAATTACATCCGGGTTTGCATCAACGAGCCAGTCAAGAAAACCTTTACTCAGTGCAGAGCGAAGTCCGTTTACGTTATAGGTAGCAATTCGTAGGGTTTCCATAGCAATCAGATTACAACATTTACCATTCTTCCTTTAACGACAATAATCTTCTTTGGGGGGCCATTGAGCCATTTGGATGTTTCGCTATGTGCAGTAACCTGTTGTTGAATATCAGCTTCAGGCAAATCCGCAGGTACTTCAATTTTAAAGCGCACCTTTCCGTTAAAAGCAACGGGATACATCACGGTGCTTTCTTCTATGTATTCCATTTTCCATTCAGGGAAGGTTTCCTGGACGATGAATTGTTTGTCGTTGTTGCCTTTAACCAAAAGCCACAGCTCTTCGGCCACATGTGGGGCATAAGGTGAAAGGATGATTAAAAGGTCTTTTAGTATTTTTTTCTTACTGCATTTAAGTTCAAGCAGGTCATTCACACAAATCATAAAGGTACTAACGGATGTATTGAATGAAAATCGTTCAATATCTTCTTCAATTTTCCTAATGGTTTTATGCAAGATGCGCAGCTCCTTTTCTGTGGGGGGTTCATCAGAAATTTTCACATCTCCTTTTTCATTGTAAAAAAGTCGCCAGAGTTTATTATTCAAAAAGCGATAAACCCCTTCAATACCATTGGTATTCCATGGTTTTGGCTGGTCAATTGGCCCCAGAAACATTTCATATAGGCGCAGTGTATCAGCACCGTATTCTTCGATAATGTCATCAGGGTTCACGACATTGAACTTTGATTTTGACATTTTTTCAACCTCTGTACCGCAGACATATTCAGCATTTTCATTTAGCAGAAATCTTGCATTTTTATTATCGTTATTTGCAATTTTAAATGCTTCGATATCCAACACATCATTTCGCACAATATTAACATCTACGTGCAATGGTATTGTTTTAATATCCGGGTGCTTATTAAGGATATCATGTGAAACAAAAAGGTTATCATTAACTGCACGGTAAACGAAATTACTCCGGCCTAAAATCATACCCTGATTAATCAGTTTTTTAAAAGGTTCACTTTTAGAAACAAAGTGTCTGTCGAAGAGGAACTTTTGCCAGAACCGGGCGTACATCAGGTGGCCAACGGCGTGCTCTGTACCGCCGATATAGAGGTCAACATCCTGCCAGTATGCTTCAGCTTCTTTAGAAACAAAAGCATCAGGATTATTGGCATCCATATAACGCAGGAAATACCATGATGAGCCGGCATAACCGGGCATGGTATCTGTTTCGCGTACCCCTTCATTGGTATGTACCCATTGCGTAGCTTTGGCAAGAGGGCCTTCCGGTTGTCCGGTAGGCTTAAAATCTTCCATCAGGGGCAGTTCAAGCGGGAGTTCATTTTCATCGAGTGCATAGGCTATATCCTCACGGTAAACCACAGGGAAAGGTTCGCCCCAGTACCTTTGCCTGCTAAATCCGGCATCCCGTAGGCGGTAATTTACTTTTCGTTTTCCAATACCTGTTTTTTCAATAGCATCAACAGCCGCACTAAACGCTTGCTCACCTTGTAGTCCGTTGAGAAAATTAGAATTCACCAGTATGCTGTCTTTTGCCGGGTTAGCTGCCTTGCTGCTATCATGTTCCTGATGGATGGGAGTGATGGGGATTTGGAAGTGGGTAGCAAAATCCCAGTCGCGCTGGTCGCCTGCAGGTACGGCCATTACAGCTCCTGTACCATATCCGGCCAACACATAATCACCCACCCAGATGGGGATTTTCTTATTGGTAAACGGATGTGTGGCAAAGGCACCTGTGAAGACCCCGCTTACCTTTTTTACTTCTGTCATTCGTTCACGCTCACTGCGATTTTTCGCAACAGAGGTGTATGCCTGAACCGCATCTAAATGGCTTGTTGGTGTAATCTTATCAAGCAATTCATGTTCAGGTGCCAGGGTAATAAAATCAACTCCGAAGATGGTATCCGGGCGCGTGGTGAATACCTCAATTTCATATTGGGTTTGTTCAACTTTAAAACGCAGCATTGCACCTTCGGAGCGGCCTATCCAATTGCGTTGCATGTCTTTCATGGCATCTGTCCATTCAAGTTGCTCCAGGTCATTGAGCAAGCGTTCAGCGTAAGCTGTAATGCGCAGGAACCATTGGCGCATGCTTCTTTTTTCAACCGGGTGCCCTCCCCTTTCGCTGAGGCCGTCTTTCACCTCATCATTGGCAAGCACCGTACCCAAAGCTTCGCACCAGTTGACGGTAGCATAGCTTTGATATGCAAGGCGGTATTGCATCAGGATATCCCGTTTTGTTTTTTCCGGCCAGCGGTTCCAATCTTGTGCTGAGAAAGGCGTATGCTCTGCTCCGGCGGCATTAATTCTTTCACTTCCGGAGTATTCAAAGTGCTGAATTAAAGTTGAAATTTCTTCAGCCTTTTGGGTATCGTTATTGTACCATGCGTTGAAAAGCTTCAGGAAAATCCACTGTGTCCAGCGGTAATACGATGGGTCGGAGGTCACAACTTCTCTGTTCCAATCGTAAGAAAACCCGATATTGTTTAGCTGTTCTTTGTAGCGTTTGATATTGGTTTCAGTAGTTTCTGCCGGGTGTTTTCCTGTCTGTATTGCATATTGTTCTGCCGGGAGCCCAAAAGCGTCAAAGCCCATTGGATGAAGCACATTAAAACCTTTAAGGCGTTTAAAGCGGGCAACGATGTCGGATGCAATATAGCCCAATGGGTGCCCCACATGCAGGCCGGCCCCCGAGGGGTATGGGAACATATCGAGCACATAATACTTTGGTTTGGCCGGGTCAATATGGGTCTGGTAGATACCTGCCTCTCGCCACTTCTTTTGCCAATTTTCAGCTATTTTCTTGAAATCCGGTTCCATCGCGCTATTTGAAATAAAATGAAGATGCGAAAGTACAAAAGCCCCCGATTATGTCTGAATCTGGTCAAGATAGATTCTAAATTCTTAAATTTACCCAAAATTCGCACATACTTGAAAGTAACAGAACATATAGCAGGGGCGAAAAGCACCCTATTTTCCTTTGAGGTGTTGCCTTCGCTCAAAGGGCGTGATATACAGGATCTTTTTAGTGGTGTTGACCCATTGATTGAGTTTAACCCAAGTTTTATCAATGTAACCTACCACCGTGAGGAGTTTGTTTTTAAAAAGTTAAGTAACGGGCTTCATGAGCGCCGGTCAACGCGAAAACGTCCGGGTACGGTGAGCATCTGTGCCGCCATAAAAAACAAGTATGGTGTAGATACTGTGCCCCATTTGATTTGTGGAGGTTTTAGCCGTGATGAAACCGAGAGTGCATTGCTCGACATGCATTATTTAGGAATGAATAATGTTTTGGCCTTGCGTGGTGATCCTGTAAAAGGAGAGAGCATTTTTGTACCAGAGCGTGACGGGCATGCGCATGCATCTACTTTGGTAAAGCAGATTTCAGAGATGAATAATGGCAATTACTTAGATGATGAGATTGTGGAGGGTATTCCTACCGACTTCTGTATTGGTGTTGCCGGATATCCTGAAAAGCATTTCGAGGCGCAGAACTTGAAGACTGACTTACGGCATCTGAAAGAGAAGGTTGATGCGGGGGCGCACTATATTGTAACACAGTTATTTTTCGACAACCAGAAATATTTTGCATTTGTAGATGCCTGTCGCAAGAGCGGCATAGATGTTCCGATTATTCCCGGCATCAAGCCGATCACGACCTTAAAGCACATTCAGTTCCTTCCGAAGACGTTTTATATTGACTTGCCGGAGGCTTTGGCTGATGAGCTTGAAAAGTGCAAAACCAGTGAGCAGGCGATGCAGGTAGGTATTGAATGGTCTATTCAACAGGTGAAAGAACTAATCAGTCACGGAGTGCCCTGCATTCATTTTTACACCATGGGTAAGTCAGATGCGGTGCGGCGGATTGTAAAGGCAGCGTATTGAGTTTTAATGTGCTTCAAGCCAGTTAAGTCCGGTTCCTATTTCCACTTCTATGGGGACTGTAGTTTTAATTGCGCCTTTCATTAGTTCAGCGACCAGTATTTTAAGTTCATTTAATTCATCTTGGTGGGCATCAAAAACAAGTTCATCGTGCACTTGCAGGGTCATCACCGATTTCATTTCACGCTTTTTCATTTCGCGGTGAATGTTGATCATAGCAATTTTTATCAAATCAGCTGCTGAGCCTTGTATTGGTGCATTAATAGCTTCTCGTTCGGCAAAGCCCCGCACGGTAAAGTTGCGTGAGTTGATGTCACTCAGATAGCGTCGGCGGCCCATTATTGTTTTCACGAATCCGTTTTGGCGGGCAAATTCGAGTGTTTCCTGCATGTATTTGCGTATTCCCGGATATTGCTGGAAATAATTTTCAATTAGGTCGGCAGCCTCTTTTCTGGCGATACCCAAACGTTGGGAGAGCCCAAATGCACTGATGGAATAAATAATTCCAAAGTTTACCATTTTGGCATTGCTACGCATTTCACGGCTTACTTTATCAATATCAACACCATACACCCTTGCGGCAGTTGCCTGGTGGATATCAATTCCTTTGTTAAAGGCTTCAATCATGTTTTGTTCGCCTGCAATCTCTGCAATAAGTCTTAATTCAATTTGGCTATAATCAGCAGAAACAATGCAGTGGTTTTCATCACGTGCAATAAAAGCCTTTCGTATCCTTTTTCCACGTTCGGTTCTGATGGGGATATTTTGCAGGTTCGGATTGATAGAACTCAGGCGACCTGTGGCAGCGATGGTTTGGTTAAAGGTGGTGTGTACCCGTCCGGTTTGTTTTTGGATCAATGCCGGCAGGGCATCCACATAAGTTGATTTCAACTTTGTCACCTCTCTGTAATCCATCAGTTTGGTTGCGATTGGATGTACTTTGTCTAACTTTTGCAGCACTTCTTCATTGGTGCTGTATTGTCCGGTTTTTGTTTTTTCACCTCCTGGCAGCCCCAATTTACCAAACAGAATATCACCTAATTGTTTGGGTGAATCAATGTTAAACTCCTGGCCTGCCATGCCCCATATTTCATCACGAAGCTTCACTAAGTCGTTGTGTAGCTCACTTGAATATTGTTCAAGAAAAGGCTGGTCAATCTTAACCCCTTCATACTCCATTTCGGCAAGGACAGGTATTAGAGGATGTTCGATATCATGTAATACAGGACCAATTTCTCTTTTTTCGACCATCGGTTCAAGCACCTTCATCAACTGAAGGGTAATATCGGCATCTTCCACTGCATATTTGGTAATTTTATCAAGCGGCACATCGCGCATTGAGCCCTGGTTTTTTCCTTTTTTCCCAATGAGGTCGGTGATAGGTACCGGGGTATATCCAAGATAGGTTTCACTCAGGTAATCCATACCGTGCCGGCGGTCAGGTTCAATCAGGTAATGTGCCAGCATGGTATCAAAGAAAGGCTCACATACGTTAATATTGTACCTGCGCAAGACCTGAAGGTCGAACTTGATGTTTTGTCCGACTTTAATTATTGCAGGGTCTTCAAGTACTTTTTTAAAGATTCCTGTAATTTCAAGTGCCTTGTAATGGTCAGCGGTGACGTGCACAAACCAGCCTTCTCCGGTTTGAATACTAAAAGAAAGCCCTACCAAATCGAGGCTAAAATAATCAAGAGAAGATGTTTCAGTATCGAAGCAGAGCAGCTTTTGCTTTTCAAGTAGTTCAGCCAAATTTTTCATTTCCTGCACATCGTTTACCAAGTGATAGTTGTGTGCGGTATTATGGATGTTTCTTCCCTTTAAATGTTCTGTTTGCTCTATAGGTTCTTCATGTTCTTCGCTATCAAACATTGAAATTTGGCCTGAAACAGTTTGTTTTGATAGAGGACTTTTTTGTCCTGTATTTTCGCGATTAACGGAGAACATGTCTCCCAATATTCTACGCCCAAGTGTGCGGAACTCAAGTTCGGCAAACAGCGCTGATAACTTATCTTTTTCGGGATCACTGATAAGCAGATTATCATCATTTACCTCAACAGGCACATCGAGGATGATGGTAGCCAGCATTTTAGAAACCAGGGCTTGTTCAGAAAACTGCTCAAGATTTTCACGCAATTTCCCTTTCAGTTCATTGGTTCTTTGAAGTACCTGCTCCATTGAGCCAAAGTCACGAATGAGTTTTTTTGCAGTTTTCTCGCCTACACCGGGCACGCCTGGTATATTGTCAACCGCATCACCCCAGAGGCCTAAGATATCAATCACCTGCAGGGGGCTATCCACTTCCCATTTTGTTTTTATTTCATTCACCCCCAGTATTTCAACTTCGTTTCCTTGGCGGCCAGGTTTGTAGATATAGATATTTGGTTCGACCAATTGACCGTAATCTTTATCAGGGGTGACCATATAGACTACGTAACCCTCTTTGGCTTTTTGTTTTGCAATCGTTCCAATGATGTCGTCTGCTTCGTAGCCGGCAAGTTCAAGAATTGGTATGTTGAATGCGTGAATAATTTCTTTTATCCAGGGGATGCAATTGCCGATATCCTCTGGCATTTCCTGGCGGTTGGCTTTATAGAAACTGAACTCGGCAGCCCGTGTGGTTTCTTCAGGTGCGTCAAAAACCACCGCAAGGTGTGTTGGTTTTTCGCGGGTAATCAGGTCAATGAGGGTATTGGTAAATCCAAACGCTGCGCTGGTATTCATCCCCTTAGAGTTCACAATCGGATTACGGCTAAATGCGAAATACGCCCGGTATATCAGGGCAAATGCATCAAGCAGGAAGAGGCGTTTATCGTCGTGTGGGTTTGATTTCATGGTACTAAGGTAAGCCATTGCCGTATAAAATCTTTTCTCTTGCCAAAGTCAATTGTTTACAAACCTGTTTGAAACTTTAGAGGCTAATTTTTACAAAACTCAAAATAATCAGGAGATTCATGCTTGCCAATACCATATAAGGCAAGTATTTCCAACAACCTGTCAATATGAGAAAAGCATGGTTATTTAAACCTAAGAATTTATCCATAAAATGAAAAAAATTTACCTCTTTCTGGCAAGTTGTATATTTAGCCAGGTGCTTTTAGCCCAATACAACACTTCACACAATTCATCTCTTGGCTTTATGGTGAGTTATTATTATGTAAGTGGGCCGGCGAGTGAGAAAGACCCGCACTATTTTAAACAAGGTACTTACAGTGGAAGGTCAGTAACCCCCTCCTTTCATTTTCAGATGTCGCGGGTAAAAGGTCTGGGGTATTATATTGATGGGTCATTGGGTGGACAAATGGCTAAGGTCAGGCTGGATGGCACCAACACCCCTGGTTTTGAGGGGTTCTGGGGTGAGGATGATTTCATGCTCTATGCCGACCTTCGGTTAGGAATTCAATATACTTACAACAATTCTGAAAAAGAGTGGTTTGTTGGGGGACGGTACTTTTACTGGGCTAATGCCGGTGGTACACGGTACTTATATGGTAATGCTGATGAGCTGGCTGGTATTGGCTTTTATGGTGCCTATAAGCATCTTGGGGTGGATCTGAATATTGGCCTTCGTTCAATGCCAGGAGTTTTAATTAATAGTAACTGGAACATCTATCAGCTTGAGCTGAAATACTGCTTAAAAAAATTCGACAGCGGAAAATCTACATGGCTGGCAGGTGTCAGGCTTGAACGATGCGCAACCCGGGCTACCACCAGATCATCCGGCATCATGGCATTTACAGCTATTGGCCTATAAGTTAAGCTTTTCTGATTTGCTGTTGGCTGTACAGATTTGTTTAGTCATCAATTCTCAGAAAGTTGCCATCTTTCGAAAAAATCAGTTCGAGCTGATTGCTTAAATCAACTTTCTGCTGACGTGTTTGCATTTCCCAACCCATGATATGGCTTGTAGGGAATTTTGAGTTCACATAAGTGAGAATCGCCGCCGGCACAACACTATCGGGTAGTTTTGAGGTGCCGTCAATGTCAATTACTTCGTATTTTTTATTGAACTCAAGTTTAAAACCGTTGTTTAGCGTTACCTCAAACCTGTCAGTTTCTCTTGGTTGCTTTTTTGCAAGCGTCACCTGGTTATCAGGAAAATGTTTGTTGAGATAGGTTGTTATTTCAACGGGTAAATCTTGTGCTGATAGTATGGCATCTTTCTCACAGCCCGTGAGAATGGTGAATGTTAAAAATACAAATGCCAAAATTTTATTCATGATCAATGGTTTTAATTGCGTCAGGTTTATTCAAAGGTACTGATATTTTTTCGGCGAATAACAACCAGAAAGAAAACAGCGCAGACGTACAAAATGTTCAGGGAGATTTATTTTACCTGAAAATTGAACATAGACTGATTGGCTATAAAGCCCTGAAGCCTATCACCTGCTTTAACAGGTCCTACGCCGGCAGGGGTTCCGGTGTAAATTAAATCCCCTTTTTTGAGGGTAACGAAGCGGGTGATGTATGCAATAATTTTATCGAAACCAAAGAGCATATCACGGGTATTGCCATGCTGTTTTATTTCACCGTTAACTTCGAGCCGGAAGTCCAAAGCATTGATATCTGTCAGGCTCGATTTAGGCACGAACAAGCCAATAGGTGCTGCCCCATCAAAGCCTTTTGCCTTTTCCCAGGGGAGGCCCCTGTGTTTTAATTCTTGTTGTACATCACGTGCTGTGAAGTCAATTCCGGCAGTGATTTCATCAAAGTATTTGTGTGCAAATTGTTCTGCTATATGTTTTCCTGGCCGGTTAATTTTCAGTACAATTTCAATTTCAAAATGCACCTCATTCGTAAATTCAGGGATGTAAAAAGGCGTATTATTTCTAAGGATAGCAGAGTCGGGTTTTATAAAAAACACAGGTTCTTCAGGAACGGGATTGTTCAGTTCTTTTGCATGTTCTGAATAATTCCGGCCAATACAGATGATTTTCATCTCAGGCTTTGAATTTATTTACAAGGCCTCTGGTGCGAATTTTCTCAATTGCCCTTTTTGTTGACAAGGCGAAATCGCCATTCATAATCCAGTCGTAATAGCTGGGTTCTTTGGCAAACACTTCTTCTACCCTTTTGCCTTTGTGTTTTCCGAAGTTAAAACATTCTTTGCCATCTCTGTCATATACCATTCTCCCTGCGAAGTCAACCCAGTCGCGGTTGGTAGTAAACTCAGAAAGTTTTTGAATGTCGTTAACCACCGGAACGGAAGTTTTGCCGGAGCGGTCAGTAAACTCCTGATTCTGGTATTTGTCGAGCTGTGCCTTTAGCACCTCATAGGTAGCGATGACATCTGCTTCGGCGCCATGTGCACCAATATGGTCGCGGTTACAATAAAATTTCACAGCAGCCACAAGGGTTCTCTGCTCCATTTGGTGAAAAATATTCTGAACATCCACAAGGTTGCGCTCTTCCATGGGGAATTCTATTCCGGCCCGGTAAAATTCTTCGATCAGCATAGGCACATCGAACTTGTTTGAATTAAAACCCGCCAGGTCAGCATCTCCAATGAAGTCTAAAAGGCCTTTTGCAAGCATTTTAAACGTAGGTTCATCTTTTACATCCTGATCTGATATACCATGAATTGCAGTAACCTCCGCCGGAATAGGGATGGTAGGATTGATGCGTCGGGTGCGGATTTCCTCTTTCCCATCCGGCGAAACCTTTAGTACACAAATTTCAACAATTCTATCAGCGGCAGCATTGGTGCCTGTTGACTCGATATCGAAAATTACAAGTGGTTTTTTCAGAATTAATTCCATCAGATGGGGCGGTTTATGTCAAATGCTTCAAGGTAATCGGCTACCCTGCGCAGAAAGCTTCCACCCAGAGAACCATCTACAACACGATGGTCATACGATAAAGAGCAGAACATCATGTGTCGGATGGCAATCACATCACCCTGTGGTGTTTCAAGCACTGCAGGTTTTTTCTTAATAACCCCGATGGCCATGATGGCCACCTGCGGCTGGTTTATGATTGGGGTGCCCATTACATTACCGAAAGAGCCAACATTGGTAATTGTGAAGGTTCCTCCTGCAATTTCATCCGGACTAAGTTTATTGTTTCTTGCCCGGTTTGCAAGGTCATTTACGGCTTTACTTAAACCGACAAGGTTCATGGTATCGGCGTTTTTAATTACCGGTACAATCAGGTTTCCGGAAGGAAGGGCCGTTGCCATACCTACATTGATATTTTTCTTTTTGATGATTTTTGTACCATCAACTGAAATATTAATCATCGGGAAATCGCGGATAGCTCTTGCAACCGCTTCAATGATGATGGGGGTAAAAGTAATTTTTTCACCTTCTTTTTTCTCGAACTCTTTTTTCACTTTTTCGCGCCATAGTACCATGTTAGTCACATCGGCTTCGATAAATGAGGTAACATGCGGACTTACAGATTTCGACATCACCATGTGGTCTGCAATCAGTTTTCGCATGCGGTCCATCTCGATGATTTCGTCGCCGCCAGAGACAGAAACGGCAGGGGCTTGAGGCTTTACCGGCGTGGTATTTGTTGCGCCCGCGGGTTTAACGGCCTTACCACTTTTACGTGTTTCAAGGTATGCTAGCATATCATCTTTGGTAAGCCTGCCATCTTTTCCGGAGCCTGCAATAGCATCAAGTTCTGCCTGGCTAATTTGTTCAAGCTTTGCCATGCTGCGTACCAAAGGAGAATAAAAGCGTCCGCCTGGTACTGATTTGATGGCTGATACTTCAAGGGTCTGCGACACAAACGGCACTTCCAGCGGTGTTTCTTTTGCCTGAATGGCTTGTTGCGCAGGTGCGGCAGGTGTAGTTGCTGCCTCGCCTGATGTATTAATAATTGCAATTACCCCGTTTACCTGAATGGTATCGCCTTCATTGAAGAGATGTTTTTCAAGGATGCCGGCTACAGGGGATGGGATTTCAGAGTCAACCTTGTCGGTGGCAATTTCAAGCACAGCTTCGTCTAATTCGATGGTGTCGCCCGGGTTTTTCAACCATTTAATGATAGTAGCTTCCGCGACGCTTTCGCCCATTTTAGGCATAATCAGTTCAAATTTCGCCATAATTATCTGAATCGGGGTAATGTTTTGAGCCGGCAAAATTAGCGTTTTTTAGGTTAAATATGGCAGTTTTACCCATACAGTAAGCCCAACAATCGCCACAGGAGCACTATGTGTGGTGTACACCCATTCGTGCGCTTGAAATTCATGTACCTTTGGAGGCTGATGAATCTGCTACGTGGACCCTTTCGGTATGTGCGCCCTTACGCCAAATATGTAGGGCTAAATATCGGATTTAACTTGCTCGGTATTGTCTTCGGGCTGTTTACGCTTACACTGGCGATTCCTTTTTTGGGCTTGCTATTTGAAACACAAGAAAAGGTTCATTCTCTTCCGGCCTTTCATTTCAGTGCCGGATGGTTTCAACACTATTTTGCATATAAAGTTACCGGCATCATTGAAAGTACCGGAAAGGAGGCTGCACTGCTCTGGCTTTGCGGCATGGTAGTATTGATGTTTTTACTAAAAAATCTTTTTCGGTACCTGGCAATGTATTTTTTAGCCCCTGTGCGCAACGGGGTCATCATGGATATACGCAACGCACTGTACGACAAGGTGTTGGCCCTTCCGCTTTCATATTACACCAATGAAAGAAAAGGAGATATCATGACCCGGATGACAAATGATGTGCAGGAGATTGAATGGTCGGTTATCGGAGCCATTGAAATGATTTTTCGCGATCCGCCTACGGTGCTGGTGTACGTGCTCACCTTATTTTTTATGAGCCCGGAGTTAACATTGTTTTCAATGGTACTTATACCTGTTGCCGGAATAATCATCGGGCGGATAGGAAAAAGCTTGCGGCGTTCATCAGAGGAGGGCATGAAAAGAACCGGAGAGCTTATGTCGCTGACTGAGGAGACCCTTGGCGGATTGCGGATTCTCAAGGCATTTAATGCAGAACCTTTAAGCAGAGAGCGTTTCAGGCACACCAATTATGCTTTAAAACGGCTGATGAACCGTATTTACCGTAAGAAAGATTTGGCATCACCACTAAGTGAACTCATGGGTTCGATGGTGATTGTTGCCATTATGCTCTTTGGTGGCAGAGCTGTTTTAAGCGGTAATAATGCATTGAGTCCGGAAATTTTTATGACATTTATTTTGGTGTTTTCGCAGATTCTGCCGCCTGTAAAAGCCATTTCTCAAGCTTATTACAATCTTCAAAAAGGACGTGCTTCGATGGAGCGTGTTGACCAGATATTAAATGCCGAAAACCGTATACAGAACGCCACAGATGCCATCTCTCTTGATCTGTTTGAGCAGGAGTTGCGCTATGAGCACGTTGATTTTAGCTACCATCAAGAGCCGGTTTTAAAAGACATTAATTTTACGCTTAGCAAAGGGAAGACCATTGCTCTTGTGGGCCAGTCGGGTTCAGGGAAATCAACGCTTGCTGATTTACTACCCCGGTTTTATGATGTGAGTAATGGGCGTATTTTGATTGACGGGCATGATATACGTGCTTTGCAGCTCGACAGCCTGCGTCGGCTCATGGGGATTGTCAGTCAGGAAAGTGTTCTTTTTAACGACAGTATTTTTAACAATATCGCTCTTGGGAAGCCTGGTGCTACATTAGAGGAAGTTCAACATGCGGCTCAAATTGCCAATGCGCATGATTTCATCATAGAAATGCCGGATGCTTACCAGACCAATATAGGCGATCGAGGGCATAAGCTATCAGGAGGCCAGCGGCAGCGTCTTAGCATAGCCCGGGCAGTTTTGGCCAATCCGCCCATTTTGATACTTGATGAAGCCACCTCAGCTTTAGACACTGAAAGTGAAAGATTGGTCCAGGATGCCCTTTCGCGGCTAATGGTGCAGCGTACTGCCTTAATCATCGCACATCGCCTGACCACTATCCAGCATGCTGACCTGATTTTAGTGATGCAGGATGGTGAGATTGTAGAACGTGGAACACACCATGAATTGCTCATAAAACAGGGTGCTTACAAGAGACTTTTTGACCTCCAGTCCTTTGTTTAAGGCTATTTATCTGAATGTCAGTACGATAAAATTCAACACATATTGATGTTTGATTGGTGATTGATAAAATTTTTCGTAACATTGCAGCCCTCAAACTCCTCCTTAGCTCAGCTGGTTAGAGCATTTGACTGTTAATCAAAGGGTCCTTGGTTCGAGCCCAAGAGGGGGAGCAAAACAAGCCGGCTTACGCCGGCTTGTTTGTTTATATTTCAGCCTTGTTATTGCTTTCTGACTGAATGCTGGTTATAGTCCCGTACGTACGGGATTAATCAAAGGGGCTCCCGTACGTGCGGGAAGGGGGAGCAAAACAAGCCACATTTTTGCAAGCTCATTCGCCCGGAGTAACTGCTGGTTCCTGCATTTGAAAATCAAGTCGTTTCAACTCAGCCAGGCGGTTATTTAACACCTGAATATATTGATCAGCACGCACCAGATGGTATTTATCAGATGCCTTTCTTGCGAATTTTAATGCGTTATCGTAATCATTCATGAACTCGTATGCAACGGCCATGTTATAGGTTGTTCTGCCTGCAATTTTCAAATCTTCTGAGCGTGAAAGTCGTTCCCAAATTGTGACTGCTTCTTTCCAGTCGCCGCGCAGTGCTTTGCGTTTGGCTATTTTCATTGAGCCCAAACCGGCTGCTTTTGTATAGATCATCCGCTCATAAGTTACCCATGAGGGTGCTATTCTGATACCGTACAAATCACCTCCTTCTCTGCCCGTCTGGAAGATTGCCTGGGTAGGAAACACAAGGCCTCTTCGGGCTTCTTCGGGGGTAAAACCTTCGCTGGCAAACTCTTTTGTTGCGTATGTTTGATGTTGGTCAATGATTGCGCCGTTTTCACCATTGTAAATTCTCCATCCGATTTTAACGTTTACCTGCTCAATCGCCTCAAAATATGATTCTATTATTTCCTTGCCTTTTTCAGTCCTTTTTCGCGTTTTAGATGCTGTCTGAATTCCGATGTCTGAATCAAAAGCTTCAATGGCAATCACAGCATCAGCTCTGTATTGTGCGCAGAGGTTTTGAATCTGGGTTTTCGTAAGCGGTGGAGGAAGTATTCCTGTGCCACTTCCTTCAAGCATTTCATTCGCAATAAAGGTATTGTACTTCGGTCCGCTCTGAAGCCTGCCCTGCAAGGCTGCCAATGCCTCGTCAACCCCCTGTTTATCGGCGAATAGTATTTCTCCGGTAAAGATGCCCTCCACCGTATTAAACCAACGGTTTTGTTTTGCCGGTTTATATCTGTTTACGAGAACAACATTTTTGAAATTGCCCGGAAGGCTGATGTCTGCCGGGCGCAAGCCCTGAAAAACCACCGTTGTCATACATGACTGAAGTGTCAGCACCGCTATTAAGGTAAATAGTAGATATCTTTTCATAATAAGCAATAAATGAAAGTAAATCTATAAAAATATTTTTCTCAATCTTCCATTTTTTCGGCCAAAATCATCCATCTGCTTGTTTTTTCATCCAGAAGGGCTTCGGCCTTTGAAAACTCTTCTGCAATGAGTGTTAGTTCTATATGGTCACTAATGCCAAGATTCATTTTGTTTTGAAGTTCGCTGATTTTATTTTCTAATTCAGGTATTTCTTTCTCGAGTAAATTAAACTCGTGTACTTCTTTAAAGGATGGTTTTGTCTTTTTTTTCTTCTCCCCTTCCGGCGCAACTTTTACAGATGTTTGTACTGTGGTTGCTTGTGCTTTTACATTAATTTGTTCCTGACGAAAATCGGTATAGTTGCCATTGAAGTCCTTTATTTCGCCTGTACCATCAAAGACAAATAGATGTTCTGCCAGGCTGTCCATAAAGTACCTGTCATGGGTAACAATCATAACACAACCACCAAAATGCTCAAGAAACTCCTGTAGGATATTTAAGGTTTGAATGTCAAGGTCGTTTGTTGGTTCATCCAGAATTAGAAAATTCGGATTTTTCATCAGGATGGTAAGAAGATACAAACGTCTTTTTTCGCCACCGCTTAGTTTGGCCACTGGTGTATATTGCATATCCGGCGGGAACAGGAACATTTGCAGCAGCCCGGAAGCTGATAAATTTCTTCCATCAGCCATAGGGATTACATCAGCCACATCGCGTACAACTTCAATGACACGCTTGTCTTCTTGAGCAATCATTCCTTCCTGCGAATAATATCCGAATACAACTGTTTCGCCAACTTGAATTTTTCCGGTATCGGGCTTTAATTCGCCCATAATCATTTTCAAAAATGTAGATTTCCCACTTCCGTTCTTACCAACAATTCCGATCTTTTCTCCTTTTCGAAAGATATATGTAAAAGGCTTAATTATCTCCCAATCACCATAGGTTTTCGATATTTTAATCAGCTCCAGAATTTTACCCCCAAGTCTTGTGCTTTTCACTTGCAGCTGTACCGATTCGTCCTGTTGCCTTCTTGAGGCTTTTTCTTTCAAATCATAGAAATCATTTATTCTTGATTTAGCCTTTGTGCCCCGTGCTTTAGGCATTCGGCGCATCCACTCCAACTCGCGTGTAAAAAGATTCCGTGCTTTTTCTACTTCACTGTTAAAGACTTCTATTGCTGCCGCCTTTTTTTCAAGGTAATAAGCATAGTTGCCCTTGTAACGAAAAACATTTCGCTGGTCTAACTCGATAATATCAGTACAAACATTATCAAGGAAATACCGGTCATGCGTTACCATCAACAAGGTGAGGTTGCTTTGTTTTAAATATGCCTCCAGCCACTCAATCATTTCAACATCCAGGTGGTTGGTAGGTTCATCGAGCAGAAGTAAGTCAGGCTCTTCGATGAGTACCGCAGCTAGGGCTACTCTTTTTCGTTGCCCGCCTGAAAGCAAGTCCATTCTTTGGTCGAGTAGATGAATATCAAGCCTTCCAAGCACTTCTTTCACCCGTGCTTCCATATCCCATGCTTTATGGGTTTCTACCTCAGCCACTGTTGCTTCCAGCACCAGGGTAGTTTGTGAATTGGGTTGCGCTTCGTGTTGCGCCAGGGCTTGTTCATATCGGCTAATTGCTTTTAGACGTGGCTCGTTGCCAGAGAAGATGGTCTCGAGTACCGTCTTTTGCGGGTCATAAGGTGGGTTTTGGTCAAGCCATGAAACGCGGATATCTTTTCGAAAAACAACAGTACCTTCATCAGCAATTTCCCGGTTTGTGAGAATCCGCATCAGGGTTGACTTTCCCGCACCATTTCGTGCAACAAGTGCGGTTTTCTGACCCTGTTGCAGACCAAAAGAGATTTTTGAGAACAATACCCTGTCACCATAGGATTTGCTAAGGTTCTCTACCTGTAGATAATTCATCCGGCGAAGGTAATGAATTGCCCATGCTTATTGTTGCGGTGCGATTTGGTGCAAAGTTCTTTTCATTTGATTAAACAAATTTGATTTTTATCCGTTCTGAACTTAGGCAAGGAATTAGCATTATCTTTGCACGCCCAAAATGAACCTGCTTCGTGCACATACTTTATTTGGTTTAATCTGTTTATTACAAACGGTTCTGCTTTTTCATATTACTGCTGAGAAGATGTTTACAGGGGCGCAGCAAACAACAGAGAACGCTGGCGCAGTACAAGCGTCGTCAAAAATCTGGCTTCTCGATGCTGGCGACAAGCACAATGGGCTTGAGAACAAGGATGCATCGCGCACTGATGGAGGTCAGTTCGAGGAAAAGGATGAGACCAGCCCTGATGGTATCAAAGAAGAATCGGTACAACAAAAGAACTTTTCACGTCAGCCAATCGTATTCTACAAAAGCTGTTATTCAGATCAGTTCCATCCTGAGCTGAATCCTCCGCCACCCAAGGCATAAGTACAGCATCAGGCCCTGTGTAAACAGGATTTCTTTGTCCGGAAACACCGGAAAACCATTCCATTTAAACTATTCAAAACCAATGAACCAAAATATTGTGGGTCTTGGACTTTTTGCGCTTGTTTTTACCGGCGCGTGTAGTTCAGAACCTCTTGCCGAAAAGAAGGAAAAATTTAAGGTGATCAAGCCTTTTGTTGCCGACACCGCATATAATAACGAATATGTTGCAGAAATAAATGCACTTCAGAATGTTGAGTTAAGAAGCCAGATTAGCGGGCTGGTAGAAAACATTCTCATTGATGAGGGACAAACGGTAGAGCAAGGGCAGACTTTGTTTATGATAAGTAGTTCAAAATACCGTCAGGAGCTGCATAAGGCGAAAGCTGCATTGAAAAGCGCTATGGCAGGTTTGCATGTTGCAGAAATTGAACTTGAAAACGCCAGGCGTTTGGCCGACAAGAATATTATTTCGCAATCAGAACTGGCAATGGCAAGGGTAAAATTAGAAGCCCGGCAAGCAGATGTTGCCGAAGCAGAGGCCAATGAAGAACAAGCCAAGCTTCACCTTTCTTACACAGAAATTAAAGCGCCCTTTAAAGGAATCATCAATAGAATTCCATACAAAAGGGGGAGTCTTGTTGAAGAAGGCACTTTGCTCACGACAATCTCTGACAACAATGAGATGTTTGCATATTTCAATGTTTCTGAAAAAGAGTATTTAGATTACATCATTTCGCAGAGCCAACAGCGCCCACAGGATGTTACACTCATGCTTGTAAACGGCACACCATATAGCCATTCAGGTAAAATCGAAACAGTTGAAAGTGAGTTTGATGCGTCAACCGGAAGCATCGCATTCAGGGTACGATTTGCCAATCCGGATGGCATTTTGAAGCATGGCGCAAATGGCAAAATTGTGGTGCAGCAGGCTGTTAAAAACGCCATCATCATACCTCAAAAATCAACATTTGAAATACAAGATAAACTTTTCGTTTTTGTGGTCAACAAAGACAATAAAGTTGAGCAGCGAAATATCATTCCTAAAATGCGTATTCCTCATCTTTATATCGTTGAATCAGGTATTTCTAAAGACGAGCGAATTCTATTTGAAGGAGCTCAGCAGTTGCGTTCAGGTGATCTGATAGAGCCTGAACCCGTTGGCCGGGAAGATATTGCACTCTTAATCAGGCCTCTGCGTTAAACATGATTTCGAAATTCATTCACCGTCCGGTATTATCAATAGTCATATCGGTTATCATTACCTTGCTGGGGCTTATTGCATTAAGCCAGTTACCGGTTACGCAGTATCCTGACATTGCCCCTACGGAAGTCAACGTAACTACCAAGTTTCTCGGGGCCAATGCCGAGGCCTGTGTAAAAGCTGTTGTTACACCACTTGAGCGCGCAATCAATGGTGTACCAGGAATGTCATATATGACCTCTGTTTCTGGCAATGATGGTACCAGTGTAATTCAGGTGATTTTTAAAGCCGGAACAGATCCGGAAATTGCATCAGTAAACGTTCAGAACAGGGTTTCATCCGTACTTGACGAGTTGCCTGAGGAAGCAAGAAAACAGGGTGTAATCGTTGAAAAGGTTCAAAACAGCATGTTGATGTACTTGAATATTCTAAGTACTGATACTTTGCTTGATGAGAAGTTCTTATACAACTTCGTGGATATCAACCTGATGCCGGAGCTTAAACGGATTGACGGGGTTGGATTTGTAGATATTTTAGGCTCAAGAGAATATGCAATGCGCGTTTGGTTAAAGCCCGATAAAATGACGATGTATTCTATTTCTGCCAACGAAGTAATTGAGATGTTGCGTTTGCAGAATGTTGAAGCAGCACCCGGGAAAATAGGAGAAAGCTCTGGTCGCAAGGCGCAGGCATTGCAGTATGTAATCAAATATACCGGAAAGTACAAAACAGAAGAAGCCTATGA
This sequence comes from Bacteroidia bacterium, assembly GCA_019695235.1. Taxonomy (GTDB): domain Bacteria; phylum Bacteroidota; class Bacteroidia; order M30B66; family M30B66; genus JAIBAI01. Next base: position 15,542 of record JAIBAI010000029.1, on the reverse strand, counting down.
GAACATTGTTCTACGCAGCAATGTGAACGGTGGTATCCTGCGTTTGAAAGACATCGCAGAGGTTGATTTTGATTCTCAGGAATATGATGTTTTGTCGAAAGAAAACGGGAAGCCGTCTGCAGCAATTATGATTAAGCAGCGGCCCGGAACCAATGCCCGTGAAGTAATTAAAACCATAAAAACCCGAATGGCTGACTTACAAACTGCCTCCTTCCCTCCGGGTATGGAATATACACTCAGTTATGATACTTCAGAGTTTTTGGATGCTTCTATCCAGGAGGTTCTTAAAACTTTACTGGAAGCTTTCTTACTGGTTGCGCTGATTGTGTTTCTGTTTCTTCAGGATGTACGGTCAACCATTATTCCCATTCTTGCTATTCCGGTATCGCTGGTTGGCACATTTTTCTTCATGCAGATGATGGGTTTTTCATTAAATCTCATCACCCTGTTTGCATTGGTTCTCTCGATTGGTATTGTTGTTGACAATGCCATTGTGGTTATTGAGGCTGTTCATGCAAAAATGGAACACCTGGGTGTAAGCCCAAAGCTGGCGACAGAACTGGCAATGAATGAAATCGGTGGTGCCATTATTGCAATCACCCTGGTAATGTCGGCTGTTTTTATTCCGGTTGCGTTTATGGACGGCCCGACCGGTATATTTTACCGACAGTTTTCATTGACAATGGCGGTTTCTATTGTCTTATCCGGCATCACAGCACTCACTTTAACCCCTGCGCTATGTGCGCTCTTTTTGAAAGACATAAGCCATGCGCAACGCAAGCAATCAAAAGGCTGGCTTGATACAGGTTTCCGTAAATTTAACCGTTGGTACAACCGGCTTTCGATACGGTACAGGATACTGATTTCATATATTGCAAACCGGCGTGTTGTGACCTTTGGGGTCTTATTGCTATTCAGTACCGGAGCAGGAATTACAGGTGCTCTCCTTCCATCCGGCTTTATTCCGGAAGAAGACCAGGGTACCATCTATGCCAACGTAAACTCACCAGTTGGCGCAACGCTTGAACGCACCGAAAAGATAACAGATGAAATACAGCAAATTGCTTCTTCACATGCGGCTGTGAGGTCTGTTTCGGGCCTTTCGGGCTATAGTATGTTGTCAGAAGGTGTCGGCTCAATATATGGTATGAACCTTATTAGCCTTAAGAATTGGAATGAGCGTGATTTAACCGACAAAGCCATTATTCAGGAGCTTCAGGAGAAAACGCGTCATATAAAAGATGCAAGCATCGAGTTCTTTACACCCCCACCGGTGCCCGGGTATGGTAACTCAAGTGGGTTTGAACTTCGGCTGCTCGACAAAACAGGCTCTGAGAATCTAACGCAGTTTCAGAATGTTGCCGATCAGTTTGTAACAGCGCTGAACAAACGACCAGAAATCAGCAATGCCTTCACCACATACAACACCAACTTTCCACAGTTGTTATTGCATATTGATGGCGACCGGGCTGCGCAAAAAGGCGTTACTGCCGACAATGCCATGAGTACCCTTCAGGCGCTTATTGGCAGTGAATATGCTACAAATTTTATTCGTTTCGGTCAGATGTACCGTGTAATGGTACAGTCGTCTCCTGAGTATCGGGCACAGCCGGATGACATCATGAAGTTGTACATTAAAAATGATATTGGAGAAATGGTGCCTTTTTCTGCATTTCTACGCATTGAAAAAGTGTACGGCCCGGAACAGGTTACCCGCTACAATATGTTTATTTCGGCAATGATTAACGGGCAGCCGGCATCAGGTTACACCAGCGGTCAGGCTATTGAAGCAATTAAACAAACAGCAGCAAGCACCTTACCAAAGGGGTATGGTTACGACTGGGCTGGCGCTTCACGTGATCAAGCTAATTCAGGCAATCAGGCAATTTATATTTTCATCATTTGTCTTTTGTTTGTGTATCTGCTGCTTGCGGCACAATACGAAAGCTTTTTACTTCCGCTTCCTGTCTTATTATCCTTGCCAATTGGCATCTTCGGTTCGCTGTTTATGCTGATGATTCTTGGCCTTGAAAATAACATTTACGCTCAGATTGCCATGATTATGCTCATTGGTATATTGGGGAAAAATGCCATTCTAATAATTGAGTTTGCAACATTAAAACAAAAGCAGGGCAAAACTCCTTTTGCAGCAGCAGTTGAAGGAGCAAGCGTTCGGTTAAGGCCGATTATCATGACCTCATTTGCTTTTATTGCAGGGCTTATTCCTTTGATGCTCGCTTCGGGTGCGGGAAGTATAGGCAACAACACTATCGGGGCAGCTGCCGCAGGAGGAATGCTCTTTGGTACTGTATTCGGCGTGATTATCATACCCGGACTCTATGTTGCATTTGCTTCAATTGCTGAAAAATTTAACAAGGGGCGTAAAGAAGAAACTGTATTAAAAGAAACGATGTAATCATGCACAAAAATGTAATTAACACCTTTTTTCTGTTGAGCATACTGTTGGTTTTCAGCAGTTGTAAAACCTTTAGCACAAGGTTAAATATTCCGGCAAAAGCAATACCCGAACGCTACCAGGCCAATACCGGGTTAGAGAATTCAGGGACAATTCAGTGGAGACTTTTTATGGGTGACAGCCTCCTGATTCAGCTTATTGACAGTGCACTTGTAGGAAATTATGATTTGAAAATTGCATTAGAACGAATCGAAATCGCACGCTCAGGAGCAAGGCTAAGCAAGGGAATGCTTATGCCGCAGGCTGGAATAAATTTGAACGGAGGGATGCGAAAGTTCGGGTTATATACCATGGATGGCGCGGGGAATATTGTTACGGAAATGCTTCCAGGTAAAATGATTCCTGTTGATTTACCTGACATACATGCCGGGTTTTATGCATCATGGGAAGTTGACATCTGGGGAAAACTTAGAAACCAAAGACGTTCAGCCGGGTCAAATTTAAAGTCGCGTGTTGAAGCGCATCGCGTGGTAGCTTCGAATTTAGTAGTAGAAATTGCCCGGTTGTACTACGAATTAGTTGCGCTCGATCATGAACTTGAAATCATAAAACATACACTTCTGAAGCAAGAGGAAGCACTGGATGTTGTGCGTCTGCAAAAAGAAACCGGGCGTGTTAATGAATTAGCTGTACAACAGTTTCAAAGTCAATTGATGCATACACGCTCATTAGAATTTGAGAAAAAACAGCAAATTACCGAGCACGAAAATTTGCTTAATTTTTTGTTGGGCCGTTACCCTCAAACTATTCAACGGAATAGCAGGACACTTTTTCCGGAAAATCCACTGAGTCTCTCCGCAGGGGTACCTTCACAGTTATTAGCTAACCGGCCTGATATACGTGAAGCTGAATGGCAGTTGCAAAGTTCGCGATTTGATTTGAAAGCCGCCAAAGCTGCCTTCTTCCCGAATTTAAGTATTACCGCTGGCCTTGGCTATCAGGCATTCAACCCACGGTATTTATTCAATACTCCGGCATCTATAGCCTATAATGCCCTCGGAAGCTTGCTGGCACCACTGGTTAACAGAAGTGCCCTAAAGGCGCATTTTCACACTGCCCGGTCGAGGCAAATAACAGCGATGCAACAATATCAGCAAAGCATTCTCAATGGCTTTGTTGAGGTAGAAAACCAATTGTCGAATATTCACAATCTGCAAGAGATACAAAAACAAAAGCAGGCTCAAAAAGACATTCTTTTACAGGCAGAAGAAACAGCCGCTGAACTATACAAATCAAACAAAGCCAACTATTTGGAGGTATTATTAGCCCAACAGAATTCACTCCAAACACAACTTGATTTGGTGAATATTAATAAACGCCAGCGGTTTTCAGAATTGGCATTGTACAAAGCACTCGGAGGTGGGTGGCGTTAATTGGATTCGCTGTTCGGCTTTTCACGGTAAACATAGTGAATGCTGATGTTAGCATGACTTTGTAATGGTGGTTCTTCAGAAGGCGTTTCCGGCTCACCCGGCTCATCAGGTGGCTCATCATCAAAGTATTTACGGGGCTGAGGGCCTTCTTTTCTAAAGCGTATGGCAGTGTACAGCCCCGAAAGTCCGCCCATCAGGTGCGTCTCCCATGATACGCCGGGGAAAAGCGGAAAGATGCCCCAAATCATGCTGCCGTATAAAAAGATGGTTAAAAGTGAAATAGACATCAGGCGAAGGTCGTTTCGAATGAAGCCGCTAAAAGCATGGAACGAAGCAAGGCCGTAAACAATACCGCTGGCACCAATATGCAAATTGGGCCTGCCGAACAACCAAACCAGTGTTCCGGTAAGAAACCAAATCCATACAAGTGCTTTCAGACCGGCTCCTCTATAAAAATACAAGGCACCGGTTAACAGTAAAAACAGTGGAATGCTGTTAGATGCAATATGATTGAGGTTGCCATGAAGCAGTGGCTCGAAAAAGATGCCTGGAAGTCCAGAAATGGTGCGCGGTTCAAGTGCCAGGAAATGAAGGTCTAAATGAAACCAACGTTCAAAAAACCATATCGTCCAGATACACAAAAGCAAAAAACCGGAAATAATGACACTGAAAATGACGTTTCGTCGCTCACCTTTCATTTCCGGTGATTCACCGGCAATTTCAGTTATTCCGTCTGTTTTATGCTGTTCTTCCATTTTGAATCAACTAATTTTGAGCCCGTTTGTTAATGATAGGTTCACTCAACAAATTTCGACCCGAATTTCTTGGCTTCCTTTATGCTTCTCCGATTTGTCATCTTTTTGGCAGTACTTCTTTTGATTGACTGGTACTTCTTTCAGTCGGTAAAAGTTATTTCAACTGATTACTCTGAATCAAGGCGTTTACTGATAAGCCGGATGTATTGGGGCTTTAGCCTGCTCTCGTTTAGCCTGGTTATCTTGTTGATAGTGAGCTATAACAAACCATTTCTCCCGAAGGGCTTCATGTTGTATGCGGTGTCATTTATCATGATTGTAGTGCTTTCAAAAGTAGTTGGAAGTCTGTTCCTGGCAATTGATGATATTGGCAGGTTGTTTCGCTGGGTGGCAGAACGAATGCAAAAACCAGCAATTGAAAGCGGAGGGGGCAGCGGTACCCCTGTTTCAAGGGCATCGTTTCTAAGTTATATTGCTGTCGGACTTGCCGCTGTACCTTTTGTTTCGATGCTTTACGGCATGGCAGTAACGGCTTTCGACTTTAAGGTACGCCGGGTGCGGGTCAGGATTCCAGGTCTTCCTGCCGGATTTGAGGGTATGAAAATGGTGCAGCTGTCAGACATCCATAGTGGCAGCTTCCTCTCGGATGAATCATTCAGGAAATCGGTTGAACTAATCATGCACGAAGCGCCGGATATGATTGTATTTACGGGTGACCTTGTGAACGACAGGGCTTCAGAAGCCGAACCGTTTATTGAGGCCTGGAAAGGCTTGTCGGCCCCGCTTGGCATTTATTCGATACTTGGTAATCATGATTATGGTGATTATGTAATCTGGGATTCTGCCAAGGCCAAAGCAGCAAACCTTGAACGCTTAAAGATGATTCATCAGGAGATGAATTGGGATTTATTGTTGAATGAGGGTCGGGTCATTGAGCGCAACGGCAGTCGTATAGCCTTGCTGGGCGTGGAGAACTGGGGGCGCTCATTACGCTTTCCCCGCAAAGGAAATATTGACAAGGCAAAAAAAGGACTTCCGGAGCTGCCTGTAAAGATTTTGCTTTCGCATGACCCTTCTCACTGGGACGCGCAGGTCTTGCCAGACCATCCCGACATCGCATTAACCTTATCCGGACACACGCATGGTTTTCAGTTTGGTGTTGAGATTCCGGGTATAAAATGGAGCCCTTCACAATGGCTCTACAAGCAATGGGCCGGATTGTATGCCTCAGGAAGCCAACAGATTTATGTGAACCGCGGATTGGGTTTTCTGGGATATATGGGTCGGGTGGGTATCAAACCTGAGATTACGGTACTCGAACTTCATGCTGGCTGAACCTCGCAGGCATAACCACTGCGAAGCTTTGCCTTTAAGCAACATTCAGCGAAACACCTCTTCAAGAATACCCGGCGTTTTTAAATCTTTCACCGAGTGAAGATGCCAGCTGTAATATTTCAATAAAGCATGCAAGAGGCTTCTTCTGGTGGTGCCGTTTAGCGCCAGAAGGCTTAAATTGTCATAAGAGGTTCGAAGCAACAATGCCAGGAGCCGGCTGGTTTGCAAATCGAAGCACAAATCATCGTTCGATGCAAGAAATGCCCCATCAGAAATTGAGAACCAGGCTGCCTTTTCAGTGAATGTATCGGCAGGATAAAAGCCCAAAAAGCGGCTCAGGTCAAGCAAAAATTTTAAATGAAAATCAGGCCATTCATGTTCTTGCTGTTCAAGTAATAGCATACCGTTCAACAGGAAGTCAAATAGGTGCTCGTTCTGTTCTTCTTCACGAATTGATTTGAGTAAAATCTCGGCCAGAAAAAGCATCTGCGCTGTTTTTACCGGTGATAACAATGTTTGGTGCAGAGGGTGCAAAAGTTGCACCTCATTCAAATAACACAGCGAGCGATTAGCCCTTAGCTGAAACTGAACCGTTACGGGCATCATCGGATGAAATGCCATCCTGCTCTTGCCCCTTCTCCTTGTAGCAGGCATGAGCATACCCAGCATACCAAACTGTCGGGTGTAAATCTTTACAATATGCTGCCGGTCGGTATGCCTGATCTGATGTAAAAAAATTCCCTCGCTTGAAACGAGCATTAGTTTACAAAAAGAATTTTGGTGACCTTGGTCTGACTGCCATCTGCATTGGTGCAAAATACCAGGTAAACTCCTGTTGCGGCACGTTTGCCCGAATATAACAAACCGTTCCAGGTAGCAGTTCCGCCATTTGCAACGGTTTGGTAAACCAGATTGCCACTTACATCGGTAATCTTCACATCAGCATCTGTAACCATTCCGTTGATGGTAATAACACCGTGATAATCAGGCCTTACTGGATTAGGGAAGGCATAAACTTTACCAAAACCCGTTGCGCCGGTAGTGGCATCTGTTCTGTAGGAGCAAATACCCCTGTCAGTACCGATAAAAAGTTCACCCGTTTCACCGTCAATACTAAGTGAATTGATTGTATTACTTAATATCGGGCTGTTCTCTACATTAAAGTGTGCAAGTTGTGAAGTACCATCAGGCGAGACAAGGAAAAGGCCGGCCTTTTTGGTCCCTAACCATTTGCGGTTGGCCCCGTCAACACAAATAGCCGAAACCTCCTCGGCATCCAAAAGGTACTGGTTAAACCCTCCCTGGCTTACGGTTATACGTTGTGAATCCCAGTTGTCAGCACCTGTTTCGAGAATAAAATCAGGACTGTAAAACACTGACACCCCTTTGCTCGTGCCTACCCAAATTAAGCCATCACGGTCAGTTGCCATGCTTAAAACAAAGTCTGTCGAAAGCCCCCCCTGCCCCGTAGCGCTGGTCAGGCGTTTGTAGCCCGCCAGGTTGTTATCCTCATCGGTTCTGAATACAAGTAGTCCTTTTTCTTGTAAAATCACCCATTTCTGGCCACTGCTGTCAACCATCACAGGCCCGGTCTGGCTGTTATTGATATCACTACTGAAACCAAACGACCTCCATTCGCCCGAAGCATTTCTCAAAGATATGGGTTTGGTAACCCCTGAATTGGCTACCCATAAATTGGCTTTTTTGTCAAACGCAGCCCCTGAGATGCGTAAATCTTTCTGAATACCAATATAACCCTGAAGTGTACTGTTGGTTTCGGTGTAGTTATTTACTACAGCACCGTTCTTCAGTTCTGCAACACCGTTACCCCATGAACAGGCAAAAATATGGCCGGCCTGTGTTGGGTCAACTGCGATAGAAACAATATCACGAATGTATTCAGGAAACTTTAACTCATAGCGTTCCCAATTTCCTTTGTTGTACATAAGCACACCGTCAACCTTATATGTAGGCGAATAGGCGCCGTCATACGAACCCGGTGCAACCCATATATTACGCAGGTTGCTTGTCATTGCAAAAACATTCGACGAATAGGGGCCTTCAATCATAAATGGCTGAAAGTCATATAAGCCATAAGATTTTATCAGACAGTAATTCTTATCAGCTATCCAGAAGATATTCGGGTCGGTGTCGTCTCTGAATGCAGCATTGATTTCAGGGTGTTTTAAATCTGCACTGTACGAAAAAAGGTTCTCTTCGCCCCCACCCTCGGCTGTAGATTTATACGTACGCAATCCATCGTTCGAGGCAATAAAAAGGCGCCCACCGGATACGCGCAAATCAGCATAGTCGTAACCGGCAGAAATTCCCTGGGTTAAAGTAGCATTCTTATTTAACCTTAATAAATTTTCAGATGCATCTCCTGCATTGTAAGCAACAGCAAATATGCTTTCTTCAAATAGCGCAATATGGTAATATTTGGAAGTTCCAAATGCAGAAACTGGTGTCCAGGCTATATAATAAGGGAGTGTTTTGTCTTCTTTATTCGCTTTAAAAACACCGGCGGCAGTAGCGATGTAGAGCGAATCTTCGGAGAAGGCAATATCAAAGGTTTCTGGTTTTGTTAGCGAAGGTAATATGGTTGAGCGTACTTCTCTTTTAATTAAATCAACGGTAACAATACCAAAATTACAACAGAAATAAGCAGTATTTCCATCAATTCTAACCCTATAAATTGATTTGCTCCCCAGAATAGAACCTGCACGTTTTATATCTGAAAAATTCGTTACACGGTTGTCTTGTAAAAAGTCAATATTACCATTCGCATAAGAGATAATCAGGGTATTTGTTGCTTTGTGGTAATCTAACCATGAAATGCCAATATCAGATAAGCCATTGCTTCTGCTAAGTTTCTCAACAGTGTTGTCATCACGATTATAAATCAACAGCCCGTTAGCGCTGGCAGAAAAAACCTTCTGCTCCGACTGGGCAAGGGCAATTCCGTTGGCCATCGGCAAATGGTCGCGCCATGTACCTAAGGGTATTTCAGTGCCTTGCTGGGCAATAATAAGCTCCGGCATGCAATAAAACATTGCAATAAACACCACCCATCGGCTCAATTGATACATTGGCTTTAACACGGATGAATTATTAGTGTATTTTAAGTACCTCATCAGGGGTTTGCAGCTGTTTTAGGTTTTTCCATGAACACCAGTGCGGTTAAGGTATGGCCAACTGCCTGCATGGTGGTTTTATCAACCTGTTCCATATTGTCACTATGGGTATGCCAGTAAGCACCAAAACCGGTCTTGCTGAAAGGGTCATGGTGAATGATGTCTATGGTCGGAATGCCGGCAATTGAATTCATGAAATAATGGTCATCAGTAACCGGACCAGAATTCTCATTAACGAAAAAGGTACGATAGCCAAGCTTTCCGGCAATACTCCATACTTTGGCCACCACACCGGGGGCATATTGCATTGAATACCCTTCGCGGTAAAATGTAGCAGCAGGAGCAGCAGGCATATCGAGCAGCACCCCAAACTCAGGTTTAAAGCCCGCCGGAAGATGTGAAGCAAAATACTGTGAACCAAGACAATAACTTGAACCTTCATTGGGGTCGCCATAATCTTCGGCATCAAACAACACAATATCAACTCCTATCTGCCCCTGGTCAGCTGAAAGAATCCTTGCCATCTCTAACAAAATCCCCACACCTGAAGCCCCGTCAACAGCTCCGTCAAAACGCTCTTTCGGCCTGTTCTGGTCGCGATCAGCAAAGGGTCTTGTATCCCAATGCGCACTCAGGTAAATCCTTTGTTGTTTTTCGGGATGTATCCGTGCAAGAATATTTCTAATTTGCAAGGTCTCACCTGTATGGGCTGTTACTTTGGTAGCCTGTACTTCAACTGTTGCGCCGTAACTTTTAAGCACCTCAATGATGTAATCGCCACATTGCTGATGGGCTTTTGTATTGGGCACCCGCGGACCAAAAGCCACCTGACGTGCTGTGTGTTTGTATGCTGAGTCGGCATTAAATGCCGGAAGATTTGCCGGAATCTGTATTTCAGGTTGACGTGGTGGGGCTTCAGGCTGTTCTGTGTTATTGTTACCCCCACAAGAAAACAGAGCCAACATTGCAAAGGCAAAAACCCGGGTGAACACTTGCTTATTCTTCATAATCCCAATGTACTCCTGTTTTTGAATCTTTTATCAGGATACCTTCCTGCTTTACCTTTGCACGAAGTCGGTCAACCATGGCATAATCTTTTCTTGATTTTGCATCGGTATAACTGTCTAAAATTGTTTCCATCAGGTTTTCTAATACATGACCTGTACGTCCTTTTTCTTCGATCAACCCAAATATATCCAGCACAAAAGTTTCGTAGGTTTCTTTCATTCTGGCAAAAGTTTTCTCTGACAATGCACCGGATGGTATCTGCCCGCTTCGCAGTGAATTGATAGCCTTTAAAAGATCGAACAAGGCAGCCAGACTTACCGCTGAGTTCAAGTCATCACTCATCCCCTCGTAAGCCAAATCACAGGCCTCATTGATACGTTTTTCAAGGTCAGCATCAATCTGACCAGGTTCAGGTACTTGAAGCATCCGAAGATTACGCAAGCCGTTTATGATGCGTTTATAAGCCTTATCAGCTGCTTTCAGAGCATCGTTAGAAAAATCAAGCGTGCTGCGGTAATGTGCCTGTAAGATGAAAAAGCGAATTGCCATCGGACTAAACGCCTGTGTTAACAAGGCATGGTCGCCGCAAAAGAACTCATTGAGGGTAATAAAATTACCGAGCGACTTTCCCATTTTCTTACCATTTACGGTAATCATGTTGTTGTGCATCCACAGCTTCACGGGGTCTTTCTGGTTGCTGGCATTGCTTTGGGCAATCTCACATTCATGGTGCGGGAACATTAAATCCATACCGCCCCCGTGAATATCAAAAGTTTCACCAAGGTATTTAGAGCTCATCGCCGAGCATTCAATATGCCAACCAGGAAAACCTTCACTCCAGGGTGAAGGCCAGCGCATGATATGCTCAGGACTTGCCTTCTTCCAAAGTGCAAAATCAAGTGAATTTCGTTTCTCTTCCTTGCCGTCTAATTCACGCGTATTTGTCATCAACTCATCAATCACTCTTCCCGACAAGATACCATAAGGCTTTTGCTCGTTGTATTTCAACACATCAAAATACACAGAACCATTCGACTCATAAGCCAAACCGTTTTTAATGATTTTCTCAATCATCGCAATCTGTTCAATGATGTGGCCCGTCGCACGGGGCTCAATACCCGGGCTGAGGTTATTGAGCTGCCGCATGTTTTCCTGGTAGCGCTGGGTAAAATATTGTGCAACCTCCATAGGCTCTAATTGCTCCAGGCGGGCTTTCTTGGCAATTTTATCTTCCCCTTCATCGGCATCGTTCTCTAAGTGACCTACATCGGTAATATTGCGCACGTACCGCACCTTGTAGCCAAGATGCAATAAATAACGGTACAGCAAATCAAAGGTAACTGCTGAGCGACCGTGCCCCAGGTGCCCGTCACCGTAAACTGTTGGACCACAAACATACAAACCAACAAAAGGAGGATTCAGGGGGGTAAATTTCTCCTTGGTTCGGTTAAGGGTATTGTACAGGTGAAGCGGTTTCTCTGTCATATTCACGGTTCAATAAGGTTCAGCTTAACACACCGGCTTTGTTTTTCTTACCCAGGTGAACCAGCATATCATTTGTCATTTCTGCCAGTCCGAAGGAGTGTTTCCAGCCCCAGTCGGCTCTTGCCACTGAATCATCAATCACCGCCGGCCAACTGTCGGCAATTTGTTGCCTGAAGTCAGGTGCATAACTGATGCGGAACTCCGGAATGTGTTTTCTTATCTCTGCCGCCAATTCTTCAGGTGTGAAACTCATGGCAGCCAGGTTGTACGACGAGCGCATCTTTACCTGTTCTGAGGGGGCAGCCATTAAATCAATCGTCGCTTTTATCGCATCTGGCATATACATCATTGGCAAACGGGTTTCAGCTCCCAAAAAGCTTGTGTATGTGCCATTTTCAAGTGCTTCGTGAAAAATATGCACAGCATAGTCTGTTGTGCCTCCGCCCGGTTCTGATTGATAACCAATCAATCCGGGATAGCGAATACTACGCACATCAACATTGTAACGCTTATGGTAATACTCACACCAACGCTCTCCTGCCTGCTTGCTGATGCCATACACCGTAGATGGCTCCATAACCGTAGTTTGTGGGGTGTTTATCCGGGGGGTAGTTGGGCCGAAAACAGCTATCGAACTTGGCCAGAATACTTTTGTAAGATGCCCCTCACGGGCTAGTTCCAATACATTGAAAAGCCCATCCATGTTAAGCTCCCAGGCTTTTAAAGGCTTGTTCTCGGCAGTTGCTGAAAGCAATGCAGCCAGCAAATAAACTTCTTTGATTTCATGTTTTTTAATCAGCGCAAACAAGCCTTCTTTGTCTAAAACGTCTAACTGTTCAACAACACCATCATCAATGGGTTGCGGCTTGATGTCGGCAGCAAAAACCTTGTCATTGCCATACCTTGCTTTGAGTCCTTTTACGAGTTCTGTACCTATCTGGCCGGATGAACCAATGACCAGGATATTCGCTTTGTTTGTCATAATGGGCATTTGAAGGCGTAAAAGTAGTGAAAAGACAGGTATTTTGCCCTTTGTAAAAGACAGGTTTCTGTTTGGCTTAAAACGGCAGAAATAAGGCCGGATTGTGCTTGCTGAGAATTTCAGACTAAACCCACGACTGAACCACCTCTGCCTCAAGCTTGTCGGCAATTTGGCGGTCGTTCGCTAATCGCGGTACTTTGTTTTGGCCACCAAGTTTCCCCTCTGATTTCATGTAGCGTACAAATGCATCTTTAGCCACCGACCTGATAACCAACGGTTTAAGAACATTCCCCTGGATCAGGTCTTTGTAATATACATTGCGTTGTTGAAGCTCCTTGTCAATCCGAAGCCTGAATTGTTCGGGGTCATTAGGCATCCGGCTAAACTCAATAAACCATTCATGGTAAGGCAAGCCACCTTCTAAAGGGCGCACCTGTGGCGCCACCGAAAATTCAACCACCTGTACCTCATCACCTACAGAAGCCTCTCTAAGTGCTGCTTCTACCTCTTCGGCAATCACGTGTTCACCAAAAGCCGAGGTAAAGTGTTTTATCCTGCCTGTAACAACAATCCGGTAGGGGTTTAATGAAACAAACTTCACCGTATCACCGATGCTATAAGCCCATAAACCAGCATTGGTATTCATCACCACGGCATAATTCACTCCTGTTTTCACCTCCCAGACAGGTAGCCGGGTAGGATGTTCGTTAAAATACTCCTCTGCCGGAATAAATTCGTAAAATATCCCTGAATTGAGCAGCAGCAACAAACCTTCTGCCGGATGACAATCCTGATAGGCAATAAACCCTTCTGAAGCAGGATAGGTCTCGATAGAATCAATTTCTTTACCGATTAAATCACGAAAGCGGCTGCGGTAAGGCTCAAAATTTACCCCTCCGTACACAAAAAGTGAGAAGTTCGGAAAAATATCCCTGATGTTTTTGCCCCCGGCTTTCTCACGTAAAATTTCAAAATACATCTGTACCCATGAAGGAATACCACTAATGAGGGTCATATCAAGCGGAAGCGTCTGATCTGCAATGGTTTTCACCTTGGTTTCCCAATCTTCAATGCAATTGGTTTGGTAGTCAGGCACCTGATTGCTGCGCAAATAGCCAGGTACATGATGATTTACAATGCCGGAGAGTCTTCCAAGCGGAATGCCACTGATATCGTTTAGTTCTGGACTTCCGGAAAGAAAAATAAGTTTTCCATCTAAAAATGCAGCATTTCCGGTAGCATGAACATACATCAACAGCGCATCACGCGCCGAATTGATATGGTTCGAAATAGAATCTTTGCTAATGGGTATGTATTTTGTGCCGGATGTTGTGCCGGATGTTTTGCAGAAGTAAATGGGCTTACCTGGCCATAATACATCTTGTTCGCCTTTTGTAACCCGTTCGATATAAGGCTTTAAATCTTCGTAATCACGTACCGGTACTTGCTTTTTAAAATCTTCGTATGATTTTATCTGGTCAAAACGGTGGTCTCTTCCAAACGCTGTGCCTGCGGCCTTGCTGATGAGTTTATTGAATAGCTTTTGCTGTGTTTCAGCCGGGCGGCTGCTCCATTTTTTATTCTTACCAGCTACCCAGGCAGCAAGTGGTTTGGCTAAAATTGAACGTATTCCCATACAACAGCCACAAAGGTAAGGTTAAATTGTAAGGCAAGTGAATTCAGTGCTGAAAACAGCTATTGAACGGTATCGCCACGTAGCATCCTGAAACGTTTTCTTGCTTCAACAACGTACAGGCTTCCGGGAAAATCAGTAAGCAATTCTTTGTATAAATCCATTGCTTTTGTCGGTTCTTTGAGTTGCTTTTCATACAATCCGGCTAATAAAAACAAGGCATTGTCTGCAAGTATATCGGTACGGTATGCCGTTAAAAGCTGCTCAAGAAAACCAATTGCATCGGTATAACGCCCCTGTCGGATGGCAATATTTGCTTTCCGGTATAAAATATCATCAGCAAGTGTTGTTTCAGGAAGACCACGTGCCAGCGAATCAAGTGTTTCAAGCGCTAATGCAGGTTTGTTCTGGTACAACAAGAGGTCGGCCCGGGCAAACATTCGCAAACCTTCGCCGGTAGTGTCGTAAACGGTATTATCAGCAATCAGCAATGATAATTCAAGCGCATCATTGGCAATGAGTTTTGAGGTTGCCGCTTTGAGCACATCCAATTGCGCCTTTGCCCAGTCGAATTCACCTTTGTAGTAAGCCAGCTTTGCATTCCTGAACTTCGCCTCTTGCCCCAGGGTATCATTTTTCATTGATTTTTCTACCTGTGAATAGGTAAGGGTTGCTTCCCAAATCTCGCCCTGCAACAGTTGAATATCTGCAATTTCTAACTTCACTTCGTTGAGCAACCTCAGCGGCAATCCTGCTCCCGGTTCGGTGTATGGCTGCAATATGGCAAGTGCCGAATCGGGTTTATTCACATAAAATGCCATCAGATGTGCCAGCCGGATGGCCACAGGAGCGGCGGCTTCGCCCCCACCCAATTCATAATGTGTCTTTACCAGCAAACTACGCAGCTCTTCAAGTTCAGCAGGGGTATATGAAACCGCTGAAACAAGCTTTCGGTAAAGCGCCACTGACAGTTCTTTCCTTGCCTGAAAATACATCTCTCCGGGCCCTTTGTCAATCACATATTGGTAGGCTTTTCTTGCTGTTTCAAACTGCTCATTGCTCACGGCAACCCGCGCCAATTCTAAGACTCTTCTGCCATTTTCGCCCATACGCTTGTCAATGGCTTTGCATTGTATCAGGGCTGATTCAAAGTCTTTCTTTTGTACAAACAACCACACCAATAAATCTGAAAATATCTGATTGTCAGGGTTTTTCTGAATTTCTTTCACTAGGCGGGTGCGCACCGCATTGGTCTTTTCACCGCCCGCATCATTGGCAACAAGGTCTTGCAACGATTGCTCAATCTGCTCAAGGTAATTATAGCCCTGCGTTTCTATCAACTCACAATATTCATCCAACAT